>JAGBRZ010000018.1 GCA_017632155.1 Clostridia bacterium
CACCGCCGTTTTCTTTCAGAAAACCGACAGAGCCGTTGCTGCGGCAAAATGACGGTAAATTTCCGCCGTAGCGGAAATTATCCAATTATAATAAAACAATAGACAACAGCAGCGGAAAGTTTTTGGAAGATTCTTAAGAAACTTTTTTCAAAAAAGTTTCTTAAGTCGACCGCCGCAGCGGTCGAAATCTCTCCTTGTGCTTCGGAATGGCGGCTCCCGCCGACATTCCGGAAGGAGTAAAATCTCCCCATGGGGAGATTTTTGCTCCTTCACCTCACAAAATCAAATGAAAACCACATTTCCGTCGTCAAGTGAGTGCTTTTCCACTCCCATTATCCGCTCAATCTCTCCCGATTCTATACATTCTTCGCGGCTTCCCGCGAAAATAACCCGTCCTTCGTCGATGAGGATGATGTTATCCGCATATTTCACCGCGGCGGAGAGGTCGTGCATTACGGCGACGACGGTTTTGCCTTCGCTTTGCGCGGATTTGAGGGTTGAGAGAAACTCCCTTGCGTTTGGGGCGTCCATATACGTTGTCGGTTCGTCGAGCATAATAACGTCGGCGTCCTGCGCGAGGGTCATCGCGAGGTACGCCATTTGGCGCTCGCCGCCCGAAATTTCGGTCAGCTTTTTGTTTCGGAGATGCGAAATTCCGCATCTTTCAATCGATTTTTCGATGATCTCATTGTCCGAGTCGGTGAGTTTGAAGGAAATATATGGCTCTCTGCCGAAAGCGACGGTTTCGAGTACCGTAAACTGTGTCAGCGGCAGATTTTGAGGCAGATATGAGAGCATTTTTGCTCTTTCACGCGGCATAATCTCCGAAATGTCGCGCTCGCCGAGCAGAATTTTGCCCGAATATCGCTTTTGCAAGGCGATGCAGGAGAGCAGACTCGATTTTCCCGAGCCGTTTCTGCCGAGAATGGCGGTGAACTTTCCGCGCTCGAGCTCGAAAGAGAGATCAAAAAGCACTTGTTTTTTGCCGTAAAAGGCTGAAAGATTTTCAATTTTAATCATCGTAGCGGCCACCTTTCAGCAAAATTTCGTAGACAATTGTATAATTACTCAAATATAATAAAATCCGTTTTTTCGGCGGCTTTGCCAACCGAAAAAACACCTTTTAGGCGAGCTGTGCGAGCCCGCGCGCCGAGGGGAACTGCAAAAATCTAAGATTTTTGCAAGTGGCGATAAGCGCGCGGTTTTCAATTGTAAAACGAAGTTTTACAATTGGTTAGTAAAATTCCAAGGAAGAAGGGCGCGCCGAGCAATGCCATCAGCACTCCGACGGGCATTTCACCCGGTGCGAAGATGACTCGTCCGCAAAGATCTGCGGCGAGAACAAGGTCTGCGCCGACGAGCACTGTGCAGGGGATCAGTTTTCTTGCATCCGCACCGACGAGTGCGCGCGCGATGTGGGGCGCCATCAATCCGACGAATCCGAGCAGACCGACCGCCGAAACCGCCGCTCCCGCCGCCGCAGAGGCGAGGAGCATACAAAATACTCGCAACGCCTTGACTTTTACGCCAAGTGAGGACGCTATCGGCGCGCCGAGGGCGAGGAGATTTATTCTTCTTGCCGCGAAAGTGGCGGCTATGAGTGACAAAATTATCAGAATTGCGGGCAAAATGAGGCCTTTTGCCTCGACTCCCGCGAGCGAGCCGACCGAAAATGCGTTGTAGTTCACGAGCACGTCGGCATCAAGCAGGGAAAGCAGTGAAATTCCCGCGGAAAGTATCGCGGAAAAGGCGATTCCGCTGAGGACGACGGTGTTTTTCGTCATTCCCATCCGCCCCGCGATGGCAATTATGGCAAGAGTTGCAAGAAACGCACCGCCAAAAGCCGATATCGGAATGAGTTCTATCGGAAACGCGGGCAAAGAAAGTGCAAGAATCACGGCAAATCCTGCGCCTGAGTTGACTCCTATGAGCCCCGGGGACGCCATTTTGTTGTCGGTCACGCTTTGGAGTAGCACGCCCGAAAGCCCGAGCCCCGCGCCCGCAAGTATGCCCGCACAGGTTCGAGGCAGACGAAGGGTGTATATGATCGCGCTTTGCGCGGCGAATCCATCGTGCCGCAAAAGCGCGGAGATAAAGCTTTCCCTGTCGATAAAAACGCTTCCGAGGCGTATTGAAAGCAGAATCAGTGCGATCAGCGCCGCACCGAGCGAGAGAAACACCAAAGTTTTTTTAGTTTTCACCGTAAAGATACTCCGCTAAAAATTTGTAAGCCTCGCTCCACTTGGCATTCGGCTTGAATTGAAATAGATTTTTGTCGAGATAGACGTATCTGCCCTCGCGGACCGCCGAAAGTGTCTGCCAAGCATCGCCCGCGAGCACGGAATCCATATATGCGCGCGATTTTTGCTCGTTGCCCATCGTTGAGAAGAAGATCACCTCGGGATCGGCATCGAGGATCGCCTCAAGAGCGAGCCCGTCCGAGAGTTCGGGCGCCGCATCTGCGATATTGACCGCGCCAAGCTCCTCGAGCATCTTGCAGACGAAGTTTTCCGCCGCTACTTTTGCCTTTGTTGCGCCGTAGGAAGAGCCGCAACGGACGAAAAGTATGCGCGGAGAGGCGGTTTTGTCGACCTTGGCAAGGAGATTTTCTATCTCCGCGCCGACAGAGGCGACGTTTTGCTCAAAAAGATCTGCTCTGCCCGTAATTGCGCAAAGGTGAGTCATGGCTTTTTCGTAGTCCGCGAAGCAATCGACCCTGAAGAGCGCGCAGGGGATGCCGACGGTGTCGAGATACGCCGCGAGCTCTGCCTGCGCGGCAATGTCTGCGGAGGCGATGACGAAATCGGGCTCTGCGGCAAGAAGCGCCTCGCGGTCGATGGTCTTGCCCGCGCCCGCGTCAACGAGCGGCGTGCCCTTGGGGGCAAATCCGCGCTCGATGCTCTCGCCGACGGTGATCTTCACCTCTCCGCCCGCCAAGATCCACATTTCGGCATAGGACGAGAAAAGCACCGCGACTTTTTCGGGCTGATTTTTAAGATTTACGCTTCTTCCGCTGTCATCTATGAAGCCGTAAAAGCCATCCGACACGCCCACGCCCGCATTTTCAGCACATCCGAAAAGCGCGAAAACCATCAGCGCGCAAAGCAAAAGTGAAATATATCTTTTCATTGAAAACACCAACTTTCTATCATATAATTATATCATTATATAAGGTGTTTGTCAAGATTGCATTGGGAATATAAAAGCAGCCGGATCGGTGATCCGGCTGTGATTTTATGCCCTTCCGTTCGAACCGAAGAGAAGCATCTTCTTCATTGTTGCCGCCTTGACCGCCGCGCTCATTGCGCCCATAACGTCGGTCATGCCCTTGCCCTCGGTGTATGCATCGTGCGCCGCCTTGACGCAGGCGATATTGATGTCGGTGAAGATGTTGATCTTCGAGATGCCCGCGGCGATCGCGCGGCGGAAGTCGTCATCGGTCAGACCCGAGCCGCCGTGGAGAACCAGGGGTGCATCGATCATGGACGCGATCTTTTCAATGCGCTCGAAATCGAGCTGGGGCTTGAATTTATAAGCTCCGTGTGAGGTGCCGACGGCGATCGCAAGCGCGTCGCAGCACGTGAACTAGGCAAATCTCTTTGCATCGTAGGGGTCGGTATATGCATCCGCGGGAGCGCAGATCTCATCGGTTCCGACGTGTCCGATCTCCGCCTCAACGGTGATGCCCTTCGAGTGCGAATAATCGCAGATCGCCTTGACTGCCGAGAGATTTTCCTCGAATCCGAGGGTGGAGCAATCGTACATTACCGAAGAAAATCCGAGCGCGATCGCCTTTTTGACGTTTTCCTCGGTCAGACCGTGGTCAAAATGGAGAACTACGGGCACGCTCGCGCGCTTTGCCATAGGCAGAAGCATATTTGCGAGGTCATCGAGCCCCGAATAGCAGAGCAGACATTCCGCGCTGCCGATGATGACAGGCGAGCGGAGCTCCTCAGCCGCCGCCAAAACGCCGACAGCCATCTCAAGATTTACGGTGTTGAAAAGACCCACCGCGTATTTGTTCTTTTTTGCGTCCTTTAAAACTTCGTTGAGTGTAACTAACATAATTTTTCCCTTTCTATGCCTCGATAATATTAATATTTGCTTTGAGCAGCTCCGCCTTTACCTCGTTGGCGAGCCATTTGTTTGTCACGAGCGTATCGACCGACTCGATGGGTGCGTAGTGAATGACCGATGCCTTGCCCGCTTTTGAGGTGTCGGCGAGCAAGATTCGCTTGTCCGAGCCCGCAACGACAAGCTGGTTGATCCTTGCGGTATCAAAATCCGACGCTGTCAGCCCGTTTGCAACCGAAAATCCGTCCGCTCCGACAAAGCATTTGGTGAAATGAAGCCTTTTGATGACCTCGTCGGTGAGATAGCCGCAAAAATCCTGCCTGTGCGGGCGGTATTCGCCGCCGATGAGGCAGACGTTCATATAATCCTTGAGAAGATTGAGATTTGCAAGCGAATTGGTAAACACGGTGACGGTAGAATATTTTTCTCCGTTTGCCACCGCCGCGCGTGCCATAGCGGAGCAGAGCCGCATGACCGTTGTTCCCGAGTCGAGATAAAGCGTATCGCCCTCGCTTATCAGCTTTTCAGCCGCCTCGCCTATCATTATTTTTTCATTTGAGCGGTAAAGCTCGTTCTTTTCAAAGGAATAGGATTCGCGCATTCCCGAAACGGCGTTGATGCTGATTCCGCGATACGTCCGCACAGCCAATCCGTCTGTTTCGAGCTTAGAGAAAAGCCTTCGCACCGTCGATTCCGAAACGTCGAGCAGAGCCATCGCCTCCGCGACGCTGACCTTCCCCGAAACGCGCAAAAGTGCCATTATTTCCTTTTCGCGTATTTCCGCCTTGTTCATATCGTATCCTTTCAAAACATACTGTAATTATGCTATCACATTTGACTGAATTTGTCAAGTGGATTTTGAAACTTTTATTAATTTCTTTAATTATAGATCAATTTCCTTCATTTTTTGAATGTTTCCGTCACTTTTTGACTATTTTGAATTTTTGTTTCAAAGTCTATTGACAATCGATTGAATTACGTGTATAATACAATATATAATTATATTAACTATATGAGGTAATAAAATGAATAAGAAAAAGATCAGATTTGCCGTTATCGGCTGCGGACTTATGGGCCGTGAATTTGCCTCTGCGGCGGCAAGATGGTGCCATCTCACGAAAGACATTCCCGCGCCCGAGATCGTTGGCGTTTCCGACGTAAACGAGGCGGCAAGGGCTTGGTTCACCGATAATTTCGACAGCATCAAATACTCGACCGCAGACTACCGCGAGCTTCTCGACAAAGACGACATCGACGCCGTATATTGCGCCGTTCCGCACAATCTGCACAAGCAGTTCTACATCGATATTATCAACGCGGGCAAGCATTTGCTTGGTGAGAAGCCTTTTGGCATCGATCTTGAAGCAAACCGCGAGATCATGGACGCAATCAAGGAGCACCCCGAGGTTATGGTTCGCTGCTCGAGCGAATTCCCCTTCTACCCCGCTTGCCAGAAGCTGATCGAATGGATCCGCGAAGGTAAGTTTGGCAAGATCATCGAGGTGCGCTCGGCGTTCTGCCACTCGAGCGATATGGATCTGAACAAGCCGATCAACTGGAAGCGCACGCTCTCGATCAATGGCGAGTACGGCTGTATGGGCGACCTTGGACTTCACACCGAGCACGTCCCCTTCCGTATGGGTTGGAAGCCGCTCAATGTTTTTGCAAAGCTTTCGAACATCGTCACCGAGCGACCCGACGGCAAGGGCGGCAGAGTTCCCTGCGAAACTTGGGATAATGCACTTCTTCTCTGCGACGTCCGTGATAAAGACGGCTCGATCTTCCCGATGATGTACGAAACCCGCCGCCTCTCGCCCGGCTCGACCAATGAGTGGCGACTCGAGGTCTACGGCATTGAGGCATCTGCAAAATTCTCGACCAACGACCCCGGCGCGTTTCTTTACACCCAAAGTTGGGACAAGGAGCAGGCTTGGTGCCGCATCAACCTCGGCAACAAGCCGATGATCCCCTCGATAACGGGCGGAATCTTCGAATTCGGTTTTGCAGATTCGATACTCCAGATGTGGGGCGCATTCATTTGCGAGCTCTCGGGCATCGAGATCCCCTTCGGCTGTGTCACCCCCGAGGAGACCGAGCTTTCCCACAAGCTCCAGACCGCCGCTATCCTCTCGCACAATGAGGGCAGAGTAATTGAGATCAAATAAAGAGGTAGAAAAATGTTCAAAAATATAAAAATGTCGCTTGCCGACTTGCTCGGCAAGGAATATACAAACGCCGTTGCGGCGGCAGAAGCGGCTCTCGGCGCGCATAGCTTTGAGGAGGCGCAGGCGATCGCAAACGATAAGGTCGATTTCTTCCCCGAAGCGGTTCAGAAAAAGAATTCCGAAATGCTTTCCCTTGTCGGTAAGCAGGTCATTGATCCCGTTCCGCACGTGACTGACGGCGCGCCCACCGATTCCTTCCGCAAGGCGGCAAGCCGCGAGGCTGCTCCCGTTGCGGCTCGCGGATATTTCCGCATTGGCGAGGACGGCAAGCTTTACTTCATCGGCAAGAGCGAGCACTATCACGCATCCCTCGGTCACTCCTTCCCCGGCTACCGCCTGATCGACAAGGCACGCGCCCTCGGCATTCCCAACGCGACTCACAACAACACCCGAGGTCATATCACCCGCCTTTGCGAGGAAAAGCTGATCGCATCCGTCAACGGTATTGATTGGGACAACGCCGCCGAGATCGAAAAGGTCATTGCATCAAAAGAACCCAAGGTTCTCAACCGCGTCATCAACCTTGAAACCGGCTCTCTCGCAGTTGAGGCGGGATTCAAGATGATGCTTGCGCGCTTCTATAAGCTCTCGCCCGAATTTCCCGAGCCCAAATATGCGGGCAAGACCCCCGTTTTCTTCGTGATGGGCGACAAGGTTGGCGGAGTTACCGCGAATTACCACGGCACCACCACCCTCATTCAGACCTTCCGCGGACTTTGGGACGAAATTCGTGCAAAATCCGAAAACGCCGAAATTTACAAGGTCGTTCCCGTTTCGATCAACGATATCGACGATTTTGAGGCGAAGATCAAGAAATACAACTCGGGCAATTACAAAACCGCGGGCTTTATGCACGAGATCATTCTTATGAACTACGGCGGAATCCGCCTTGAAAAGTCCTACCTCAAGCGCGCGCACGAGCTTTGCGCCGAGTACGACACCCCCACAATGGTGGACGAAATTCAGTCCTGTATGTGGTATGACGGAATGTTCCAGTTCCGCCTTTACGATCTCACCCCTGATTTCGTCATCATTGGCAAGGGCTTCCCCGGCGGCGAGTACCCCGCAAGCAAGGTCATCACCACCGCAGAATACGATAACCTCAACCAGTTCGGCGCGCTTGTAACCAACGGTCAGGAGGAGCTTGCGTCGCTTTCCTACCTCGTAACGATGAAGTTTGCGCTTGAAAACAGAGAAATAATCGCACAAAATTGCGCTTATTTCGAGGAAAGACTCAACGCGCTCGTTGAAAAATACCCCTCGAAGTTTACAAAGGCAGAGGGCGCGGGACTCCTTGCGGCTCTGCATTGCGAAAACGTTGATGAGGCAAAGAAGTTTATGGGCGAGCTGCACGAGCGTTGCATCGACGCAAGCGCGCAGATCTATAAGCAGAACTGCCTGCCCGCAGTTCTCTTCAAGCCGCCCCTCATTGCAGACCGCGACGCCATCGACTTCATTTGCGACGCGATCGATGAAATTGCATCAAAATGATGAAGATCTACATAGGAATCGACGTTGGTACGACCTCGCTGAAGGCGCTTGCTCTCACCGAAAAAGGTGAGTGCGTTGCGACCGCAAAGAGCTCCTACGAGCTTTTTGCAAGCGGCGCGGAGGCAACGCAGAACGCGAACGATTGGTACGAAGCCGCAGTCAGCGCCATTCGTGAGATTTCCGAAAAGGTCAAAGATCTTGGCGAGATCTGCGCCATTTCGGTATCCGCGCAAGGCGGCGCGACCGTTTTGCTTGACGGATCGGGAAAAACGCTCACCCCCGCCTACTCCTGGATGGACAACCGCGCCACACGCGAGAGCGAGGAGCTGAAAGCAAAATTCGGCAACGACCTGATCTATTCGAGGTACGGATGGCGTATGCAACCGAATGCCGATGCGGCAAAGCTTCTTTGGATGAAGAAGAACATACCGGATATTTACGAAAGTGCGGCATCCTTCCCCTCCACCCTTGGGTTCATCAACCAAAGGCTGACGGGCAAGACCGTCGAAGACCCCACTTGTGCCGCGATTCGACGTCTATATAATATAAAGGAAGAAAAAATGAGCGCGGATGTCCTTGAGCATCTCGCACTAACCGAAGAAAAGCTACCGAAAACGCTCCCCTCGGGTGCATTTGTCGGAACCCTTACCGCCGAAGCCGCCGCCCTCACGGGGCTTTCCGAGTCCGTCCGTGTTTACAACGGCGCGCACGATCAGTATTGTGCCTCTATCGGCAGCGGAACAGTCGAAGCAGGTCAGCTTATGCTCGCCACGGGCACGGCTTGGGTGCTCTTCGGAGTCACCGAAACTCCGCTTTTCGGTGAGAGCAAGATATCCCCCTGCATCCACCCCGCGGGCGGATACGGCGCACTTTCGACCGTTTCGGGCATCGGCGCGGCTTTTGAATGGCTTTCGAAGCTGACAAACACCCCCATTCCCGAGCTTTCCGCGGGTGCAGAGGAGCGAAAAGGCAAAAACGATACCCTCTTCTTCCGCCCCTCGGCAACGGGCACGGGACTGCTGATTGGTCAGAGCGTCGGCGCGCATATCACGGGACTTACGATCGGACACGACAAATACGATCTCGCGCTTGCGCTGATGGAAGGCGCGGCGTTCGAAACCGCCCTCAACATTGAGGAATACAAAAAGAGCGGTATGAGCGGAGCTTCTTCGATCACAATGACAGGCGGAGCAACCGCGAGTGCTTTTTGGCAGAGTCTGATCGCCGACGTCACGGGACTTGACGTTTTTGCAAGCACGCAGACCGACTCCCCCGCCCTTGGTGCCGCTATACTTGCCGCGGCTTCGGACAGTGGAGAAGATCTTGCAACCGCCGCAAGACGTGCATCCGCCGACAGCCGAAAGGTTTCCCCCTCCGATTTATACGAATATTATCAAACCAAGTTCAATGCCTACAAAGAATGGCGACGCTCTCATCCATAAAGGAGTCGAATTATGAAAACAAAAAGATTATTTTCAGCATTTTTATTGGTTTCTCTTGCTGTGATCCTCTTCTCTTGCAATAACGGAGAGGTCGCCGAAACCCAGCCCGAAACAACCGCGGCAGAAATCGAATCTCTCACCGAGCACGTTCACGAGTACACCGAAGAATTGAAGGCCCCCACCTGCACAGAGCCCGGATATTTTGAGCGCAAATGCTCTTGCGGTGACGTGCAAAGGACGGACACCTCGCCCACCGGTCACACATACGGTGCGTGGGAAACCTTGAATGCTCCCACCTGCGCCGCCGAAGGCAAACGCGCGGCAAGCTGTACCGTGTGCGGTGAAAAACTTGAGGAGGCTATCCCCGCGGGGGAATCCTCGCTTGACGGCAAAAAGATTATGTTTGCAGGCAACTCGCTGACGTATTACGGCGAGATCGTCATCAACAACGACGGCAGTCCCACAAGAAACAAGGGCGTTTTTGAGAAGATCGCCGAAACCTTCGGGGACAAAGTGAAGGTCACCAACTTCACCTACGGCAGCGCGGGCTTCACCGACGGCAGAGATAAGGCTTCGGCAGACGGAATCCCCACAAGCTACAAGGACTACGGTCTTTATCAGCTTATGCTCGAGCTTCATCCCAATCACTACGGCAACAAAAACGGCAAGGAGATGGATCCTTTCTATGATCAGGATTTCGTCATCTTCCAGCAAAGAGGCGCATCGATCTCGGATTCCTACAATCAGGTAATGCAGCTTGCCGCTCTCTTCCCCGAGGATACTCACTTTGCCGTCATTATCACCCACTATGATACCAAAAATACCGCAACCGGCTCGGCTCTGAAAAAGACTCTTGCAGACGGCTGGACGGTCATCCCCGCGGGCGACCTTGTCACCGATCTTTGGAACGGCAGGATCAAGGGGATGGAATTCAAATACACGAAGAACGATTTTGTCATCACAAAGGACAATGTTCACCCAAGCTATCTGACCGGCTACATCAAGGCGCTTATGACCTATTGTGCGCTGACGGGTCGCTCGGCGGAGGGTGTGGATTACTCTTTTGTCAACCGCTCGACTTCCTATTATACAAGCGCGGCGGAAACGCAGTTTGAGGACGTTCTTGCCTCGCCCACCGAAATGCTCCGAATCCAGGAGTTGATCGACGATTACATAGTCAAAGCCGGCAACAAGCCCGCAACGGCACACGCTTACACCGAATGGAAGGAAGTTTCGACTCCCACTTGCACAAAGGCGGGTGAAAGAGCGCGCGAATGTACCGCTTGCGGCAAAAAGGAGAGCGTAACTCTCACCGTTCCGCATACTTACGGCGAATGGAGCGTAGCGTCTGCCGCTACGTCAACCGCAAAGGGCACAAAGGAACGCGCCTGCACCGCCTGTGGTGCGAAGGATACCAAGGAATATACCTTTAATCTTCTTTACGGCAAATCTCTTGCCAAAACAGAGTCCTTCGGCATCTCCACGATCTCGAACTCCGCAAACCAGACCGACGGCAAATACGTTTACGATAAGGACGCAAAATCGACCTACACCGATTTCAAGCTGTCCTTCTCGAAGGCTGAATGCGCGGCTTACACCTCGATCTCACAGCTTTACAATGCGAAAGGTCAGCTTGCCGCTGACGGCAAATATCTTTGCGGCTTCTGGTTTGAGCTTGACGAGGTTGCCTTTGTCGATTCCTTCTCGATCTACAACAGCGGCGTGACCTATGATATTGACGGATTTGACATTCTTGTCAGCACCGACGGTGAGAATTGGACCACCGCTTGGTCGGGCGAAAAGCTCGCATCGGGCTTGAAATACGAAAAGGTCGATGCAACAACCAACAAGATCACCGCTTCCTTCGCGAAAGCCGAGGCGAAATTCGTAATGTTCGCCCTCACCGCGCCGAGAAGCCGTGATGCATCGGGTGTTGCCGCCTTTAATCAAAAATACGGCGTCACCGCCGAAGTCAACGCAAACCCGCACTATTTCCGAATCGTTGAGTTCGAGCTCTACGAAGCGAATTAATAAGGAGAACAAAAATGTTTGGAGTACAACTTACAGATTACGACAAGAAAGTTTACGAAGAAAAGCTCGCGGATTTTCTGCCCGACAAGATAATTGACGCGCACGCGCACGTTTGGACCGACGGAATGAAGCGCAAGAAGCCCGAGGAGCGCAAGGGTTGCGTTTCCTGGACGGAGCTCGTTGCTCCCAATATGACCTATGAGGACATTTACGAAACCAACCGCATCCTCTTCCCCGGCAAGACGGTCACCCCCGTGCTGATGGGCTCGCCGACCTGCTATCTCGACCGTGTCAACGATTACGTCACCGAAATCATCAAAAAGCACGGCGACACCTGCCTTTACTGCACGTCCTACAAGACCACCAAGCGCGATATAATCAATGCGATGGCGCAGGGATACGTCGGCATCAAGCCCTATCAGGCAAATTGCGCGCCCTACATTCCCGCCTCCGAGATCAGAATCTTCGATTTCCTTCCCCACGAACATCTTGAGGTGATGAACGAGCTTGGCGGCATCGTCATTCTTCACATCCCCCGCGCAATGCGACTCAAAGACCCCGTCAACCTCGCACAGATGATGGAGATCGACGAAAGATACCCGAACGCAAAGGTCATCATCGCCCACGTTGGAAGAGCCTACGTATACGAGGACATCGGCGACGCCTTTGAAGTCATCAAAAAAACCAAGAATCTTTACTACGATTTCTCCGCCAACGTATATGACTACGCAATGGAGAAGCTGATCGAGGCTGTTGGACCCAAGCGCGTGCTTTACGGCTCGGATATGCCCTACACCAAGATGCGTATGTACCGCATCAACGAGGGCGGAAAGTATATCAACGTTGTTCCGCGCGGACTTTACGGCGACGTTTCCGGCGACAAACAGATGCGCGAGACCGACGAGAGCGACATCACCCTCTTTATCTACGAAGAACTTCTCGCCTTCCGCCGTGCCGCCGAAAAGCTCGGACTTACCAAGGAAGACGTCAGCGACATGATGTACGGCAATGCCGCACGCTATTTTGGTATCAATTGAAAGGAAAAATAAAAAATGAAAAAGGTTAAAATCGGTTTTCTTCCTCTTTATATAAAGCTTTATGACGACTGCGGCAGCGGTGCTGTCGGCAGACCCAGACTTGAACCCTTCTATGAAAGACTCGCCTGCGAGCTCGAATCACGCGGATTTGAGGTTATTCGCAACGAATTCTGCCGCATCAAGCCCGAATTTGCGGCGGCTGTTGAAAAGTTTGAGAAAGCGGGCGCGGACTGCATCGTCACCTGGCACGCGGCATACTCCCCCTCGCTTGAGTCGATCGACGCTCTTGCGGGCACCGAGCTTCCCATCATAGTCCTCGATACCACCGAGACCTACGATTTCAGCCCCGCACAGAACCCCGCCGAGATCAGCTTCTGCCACGGAATCCACGGCGTTATGGATATGTGCAGTCTGCTCCGTCAGCGCGGAAAGGCTTATGCCGTTTGCGCGGGTCACATCGAGCATTCGAACGTACTCGACAAGGTTGCGGGATACGTTAAAGCCGCAGGCGCGGCACGTGCTCTCGCGGGCAGCCGCGCAGGCTCGGTTGGCGGCTCCTTTGACGGTATGGGCGACTTCCTTATCGACGACGAAACTCTTCTTTCCCGCTTTGGCGTAACCGCTGTTTATCCCGAGGCAGGCGAGCTCGACTCTCTCCGAGCATCCGTTACCGATGCCGAGGTTGAGGCTGAAATGAAGGAAAACTGCGAGCTCTTCTATGAGATCGAGCCGGTCGATGCCGAGGCACACGCCGAGACCGTTCGCGATTGCCTTGCAGTTCGCAAATTCATTGAAAAGCGCAACCTTGACGCTTTCACCATCAACTTCCGCAAGATCGGCGGCGACAGCGGCATCAAGGCAATGCCCTTCATCGAGGCTTGCAAGGCTATGGCTCGCGGCATCGGCTACGCGGGAGAAGGCGACATTCTCACCGCCTCCCTCGTCGGCGCTCTTCTTAAATCATTCAGCGGCACCGCATTTGCCGAGATCTTCTGCCCCGACTGGAAGAACGACTCGCTTCTCATCAGCCATATGGGCGAATATAACCTTGCACTTACAAAGGGCAAGCCCGGAATGAAGAAGATCAACTTTATCTACGGCGAAAACACTCTCGACCCCGTTGTTTCCTACGGCTGTTACCGTGCGGGCGAAGCTGTCTTCATCAATCTTTATAAGAGCGAGGAAGGCTACAAGCTCTTCATTTCTCCCATCGAGATGCTCGACGTGCCCGAAAAGGCATTTGAGTTTAAGGTTCGCGGATGGTTCAAGCCCTCCGTGCCCATGCCCGAGTTCCTTGAGAAGCTCAGCAACGCCGGCGCGACCCACCACAGCGCCATCATCTATGACGCAACCGTTGAGCAGATGAAGTATTTCGCCTCCCTCCTCGGACTTCCCACTGTTGTTGTGGAGTAAAACTTCAAATCGGTTGAATCTTTAAATTCATCTTATTGACAAAAACCACCTCCTCATACAAGTTCTCTAATGAATTGTTGAGGGGGTGTTTTTTTGCATCAAATCAATATTTGTGCACCTGTTTTCGTACATTTTCAAAGCAAATTGCCGTTGCGGGAGCAAATGCGAACGCCGGTTGCGCGATTTCCACCATATAGTGGTTGAATTCGAGGCATATTTGTGATATAATTTGCTCGTAATCAAACGAAAGGTAAAGTAAAAAATGGACAGATCCGCTACACTTGGCGAAAGAATTTATAAATACCGCTCGGCGCGTGGACTCTCGCAGCTTGAGCTTTCCGAGCTTCTTGACGTTTCGCGCCAATCAATTTCGAAATGGGAAACCGACGTTGCCGTGCCCGAGCTTTCAAAGCTCATCAGGATGGCGGAAGTTTTTGAGATCAGCCTCGACGCGCTCATCCTCGGTAAAGATGACGAGGTGAAAGTTGAAGAAATTAAAGAAGAGCCCGCACCCGCGACCGCCGTGCCCATCGCGGAGATACGCGAGCGAAGCCGCCTGAAAACGGGATTCGGATTCTGCTTCCTCGGCGTGGGAATTCTGATCTCCTTCCTAATTTTGCTGCTTGCGGGCGATTTTCTTGCGGCATTCATTCTCTTTGTTCCCTTTGGCGCTTCGGCATTCTTCTGCCTGAAGCAATTCCGACACGCCGCGCTTTGGTGCTTTGAATCCTGGTATTGTTGGATCGCGGCGTACTTTTACTACGCTACGGGCTCTCATTGGAACGCGTGGCTGCCGAGGCTCATACATTTTTCCGAACTCGGAATAGACATTCAGACAATTATTTCCTTACTCTTTTTCTTCTTGCTCGTTTTTTTCATTTGTATGACTGTTTTCGTCCATCGCAAGGAAAAGTTCGAGTTTTCAAAGAAAAAGCATATCGTTCTTGCGGCTATTACTGCGATTGCGATTCCGCTGAAGCATCTTGCAATGTGGTTTTTGCAATTATTTTGGTTCGAGGTTGTGGCAAACGGAGATGCGGATTATTATGCGAGAGTGATTTATATGAACTACCGCGCGCTCATCCCGACGCTTGAATTCATCGTCGATCTCGCCTTCACCGTCACATTCACCGCCTGCCTTGTGCCGACTTTTTATTGGCTTCTCGGAATTATAAAAAACAGAAAAGCAAACAAATAACCTAAAACAGCAGAGGCTGTCACGAAAATGTGACAGCCTCTGCTGTTTTGCCACTGAATAATAATGCAAAATTCAATAAGATCCGTTTTTTCGGTGGCTTTGCCGCCGAAAAAACACCTTTTAGGCGAGCAGGTCGAGCCCGCGCGCCGAGGGGAGCCGTGAAAATCGAAGATTTTTGCGGCGGCGATAAGCGCGCCCTCAATTGTAAAGCGCAGTTTTACAATTGGATGTTAGCCGAAGATCTTCTCGCAAACCTCATCAAGCTCGCCGATATCCCAGAGGAGTCTGGGGAGGACATACTTATCTCTGATGTCCTTGGTGGACTTGAGGGTCATTGAGAGTGTGGAGGAGTCGAGTCCGATCTCCTCGAGGGTCTTGGGTGCCTCGATGGAATCAAGGATCGCCTCGAATTCCTCGACAGAGGGAAGCTCCTCGTCGATAATGCGGAGAATATCGTCCCACTTTTCAAGAATGACCTCGAGTCTTGCCGCGTGCTTGCCAAGATCGTATTTCTTTTCCTTTGCCTCAAGCGCGATCATAGCCTCCGCGCCCTTGCCGACGAATGTGCGAAGCTGTTCGCTCCAATCGGCAAAATCAAAATTCTTCGCGTACGCAAGAGCCTTTTCGCGGTTGGGTGTAATATTTTTGAGTTCCTGATAGCACTTGATGGTGTTGAGAGTGCCGAGAGCGACCTGCATACCGTGCGAGGAGGTGGGAGTGCCGAAATCGAGCCCTCTCATATCCCAGATATGGGAGAAATAATGCTCAACTCCGCCGCCGGGACGCGAACATCCGGCATAATCCATAGCCTTGCCGCAGTTGATAAGTCCCTCAAAGAGCATCTTCATGCTCTCGCCGTTGCGGTCAAGCAGTCCCTTTGCGCCGTTTACGCAAGCGCGGAGCGACCGACGGGTGAATTCAGCAACCTCTTCGCAGTAATACTCGCCGTTGATGAGGTTCGAAAGTCGCCACTCGCAGATGCTGACGTATTTTGCCAGCATATCTCCGAGTCCCGCCTTTGCCATATGAATCGGCGCACCGTTGAGGATATTGATATCACCGATGATAACGTCGGGCGACTTTGCGGGGACGGTCACCTTTACGCCGTCGATAGCCATAGAAGAGCTGCCCGCAGCGTAGCCATCCATAAATGCGGCGGATGCGACGATCACGTAGGGAGTGTTTGTCTGATATGCAATGATCTTGCTGATATCGTTGATAACTCCCGAGCCGATCGAGATGATGATGTCGCTCTTTGCGTCATAGTGCAGAACGAGAGAGCCGACAGCCTTTTCATCGGGCTCAAGGCGTCTTTCCTTGAAGATATAAGAGGAGCAGGAAATGCCCTCTGCCTCAAGCATAGCGGTGATCTTGTCACCTGCGAGAGGATAGGTATTGATATCGCCGATGATGAACGCCTTCTTTGCGCCGTATGCCTTGGCATAGCCGGGGATGGCGTTGATCGCACCCGCCTCGATGGTGACGTGTTCTACGGCGGTGGTATGAGTCTTTCCGCAGGCACAAACCTTTGCGGGATCAAAATTGAATGACATGGATAAGCCTCCTGATTAATTAATATCTAAAAACTTCAAATACAATAACGCTTTAACTTCCGACAGAACTCAGCGGAAAAGTTTTGGTCCACCTTTTTCAAAAGGTGGCGAATTCTTAAGGCAGAGCCTTAAGTCGCCGTCCGCAGACGGCGAAGCTCACTTGTGTGCTCCGAAAGGGCAGCGTAGCGCCGCCATTTCGGAAGGAGCAAAACCTCCCCGCGGGGAGGTTTTTGCGCCTTCACCTTATTATTCGTAAGCTCTGACTTCAAACACAGTCACGTTTTCGCTTCCGTTAGTCGAATAAATGCGGAATTCAACGCTGTCGCACTCGGTTTTCTCGAATTTATGAACGCAATGACGCTGGTGATTGTCGCGGATCTCGATGGTCTTAACAACCTCGCTGCCGCACTTGAAGACGATGTCATAATCCTTGACAAGCTCTGCGGGAACGCCGGGGCGCTGCTGCTCCTGACGCTTGGGTGCCATGGTGACGCGGATGGGATAATTGAAGTCGGATTCAAAGGTCAGCGCAAGCTCGGAGATAGCCTTTTTCGAGTCAAACGCCATTGTAAGCACTTCTCCGCCCTCGCGGATGCCTTCGGATACCCAGCCGTGAGCGTCGTCGCCGAGTCGGCGGGAGATGCCGTCGATGACCTTCGCGGGTTCGCAGTTTTCCTTATGCGAGGTTGCGCTGAAGGTTGCGCCTCTTGCAAGGTCGAGGACGTCCTCGTTCTTGAAGCCGGGAATGAAGCAGTCGCGGCGGAGGAGGAGCTGCTGGAGCTCGCCTATATGGGGCGCAAGCCCGCGCGGGTCGCAGGAATACTTCGTGCAGAGCGCGGCAGCCGCGCCGACAGCCTGTCCGCCGACAGCTCAACAGCCGATGCTACGGGTCGAGCACATACCAAGCTTTGTTGCGGAGATATTTCTGCCCGCCATAAAGAGGTTGGAGATATTCTTCGAATAGTAAGAACGGTAAGGAATCGTGTAAACGCCGTCATAGAAGCGGCAGTCGCCCGAGGGCATAATGTCGGTATCAAGCAGACCGTGCGGGCAATGAAGGTCAACGCACCAGCCGCCGTATGCAACCGCGTCCTCGAAGATGCGGTTGTCGAGAATATCGGTTTCGTCAAGGATATAATCGCCCATCAGACGGCGAGATTCGCGCGTGCCGGGAAGCATTCCGACCCACTCAAGCTCGTGGTTCTCCGCGCCGTGGTTGCCGCCGTTCTTGATGTGATCCCAAACACCGTAGAGTGCGGCTACAAGATCATCGCGAATGTTTTCGTAATCGGTGATGATGTCGTCCTTGTCGCCCATCAGCTCGATCCAGAAATAGCCGTAATCGACTCCGCGCGCGGAAACGCCGCCGCAAGCCTCGTTCTTTTCGGGATCCTTACAGCCCGAGAAGTCAACCTTGTGGTTCGCGCAATGCATACGGAAGCGCAGATCGTGCTCGGTGTATTTCTTGGCGAAGGAGGGGGGAGTGAACTTGACGGGATGACCCATATTGCGAGCGCGGAAGAAGATGGTGTTGCCCATTCTCTCGTTGTTGCCCACCTCGGGCGCATCGATCTCGCCTGTTTCTACCTTCGATTCGCTTCCCTGACGGTATTCTGCACCCGCATAGTAACCGAGCGTGCCGTTTCCGGTACAGTCGGCAAAGAGGGGCGCTGTCAGGCGGTAGCGCATCTCGGTGGTCTGCTGAACGCAGAGTGCGGCGGTGATGCGGTCACCCTCGGTCTCGCAGTCATAAAGGACTGTGTTATAGTAAACGGTAAGGTTTTCGGTATTTTTTGCTGCCTCAAAGAGGATCATATCCCAGATCGAGTAGGAAAAATGCTCGTTGCGCGCCTTGTTTTCGAGCATAAGCTCATAAAGCAGACCGCTTTCGGCAAAATCGGGCTTTTCCATACCGTGGTCTGCACCCGAAATATGTACTCTGACCTCGCTTGATGCGTTGCCGCCAAGGACGGGGCGAGCGTGAACGAGCGCGGTCTTCGCACCCGAGCGAGCAGCCTCGATAGCTGCACAAACGCCCGACATTCCACCGCCGACAACGATGAAATCATATGATCTTTCGGCAAATCTTTCAGCAATTCTCTTCATTATCATAGTGACCTCCCAAAATATGTCAGCTTAATTATAGCACAGACCACCTATTTTGTCAACATCAATTCTTCCTTCTTTTTCCTCAAATCAAAAACTATTGACAAACACATACAAGTATATTATAATAAATATGAAAAATTTCAACTTTTTTCTCGAAGATCTGCAACCGATCTGCTCTTTTTGGTTACTTGTAAAGTGAAGGTAACTTTACGAAAGGAGGCGAACTTATGACAGACGAAAGAATCATTGAGATGCTTTTTAATCGCGATGAGGCGGCGCTTGGCGAGATCGAGAAGAAATATTCGGCGTTTTGCCACACGGTGGCGGCGAATATTCTTGCCATCCGCGAGGATCGCGAGGAGTGCGTCAACGACGTTCTGCTTGCGCTCTGGAACGCAATTCCGCCCGAGCGTCCCGAAAGCCTGAAAGCGTACATTTCAAGAATAGTTCGCAATATTGCATACAACAAAACGAGGGCAATGGGCACCTGGAAGCGGTGCGCGAGCTTTTTGACGGTGGGGGACGAGTTCCTTGAGACCATTCCCGACACCGCGGACCTCGCCGAGCAATTCGAGGCTTCTCGCGCGGGCGAGATCATCAACGATTTTCTCGCTTCTCTTCCCGCGCACGAGCGCCAGGTCTTTGTTCTTCGCTATTATTTCGGCGAGAGCGTCAACAACGTTGCCGAGGATATGGATTTCTCGGTCAGCAAAGTAAAGTCGCTTTTGATGCGCACACGCCAGCGTCTTGCGCAGAGGCTCGGAAAGGAGGGGATCATCGTATGAAACGGGAGAAGAATTACAAAACCGCAAGGCTGATCGAGGCACTTGAATACATCGACGTCCGCTTCATCGAGGAAGCCGCCGAGAAGATCAAGCCCCGCCCGACGGGTCAGGCGTTTTACGGCAAGCCGAGCCGCAGCAAGGCTCTGCGCCAATTCCTCGCGCTTGCAGCCTGCGTGCTGCTTCTGAGCGCCGCCATCCCCGCAATAACCTATCTTGCGAACCATCTTCCCGACATCGTCGCATTCTTCATCGGTGACGAAACCACCGGCACCGACCCCGAGCTGACTCACCCCGAGACTCCGTCACCCGAAACGTCGCGAGCTCCCGAAACCACAGTCAACACCGACCCTGAAACCACCGCTCCTCTCTACGAGGGCACGACCGCCGAGCCCGAGGCAGAATACGACGGAAGCCGCGGACTTCTCTATAAAATGTCAGACGACGGCAAGAGCTATTACCTCGCCGGAATGGGAACTTGCACCGATGAAAATATCGTTGTTGCTTCGACCTATGACGGCTATCCCGTAACGGTGATTGGCGAGGACGCCCTTGCAGGTTATGATAGAATCAAGAGCATAACAATTCCCGAAAGCGTGACGGCGATAGATATGCGCGCCTTCAAGAACTGCACGGGACTTGAAAGTGTCGTGCTTCACGACGGCATCTCTTACATCGGCGCAGACGCCTTTGAAAACTGTGTTGCGCTTACGGAGATCACCCTCCCGAAGTCGCTTGAATGGATTCAAACCGGGCTCTTTATGAATTGCATCAATCTCCAAAAGGTTATTATCGGAAACGAAGTCGAAAGAATCGTTTTTGGTGCATTTTACGATTGTTCCGCTCTGCGCGAGCTCCATTACCTCGGCACAAAGGCAGAATGGAACAAGATCCAAAAGGACTTGGATTGGAATGCAAAGAGCGCGATCACCGTAGTCCACTGCTCCAACGGCGATGTTGAAATTACACCTTATAATGCCGATGAACCCGAATACGACGGCTCGCGCGGGCTTGAGTATAAGGTAAACAACGATGGTAAAACCGCCTCGCTTTTCGGAATAGGAACTTGTACCGACACAGATATCGTTGTCGCTTCCACCTATAACGGTTTACCCGTTACGGAAATATTCTACAATGCTTTCAACGATAATTCGCAGATAGTCAGCGTTATCATCCCCGAGAGTGTTACCTTTGTAGACAAACGCGCATTCGCAAACTGCATTTCTCTTGAAAGCATAACTCTTCCCTCCGGCTTAAAAAATTTCGGCGAAGCTGAAACCTTCAAAAACTGCACCTCTCTCAAAACCATTGTTCTGCCCGACGGTATGAATTATCTCGGCGTAGAGACCTTCAAGGGTTGCACTTCTCTTGAAAGCATCGTTATGAAGGGTGTAGGCAGTATCGATACAAGTGCCTTTGAGGATTGTGTCAAGCTTAACAACATAGTTATTTCCGGAAAATGCATAGACATATCGCATTATGCCTTCAAGAATTGCAGATCACTTACAAAGTTTTCATTTGACGGTACTGTAAACGAGTGGTTGAAGCTTGCCAAAGGAAATGAATGGAGCGATGGCTGTCCCTTCACCGTCATCCATTGTTCCGACGGTGACGTCAATCTGATCATCGAATACGACGGCTCGCGCGGGCTTGAATACCGAATTGAGGGCGATCACGCCGTGCTTTTGGGAATCGGTACGTGTACCGACGCTGATGTAACAGTTGCATCGGTTTATAACGGCGTTCCGGTAACCGAGATATACGAAGATTCTTTTCTTTATGCCGATCATGTCAAGAGCATTACCATTCCTGAAGGAGTGACAGCAATAAGATACGGCGCCTTTAACAGATGTAAAAACCTTGAAAAGATTACTATCCCGTCAAGCGTGACCGAAATATTTGATCATGCATTCATGTTTCTTGATGCTCTTGCGGAAATAAGCGTTGCTGAGGGCAACAAGAGATATTACGTCAAGAATAATTGCCTTATAGACAGGGAAGAAAAAAAGTTGCTCCGCGGCTTCAAGGGATGCAGCATTCCGGACGATGGAAGCGTTACTATCATAGGTAAGCAGGCTTTTTCCGGCTGTCAATGGCTGACTCACATCGAAATTCCCGGTACTGTAACGTGGATAGCCGACCAAGCCTTTGTTTGCTGCTATTCGCTAAAGGAAGTCACGCTCTCGGAAGGATTGCAAACGATATCAAGCTCATTCGGATCATGTACCGCGCTCCGGAGTATCACTATTCCCAACAGCGTTACTACCATTTACGAATTGTCTTTTGCTGATTGTACCTCTCTTGAAACTGTAAAGATAGGAAGCGGGATAACGACAATAAGCGTTGGCACATTCATGAACTGTACCTCTTTGAGAGAGATAAACCTGCCTATTGGTATTAATAAAGTTGATGAATCTCTCTTTGAGGGATGTACTTCTCTTGTCAGCATAGTTATTCCCGAGAGCGTAAAAAGTATTGGTAACTACGCATTCTTGGGCTGCACAAATCTTGAAAGTGTAACTCTGCCCGCGGAAGGTCTTGAAAAATTCTGGCACGAAGCTTTTTCGGGATGTATAAAGCTGAAGAACATTTCGATACCTTCTACCGTGGATTATATCGGAAGCGAGGTCTTCTTCGGCTGTGAACTCCTGACCGAACTTACACTGCCAAAGAGTATAACAAAGTTTGGATACTACGCTTTTGTCGGATGCACGAATCTTGTAAAGCTCAATTATAAGGGAACCGTAGCGGAATGGAATGCTATAGAGAAACAGGACGGATGGAACGATGGCTGTCCCTTCACCGTCATCCATTGCTCCGACGGAGATGTTTTAGCGGAGCCGATGTCCTATGACGAGGCTACCGAGCTTGCGCGTCAGTATTGGTCGCCGATAGAAAGCGGCTATTTCGTCTGCTATGCAAGCGACGAAATGTATCTCCTCGTTCGCCCCGATGAAGTGATCGTGGACAGAATCTACATCGACCGCTACACGGGTGAAATCTCTGTGCCAAAACTGACCTATCCCGACATACCCGATTCCCTTCTCAAGGTTCTTCTCAACGAAACGACCTATATCCGCCAATTCGATTACGAATCGGAAGGGTATTTCAAGGATACCGTCCTTGATTACCCGACCGCGGAGACGGGCTCTTTCGGTTACGCCGTTTGCGATCTTGACGGAGACGGAAAGGCGGAGCTTATCCTTTCCTCGATGCAATATGAGATCGTTCTGCGCGAATTTGAGGGCAAAGTTTACGGATATTTGTTCGATTTCAGATCGCTTCTTGATCTCAAAACCGACGGAAGCTTCAATTTCATCTCGAACGCGGGAATGACTTACGGCACGGCAAGGCTGAGCTTTGACGGCACAAAATACGTTTACCACGAATTGACCCGAAGAGAAACAGCCGACGACGGAAGCATATCCTACTTTGTTGATGACAAAAAGGTCACAAAAGAGGAATTTGACGCCCGCGAGGCACTTCTTTCGCAAGAAGAAGCACCTTACGAGCACCTTGCGATCTATCCCCTCAGGGCTTGGTTCCCCGGAGGATAAAGCAAACTTCCCGAACCGTTTTACGGTTCGGGAAGTTTCAGGCTGCTGACAAACTTGTTTATGGAAAAACAATATGTCAAATTGCACAATAATGGTCAAGCAACTGTGTTCGCAATTTCTAATAGGGGTGCAGGGGGCGAAGCCCCCTGCAAGAAAAACGTTGTCATCCTGAGGAGCGCCCGCAGGCGTATGCGACGAAGGATCTCGTGCTGTCCGAGTTGTTCATCGGTCAGCGCGGTGCCATAACGATGAAGTCTGCAGTAAATTTCCGTATAATTTTGACAAAGTGTTTTGTTCGCACATTCTAAAGTCAACATAAACGAAATCACTGTGTAATTTTGAAACTACACAGTGATTTTACGTTTTCATATATATTTAGTTTTTGGTGCAGTACAGACCACTTCGCCAGCACCGCGACGCGCAAAGAACAATTTGCGCGTCACGATGATCCAATGTTTGCCTTCGGCAAACTGTAGGTCTGTCTTCTCGGCTTACGCCTCCATTTTCCTTCGAAAAACCGACAGACCTACCGGGCGCAGGCAGCCTGCGGGCGCCGCCTCAGGATGACATCGTTTCTTTTGAAGGGGGCTGCGCCCCCTTCACCCCTGCATTGCG
>JAGBRZ010000019.1 GCA_017632155.1 Clostridia bacterium
GTTTGCGAAGCAAACGCATCATACGAGCGTAGCAAGTGCTTCATATCGCCGTTAGGCGATGCTTCAGTCAATATTTCGAGTTACAGTTTTGTACTACGAGTCCAGTTTTGGATGTCAATTTGACAACTCCAGCCGAAAGTCCTTGATTTTCAAGGGCTTTTTTGGTTTTTAGGGCAAAAATTTAAGAAATTATTTTGTGACAACTCCTTGCGAACTATCGGGACTTGAACCCTCGACAATATTCTGATATATAGCGTATCGAAAACGAAGAAAATATTTAGTTTGGTCTGTTTTTGATTAAAAAAAGAGCTTGTTTTTTATTTTTTGTTTTGCTATAATATGATTGAATTGGGGGGGTACAGTTGAAAATTTTGAATTTTGGTTCGTGTAATATAGATTATGTATATTCTATGGATCACATCGTTCGGGTTGGCGAGACGCAATCAACGTACAAGTTGGAAATCTTTCCCGGAGGAAAGGGTTTGAATCAATCCATCGCGATCGCTCGCGCGGGAACGACCGTATATCACGCAGGATGTGTTGGCAACGACGGCGATATGCTGACAGAACTTTTGACCAAAAGCGGAGTAGACGTGTCTTACATTCGCAAGGTGGACTCGAAAAACGGTCATGCTATCATTCAAGTAAGCGCTAAGGGAGATAATTCCATCTTTCTTTATGCCGGTTCCAATGAAATGATATCCGAGCACTTCATAGATTCCGTGCTTGAAAACTTTGATGCCGGAGACATTTTATTATTACAAAATGAAATCAGTAACGTTCCTTATATTATAAGAAAAGCATATGAAAAGCATATGTGTATTGTTTTCAACCCATCACCGTTCAATGAAAAAATAAAGCAACTTGATTTTGGAATGCTTTCATATATGATCTTGAATGAGGTGGAGGCGCAAGAAATATCCGGTTGTGAGATTCCGGAGGAAGCTCTTGCGTTTTTTAAAAAAAGATACTCTGATTTAAAGGTAGTACTTACACTTGGAGACAAAGGAAGCATTTATATTGATCGCGAGCAGCAAATTCGACAAGCGGCTTTTTTAACAGACATTGTGGATACTACTGCAGCAGGAGATACGTTTACGGGGTATTTCGTTGCCGGGATATCGTCGGGGATCGGTGTCTCGGAAGCTTTGAAAACAGCAAGCGCTGCGGCGGCGATTTCGGTTTCGAGGAAGGGTGCCGCGCCGTCGATCCCGTGGAAAAACGAGGTTATCAAAAACCTTGAATCCTTGAAAGAAAACCAAAGCAATCACAAGCGGGAGCTTATTCGGAGGCAGATTGAACTCTATGTTGCAGAGCATATTAGGGACGGCTCACTAGAAGAGTTAGCCAAGCTTCTGAATTTTTCTGTAGTCTATACCGGTGCTTTGGTGAAAACTTTTACAGGGGAATCCTATTCAGCGCTTTTACAGAGCAAAAGATGCGATATTGCGGCGCAGATGCTTTTACAAACCGATCTGTCGGTCAGTGAAATCATCAATTACGTAGGTTATGAAAATGAAAGCTTTTTCCGTAGCATATTTAAAAAGAAATACGGAACTACTCCGTTAAATTACAGAAAAGCAAGGAGAAATCAATACGGCAAATGAACAGAGGATCAAAAATCTATCGGTTCCGACAGGAAAAGTAGACATTGTTTTGGACACGGACGCTTACAATGAGATAGACGATCAATTTGAGTTGCCTATCTGTTGGCTTGCGAAGAAAAATTAGTTACTTACTGTGTCTGAATATATAACCGAAGATAAGGGTAAATCTTTATTGAATGAAAAGAGAGTATGCAAAGGGGATTCTTTATGATGAGAAAAATAATTTTGGGAACAGACTGGTGGACAGATTGCGATGATGCTGTTGCTTTGCGCTTGATATGTCGCGCAATAAAGGATAAAGCGATCCTGCTTTTGGGCATTGGTGTCAATGCGTGCATGGAATATTCTATCTCTTCACTAAAAGGATTCTTAAAAGCAGAAGGTGTTGCGGATATCCCTGTTGGTATAGATTTGAATGCTACAGATTTTGGTGGGAATCCTCCGTATCAAAAAAGATTGGCTGAAGCTTTTTGCCCCGATGTTCTCAATTCGGACGCCGAAGATGCTGTTCGCCTTTACAGAAGAATTCTTGCCTCTGAAAAAGGCAAATTGGATATAATAGAAATAGGGTATCCTCAGGTTCTTGCCAATTTACTCAAAAGTTGTGCAGATGATATTTCCGAAAAAAGCGGTTTAGAACTTGTTTCCGAGAAGGTATCGAAATTTTGGGTGATGGCAGGTAAGTGGGATGCCGACGGAGAAAAAGAAAATAATTTTTGCCGCAACTCGCGTTCGCGTGTAGCGGGTAAGGAGTTCTGTAAGCTTTGTCCGATACCTGTCACTTTTCTTGGCTGGGAGATCGGATATGGTGTAATTACCGGGGGAAATTTGAAAGAGGACGATCACTTGTATAAAGTTCTTTGTGACCATGGTTCTAAAAACGGTAGGCACTCGTGGGATCCAATGCTGGTTCTTATGGCACTGATCGGCGACGAAGAGAAGGCAGGTTACCGAACGGTTAGCGGAACAGCTTCTGTTAATGAACAAACGGGTGCCAATTATTTTAAGGCGAATCCAAACGGTATTCATAAGTTTGTTGTCAAAAAGTATGAAAACGATTATTATGAGGAACTGATAAATAATCTTATTTAATTCTTGAGATATTCGCTTCCTATAAAGGTTCAAATTTGTTGGGGCCGCCCAAAAAATCCTGAATGCGAAAGCGTTCAGGATTTTTACTTTTTACCTCTTCACTCTTCACTTTTCACTAAAATTCGCATTCAGGATTTTTGAAGTAATAGGTAAGAGTGAATAGTGAAGAAGTGAGGTTGATTTGCTTCGCAAATCTTCATTTTTCACTTTTTATTTATATTTAGCGTTGACTTTCAAAATATTCTGATGAATAGTATTTTGAAAGCAAAAATGCTTGATTTGGTCTGTTTTTTGTTTAAATAAGAACTTGTTTTTGCTTTTTCTTTCTGCTATAATGAGATAAATAAGAGGTGACGCAGTTGAAAATTTTAAATTTTGGTTCGTGTATGAAAATGCGAGCTTCTTTAGAAAGATATTTAAAGAAAAATACGGTACGACTCCGCTAAATTACAGAAAAAGAAAGGCTAAATAAAATGAATCATGAGCAGAGAATGAAAAATTTAACCGTTCCGTCGGGGAAAATAGACGTGGTTTTGGACACCGATGCGTACAACGAGATCGACGATCAGTTTGCTATTTCTTATATGATGAAATCTAAAGATAAGATTTCCGTTAAGGCGATATGCGCCGCTCCGTTTCATAACAGACGCTCCATAAACCCAAAAGACGGAATGGAAAAAAGTTATGCTGAGATTTTTAAGTTGCTTTCACTTATGAAAGAAAACGTTGATGTTTTTTTAGGATCCGAGAGCTATCTTAAAGACGAAAAAACGCCGATCATTTCCGATGCGGCAAAAATGATTGATGTAGAACCGCATGTGCTTCGATACTGGGAGGAGGAGTTGGAAATGGTAAGTCCTCGGAATGAAATGGGGCACAGGTATTACACGGACGTACATATCCGGATTTTCCGTCAGGTGAAGGAATTGAAAGAAAAAGGGTACCAGTTGAAGGCGATCCAAACAGCATTGGCGAAGTCGCTTGAAACAGGGGAAGAGGTGGTTTGTCCTATGGATGCCTTGGAGGAGGATGTTGTGACTGCGGTGAAGGAATGTGTGGAAAAAGAACAGGATAAGGTAGAACAGTTACGAAATTTGATGGTACA
>JAGBRZ010000160.1 GCA_017632155.1 Clostridia bacterium
CGGCACTTTTTTGTTTTGCATATTTTTTGTGTTTTCGGAAACAATAAAGATTGACAACATAGTCAAATCAAAATTCAAAGGAGCGCAAAAATGCCTCAGGTTAAAACGAAGATCACGAGGGCACAGTTGCTCGACGATCTTTACAAAAATCTCAAAATGGGCACTACCTCGACCACCGATATTCTCGGCAGAGTCAAGGATCCCGATCTCCGTGCGGAGATGACAAAGACGATCGACGGCTTCGAGGGACTTGCTTCGCGCACCGCGAAGGTGATGATCGAGGCGGGAATTACTCCCAAGGAAGAGAATATGTTCACCAAAGCCGGCGCGAAGATCGGTATGGTAATGAACACCGCGACCGATTCCACAAGCGAGCATCTTGCCGAAATGATGATCCAAGGACTCACAATGGGCGTCACAGAGCTTTACCGCGACATCGGTGAAGCAGAGGAAGTCGGTATCTCGGGTGAGGTCCTCACCCTTGCTAAGGAAGCCCTCGACTTTGAGGAAAGAGCAGTAGAGAAGTACAAAACCTATCTCTAAAAAATATTCCTCGGACGTTTGCGTCCGAGGAATATAATATTATTTTGCCTTCTTAGCGGCTTTATCGGCTTCCTTCTGCGCTTCCTTTTCGGCTTTTGCTTCCTCGATATCGCGCTCGATCTCCTTTTCTGCACGGCGGAGCTCGGCGATTCGCGAGAGGGATGCTTCGATCTGTTCGGCATTGTCTTGACCGCCGTTTAGCTTTGCATAGGTCAACTTGCCGAGAGTGGCGTATTCTTTTTCAAGTCGGCTTTTGATGTTTTCAAGTCTTATCTGCATACCTGCGGCGTCGGTCAGCCTTACAGCTTCACCCGCCAGCTTGTCGAGAAATCTGCCCGCGCCGTCGCAAAATTCATTCCACGAATTAGACATATTGATACCCCCGTAAAATTACATTACTATTATTATAACCTATTTCTCGCCTCTTGTAAATACTTTTTTCAAAAAAGGAGTCAAAAATGAATATCGGAAAGAAGGAATATCCGAAATACGCCGATGCCCACGCGCCGAAATCCCCCGTAGTAGCTGATACTCTGCGCGCTTTTCTTATAGGCGGACTCATCTGCGCGGCGGCACAGGGGCTGACAAGCTTGTGGAAAAGCCTCGGTCTTGTCAAGGAGGACGCGGGACTTCTGACATCCGTCATCCTCGTTGCCGCGGCGGCGATTCTTACCGCTCTCAGTATTTTCGACAATATAGCAAGAGTGGCGGGAGCCGGCACTCTCGTGCCGATCACGGGCTTTGCAAACTCTGTTGTATCCGCCGCGATTGATTCGAAAAGCGAAGGCTTCATCCTCGGTCTCGGCGCGGGCATATTCACCGTAGCGGGTCCCGTATTGCTCTACGGCACCGCCGCCGGAACGCTCTATGGCGTTATTTATTGGATCTCGGGACTTTTTTAATAAACCTTCTCGCCGTCCGAGCAATAGACGGTAAATCCGCCGTAGCCCGCGAGATTTCCTTGGATCTCCATCCATTTTGCAAGCGTTCCGGAATAGTATATCTTATCTATTCCGGTCTTGTTGAAGGAGAAGTTGAGCTCCGTGACGCTGCCCGGAATATATAATACCGCAAGCGACTCGCATTTGTCGAATACCTTCTCCCCGATCTTGGTTACAGAATCGGGGATCTTCAGTTCTTTGAGCTTCTTACATCCCTCAAAAGCAGAGTAATACAGCTCGGTTATGGACTCGGACAGAGTCACGCTCTCAAGGTTCGTGCAATGGTAAAACGCGCGCTCGCCGAGGTATTTCACGCTGTTCGGAAGAGTAACGCTCGTGATCTTATAACATGTCTCGAACGCGGAAATACCGATATATTTTACTTTGTTTGGAATGATTATCTCAGTAAACTTTGCGCCCTTGAAGGCTTTTTCGGCAATTACCCTCGTTTCGGGATGGAGTGTGATGCTTTCCGCATCGGGAGTGCCGTAGGATTCGATAACGGTGTAGGGGTGGCTCTCGCTTCCGATATAGAGGCATCCGCTGTATTCGGTCCGTTTGAAGGGAGCACCTTCGAATGCATCGAAAGCCATATACTCGATCCCGACGGGAAAGTCGGTGAGCTTTTCGAGAGAAGAACAATCTTTGAATACGCAGTAATCAATGGATTTTATTCCGCTGTGGAAAACGACCTCCTTCAGACTGTGACAGTTCGAGAAGGTGGCGAAATACAGCTCCGTCACTCCCTTGGGGATCCTGAAATACTCAAGTGAACGGCAGTTAGCAAAAGCATTATCAACGATTACGGTGACTGTATCGGGCAGCTCGATCTCAACGAGTGATTCACAGTCGAGAAAAGCTGAGCCGCCTATTGCTTCAAGCGAATTGCCCACGACTACCCGTTTGAGCTGCAGGGCGTCCATAAATGCGCAGGCGGGGATCTCCTTGATACCGTTGCCGAGAATTATCGTTTCCGCCTTGCAGTTAGCAAAGGTCTGATCTGCAAGGTTCTGCATTGTGTCGGGAATAACGATCTCATTTACGTTCTCGCAGAGGTTGAAGGCGCGCTGTGTGATCGAGGTTACGGGATAGCCCTTGTAGTATTCAGCAACGACAATTTTTTCGTTTTTGCAGGCGTTTGCGCTGACGAGAGCGGCTGTTTTAGATTCGTGATCTACTGTGTATGAAAGATCATCCGAAGCACCGCATTCGGTGCAGCTTCCGTTTTCGTAAACGTGATCCGAGTGCGGAGGTTCGGTTGTTTCTTCCGGAGGAACGGTGGTCTCAGGTTCCGGCTCGGTTTCAAAGACCGGTATCTTTGTTTCTTCTTCGGGAGTACCCGAGGTTACTTCAGGAATCCCGGTATTGACGCAGGAAGACAACATAGCGCAGAGAAGTACTGCGATTATAATACTGATCAGCAAATTTCTTTTCATTTCTTTCTCCTTTAATCCATAGGCAATCCGCCGGGGAACATAACTATCTCGCCGTCGGTGCAATATACAGTGTATTCGTTGTATTCGGGAGCGTAGAGCTTAGGCTTGGTCACTTTGTTCCATTGCTCCATCGTGCCGTTGTAGTAGATGGCTTCAAGTGAGGAGGTGGGGGTATCGAGGTTATAGGTGATGATCTTTTCGAGTGTACTTGGCAGATACAGATATTTCAAGCCGGGGCTTTGAACCGTGCCCTCCTCGACGATTCTGATACCTTCGGGTACGGTAAAGGTTTCGCAGGCGTGACGGTTGAAAACACCTGTCGGAAGGGTATCGAGCTTGGCGTAAATCTCGATAGACGTGACAGAATCGCAAAACGAGAAGGCATCTTCTCCTATGCTTTCGAGCGAAGCGGGGAGAACTATCCGTGTGAATGATCGGCAACCGGCGAACGCGCTTTTTTCAATCGTCGTTATACCGTTCGGAAGATCAACGTTTTGAAGCGACGTGCAGCCTTGGAACGCGGTTCTTGATACCGTCTTGAGCGTTTCGGGCAGAGTAACCTTTTTGAGCTCACTGCAGAGATAGAACAGCTCACGTTCTATGACGGTCTTGTTACCCGTAAAGATAACTTCCTCGAGCGGCTGACCCATAAAGCATTTGTTTGCAAAGGTCGTTCCGTCATCACATTCAATAATCAGTTTTTTGATCGAGTCGCCCCAGTTCTGGAGCTCAACTCGTTCGAGACCTACGGGAATGATAAGCGTTTCCGCACGACAGTTTTGCAGGGCACCGTGTTCAAGAATAATGACGTCGTAGCCGTTGAATTTTGTCGGTACGGTTGCTGTTTTGCCAATTTTTTCGGTGCATCCGACGACGCGGTAAAGACCCGGCTCGGCACTCATACCGCTGATGAGCCAGCCGTCGTCGGTCTCGTATGTTTTGTAATTCTCGGGAAGCTCCACTTCCTTCTTAACAAAACCGTTCACTTCGGCGATGCGGTCGATTGTCCATATCGTTTTACCGTTTTTTCTGTCCTCGATGATATCGGGAGCAATTACGTTGGCGGAGGGAGCGTAAAGAACCGGTGTGTCGGTCGTGTAGTAGTCAAGAATGATGCGAGCACCGTCCTGCCGTTCGAGCTCCTCAGAAAAATCAACGAACATATTGTAGGTATCAACGCGCGAGTCTTCGAGGGTCTTGTCCGAGAAGAGTCTGAATCGGGTTATTCTTTTAAGAAATTCGATGGACTCGTAAAACTCTCCGTCTATTACGGTGTACTTGATGATTTGCGCATATCCGTCCAAATTTGAATCGTCGGTGATTTCAGTGTTGAATACGAACAGCTCGGATGCATCTTTGCTCAGTAAGACCATCCCGCGGCCACGTTCAAGCAGAGTGTCGGTGACCGATTTGCCGTCATAAGTCCTGATCTCGACGAATATGGCGGGAACTCCGTTTTCCACAGAGGAGAGAAGAGCTACTCCGGCTTTTGCCATCGTCTTGGTACTTCCGTCAGCAGCGGAAGTCAGCATTTCAAATCCGACCGAATAGGTAACGCTGTAGCCTTCCGGAATTTCGAGAGAGTATTGAGTATCATCTTCGCCGACGGTCTCGGGGGGATCTGTTTGTTCGGTGGTTTCATCGTGACTGAATGCGGGTGCGATATAGTTGTTGAAGACGTATACCGAGAGGGGCGTTAGCGCGCTTATGAGTATCAGACACAGAGCCGCGGCGAGAAGTCGGCGCATTATGATCATGTTGAGCTTGAGCTTTGAAGAGATCGGAAGGATATTTGATACGCCCGAGGATTCGGCTATGATATCGTCGCCGATAAGTCCTATGGCGTCAAGCAGACGGTCAACCTGTTCTGTTTTGGTAATCATATTGTCACCCCTTCCTTTTTTAGTTCGTCTGCGAGCTTTTCGCGTGTTCTGTGAAGGGATGACTTGACCC
>JAGBRZ010000161.1 GCA_017632155.1 Clostridia bacterium
AGGATACTATAATAGAAAGTGAGTCCTTTGGCGGCGACAGATATGGCTGTCACTTGAAAAATCGCGGTTGCGTTTGGGACGAGCGCGGTCTTGAGCTTGTCAAAGAAAAGAAAGAAAAGAAACCGAGTAAGAACACAGCGATCGTCATTTACCGCAAGGGGGACGACACAATCGCGCTTGACAAGGATACAGGGAAAACTGCAAAGGCGACGTGCAGTAAAGACGACGAGTACGACTTCTATACTGGCGCAAAGCTCGCGCTTGGGCGTCTGACCGAGCCGACGAGAAAGTTCAAGGTCGGCGACAAGGTCATCGGAAACAAAAAAGCAAATGGCGTGTATGCCATCACAAAGGAAGGATGGAAAGGCGTCGTTAAAGAAATCCATACGTACCCATACATTGTCGTGGAAAAAAATGGTTTTTCGCCCGAAGTAGACGAAAACTGCTTTGATCTCGATCTCGACACCGAAGCCGAAGCCGAAGAGCCGATCAAGGTGGGCGACAAGGTAAAGGTTGTCGATACCGGAGAGGTTTTCACTACCGATTACACTTGGGTTTCAGTTCATGTTCACGATGACACTCACAAAATTCGTTATGCGTTTAATGACGGTATGGGTTTCGACTGCGGAGTGTATGAACTGGCGGAAATTTATACCGTTATGTATATTGCGGAAGGAAAGGCGTATATTACGGTTCGTCCCGATGACTCGTATTATCCGTGCTATCTTGTCGGTCTTGACGGTCTTGAAAAGGTATAACGAAAGGAAGGAACGCACATGAACGAAGAAAAGCGCTTTTACACGACGACCGACATACAAGCGCTGTACTCCTGCGGTGAGCGCAAGGCGCAGCAGATCGTGCGGGAGATCGCCTTGATGCACGGCGGCAAACTGTCGCTCGGCAGGGGAAAGGTACTTCCGCGCGAGCTTGCCGATTGGGAAAGGGGGTACGTCGCGTCGTGAAAATCAATCTGAAAGACAAAGAACACCGACCGATAATGCGGAGCATCGCAAAGGCGTACCCGAAAGAACTGCGCCGCATACGCAAGGAAGAACGCCGCGCAAGAAGGGCGGCGAGGAGGATCAGCAGACAATGGACGGAATACTGACAATCGGCATAATTGCCGCGATACTGCTTGCGCTTGCGCTTGTCGTGTACCCGGTCTGCGTTATCGTATACGAAAAAGTCGTACTGCGTTCGCACAAGTCCGTAAAGGATTTGTGGGACGAGTACGGTTGAAAGGGGGGTGATTTAGGGTGAAGCATTTAGGGGATGTAACGAAAATTCGCGGTGCCGAAATTGAAGCCGTGGACGTTATAACTTTTGGCGCACCCTGTTAGGGGTCAAGATATTTCTGTGGCGGGAAAGCGCGCGGGGATGAAACACGAAGATCGCGGCGACGAAGAAACAACAAGAAGCGGTCTTTTCTTTGAAGCAATCAGAATAATCAAGGAGATGCGAAATGAGAGCATACGAAACGGTAGAACAGATACATCTATTCAATGTAGATACGCCGTCTACGAAAATGTCCCCGGAATTTTCTCCTCCAACAAGGGAAACGATTTCGCGGCGGTCTTGCAAGAACTCGTCGGCGTTGTCGTCAAAGAAGTACCCGATATTTCTGTGCCTCAAGCGGGGTGGAGCAAATTCGGATCAATCTGCGGTGTGGGAGATGACGGAACACCCTTTTCCGTGGCTTGGCGGCAGCACGATGCACAGTACCACGGTGTACCACAGAGACGGAAAAGAGTCTGCGTACTGGCTGACTTCGGGGGATACACAGCACCGTGGATATTGTTTGACCCTCAATACGGGCGAACGACCGAGGCAGGAGAACCGTACCCGCCTATCGGAGATACTGGAGAGCAATCCCGATCCGAGGTACAACCTTTCGGCGGTAGCGTGTCAAGGGGTTTTGAACCGAGCGCAAAATCGGGGGAAGGAACTTCCGGCGCAACTTTCGGAAGCGTTAGCGGCGCAGATCGAGAGAGAGAAGAGATAGGCGCGGCAGCGTTCTTCTCGCGGAACAGCGCAAAAACGCGCGGTATAGGGTATACCAAAGAGGCAAGTCCAACGCTCAAGTCTGACGATGCTTGTGTTGTCGGTTTCCCCCTCGGTTTTCGCCCCGAAAACGTGCGCACCTACGACGAAACAAGCACAACGCTGTGCAACGGTACAAGACCGGGATATACTTGCGGCGTTATTGACAAGCGCGAAGAGCCGATTTTGCTTGAAAGCAACCAAAACCACGCAACCATAAGAAAAGACGGAATATCAACCGCTCTTCCTGCATCTGCGGGAGAAGGCGGAGGATATGTGCCGATGATTGTCGATGCCGTAGACAGACAGACAGACAGACAGATCGGCGTTGACGGCTACAACGCCGCCGTTACCGGAGACGTGTCAAGCACGCTCGGAGTCAACTGCGGAATGTCAAGCGGACGAAACGCGGTGCTTGCGATAGATCAAGGCGCGGGAAAGAGCTCTTGCTCGGTGCAATACGATTTGTCACCGACGTTATCGACGACACACGGCGGTGCGCCCGCTTGTTTGTGCAATATATGCAAATTTGAGGTTGAGGAAAATGATTGAAAAGGCAATCAGTTTTCAAGAACGCGCAGGATGCGCGGGGGGGGGTAAAGGAATATTGATTCAAGAGGAAAAGACTGGTGCGCTCAATACGCTGAATAATCAAAGCGTATGCTACCGCAAGACGGCGCATCCGCGAAACGCAGAAGAAGGGCAAGGATATGAG
>JAGBRZ010000162.1 GCA_017632155.1 Clostridia bacterium
ACTCCGCGGAATCCTTCGCAAGGCGCTGTGAGATAGCACGTCAAATTGAAAAGCAAATCAATGCAGCCTACGGAGAGGGAACGGTTACCCTTACGCTTAAGGAGCAGTACAGAAATATGGAAGATAAGATCCGTCCCTGCTTCCACGTTGTTGAAACCGCAAAGCAGGCAGTACTTGAGGCAGGACTTGAGCCCATCATCAAGCCTATCAGAGGAGGAACGGATGGTGCGAGACTATCCTTTGAGGGATTGCCCTGTCCCAACCTTGGTACGGGCGGCTATGCCTTCCACGGTCCATACGAGCATATTACCGTTGAGGGAATGGATAAAGCGGTTGAGATTCTGCTTGGAATTGTCAGATTGTATCAAGAATAACTTGATCGGATTGTACGTGTGGTACTAGCCTCTGCGACATAAAACCGAAAAGGCGGTATGCGAAAGCATACCGCCTTTTGTGGTGTGGGTGACAGGGGTCTGAACCTACATTTGCGCGCGTAATTTGAAGATAAAATAAAATGCTGTGGTAGCGCGCAAATAATTGCTGTTGCAATGCAACAACAAGAGGTTCTTCGCCAGTACAACTACATAAAAACCAACAGGAAGGCGTTAAGCCTTCCTGTTGGTTTTGGTGCGGGTGACAGGGGTCGAACCTGCACGAATTAACACAAGATCCTAAATCTTGCGCGTCTGCCAATTCCGCCACACCCGCGAGTTTACGAGCGGTGTGGTGGAATTGCTTCCGCACACACCCGCAAATCACGCATAATAGTTTACCACATTTCTCGCAAAAAGTCAAGTCGAATGTTGATTTTTTCTTCCGATTATGGTATAATAAATAAAAATCCTTACGGAGATGTCAAATGAGCAGAGATTATAAATATGTTATATTCGACCTTGACGGCACGCTGACCGATTCCGCTGTCGGTATTACCAATTCGGTTGCTTATGCGCTCAAGCGTTGGAATATTGAGGTAGAGGACAAAAGCACGCTGAATTGCTTCGTCGGGCCTCCTCTTGTGTGGTCCTTCAAGAATTACTTCGGTTTCAGCGAGGATCAGGCTCTCGAAGCCGTTGAGGAATACCGCGTTTATTACCGCGAGCGCGGAATATTCGAAAACCTCGTATATCCCGGCGTTCCGGAAATGCTTGAAGCTGTCAGAAAAATGGGCAAAAAGGTCATCCTTGCCACCTCCAAGCCCGAGCATTTTGCAAAGCAGATTTTGGATTACTTCGATCTGACAAAATATTTTGACCTCGTTGCGGGTGCAACGATGGACTATTCTCGCGCCAAGAAGGGACAGGTCATCGCATACGCTCTTGAAAACTTCGGCGTTACAGATGTAAGCGAGTGCATAATGGTAGGCGACCGTGATCAGGATGTAAACGGCGCACGCGATCAGGGATTTGATTGCATCGGTGTTCTTTACGGCTACGGCGGCAGAGAAGAGCTTGAAAATGCAGACGCAAAGTATATCGTCGAAACAGTTGAAGACATATTGAAATTCATTTGAGGTTCAAAATGAGAAAGCTTTTACTTGTAATTGATATGCAGACCGATTTCGTTGACGGTGCGCTTGGAAGTGCGGAGGCGGTTTCGATCATTCCAAACGTTCTGCGCGAGATTGATAAATATGACAAATCGGATATAATAGCCACCCGCGACACCCATCCCGAAGAATATATGTCGACCCGCGAGGGACGCCATCTCCCTGTGCCGCATTGCATCAAGGGCACATCGGGTTGGGCGATTCATCCCAAGATCGCTCCCGCGCTTGAAGGCTGTCTTGTTATTGACAAGCCCACCTTTGGCTCGACCGAGCTTTGCGATCATATTGTTAAGCTTGCGAAAAATGAAGAGATCGAAATCACTCTTGTTGGACTTTGCACGGATATATGCGTTGTTTCGAATGCGATGCTCATCAAGGCAGCACTTCCGGAGATCGAAGTTTCGGTCGTTGCCGATGCCTGTGCGGGTGTAACTCCCGATACCCACGCAGCCGCGCTGGCCACAATGAAAATGTGTCAGATCAATATTGTATAAAGCAAACTCCCGACCGCACGGTCGGGAGTTCTTTTATCTTTTTATAATCTTTCTTGCTTTGTAAAGAGCTTCCTTTTGCATTCTGCTGATCGCAGTATGACGCCGCTTTGGTGATGCGGATTTGTGGATCGGCGCTTTTTTGACCTTTTTTATTACTTTCTTTGTAACAGGTTTTATAGGTTCAACTTTAGCTTGCTTTTCATCGCTTGGTTCGTCATCCGACTTCTTTTTCAAAAGGTCGCGTATCGACTCTGTGATGGCAGATTTTCCTTCACCGAGAAAGAATTTTACCCCTGCCATAAGTGCTTGTTTGGTTTCGGGCTCGATGTTTGAAAATGCTTTGATGACCGCACTTCTGTTTTCTGCAAGGTCTGTGACGGTCTTTGCGCTTGTGGAGCAGAGAATATCAAAAAATCCTTCAACAAAAGCTCGTCTGTCATCTGGCTCCATTGAATATATCCATTTCCCGACTACTTCGTTAGCACGCTTGACGTCAGGGGCTACATCCTCATCGCAAACGAATTCAACGCCCTCAACCTCCCACGTCAGCGCATCGTGCTGATGAAGATAGTTTTTCGCACTTGATTTAGTGACGCGGTAGTTTTTGTCATATTTGAGGAGCAGACCGACAATCGAGCCCGTGGGGATGACCGTTGATATTTTGTCGGCAATGCGTTCGTAATTTGCACCCTCCCAGATGTCATCAAGAAATCCGGGTCCGTCAAAGTTGTATATTTTATCGATCCTTTCCGCAATTTCGTCGGAGGCGTTCATTGCCGCCCACAAAGCAAGATTGCCTCCCTTGCTGTGACCCGCGACACAGATCGTCTTTGCGCCCTCAGATGCCTTGATAAGATAGTCCTCTGCCCGCTTTTGCGCGGGGACGGGAGTCTGAAACGCCATTCTGAAATCCTCGCGCCATCCGGTTATCGAATCGTCGGTGCCTCGGTATGCGATAAATACGCTGTCGCTATCCGGAAAAAAGGAGATCGCAGAAAACTGCTCGACGGTTTCATCGTCGATGACGTTGACAAAATGCGCGAGAGGTATCTCCGAAAATCTCTTTGAAGAAGCAGCCATTCTGAAAAGCGGAACGATCTCTTTTGGCACCAATTCGCCAAGCCGAATCTCATCAAGGCCCGCGTTTCTCTCGAAGAAGACCTCTGCGGCTTCCGCAAGTGTGACGTATCCTTCATCAAGGTCCTCCGGTACTATGCTTTCAAAAAATATATATGAAAGCTCGCAAAAGATCAGAGCATCAATTTCATTGAGCGGCGACTGTTCAAAACTCAGATCTCCGCGCCATTTTATATAATCAAACACATTTGCCATTTCGGTTCTCCTTTCATAAGCATTAAGTTAATTATACCATATATTATAATATATTATTTGTCCGAAAAATGTCGAAGCGAAAAATCTTGCAAAATTCCGCAAGCGGAGTTATAGTATAATATTTGGGCGATAATTAAAAAATCAGCGGATGCCGAAAGGCATCCGCTTTAATATTAATCAGTTGTGTTATGGTCCTCGTCTTCGGAGATCGCGAGCTTTGTGACGATCGCCCATTCGATACGTCTGTCCTCAACCTTTTCGACTTTTATATGTAAGCCGCAAGTTTCAACTTCTATATCGGTATCTCCGTCGTCGGGAATGGCGGAAAGCTCGTTCATTATCATACCGCCAAGGGTAGAGAAGTCCGAGTCCTCGGGCAGAGCAAATCCGATAACCTCGGAAAGCTTTTGGGTCTCCGCAAAGCCCGCCACGCGCCAGACGTTTTCTTTGATTTCTGTAATATCCTTTTCTTCCTCTTCTTTTTCTTCCTCGTCGTATTCGTCATAGATGTTACCCATAACTTCCTCAACAAGGTCTTCAAGAGTGATAATGCCGCTTACTGCGCCGTATTCGTCAACGACAATTGCAATATGTCGGTTGCTCTTCTGCATTTCACGGAAAAGCACGTCGCATTTTACGGTCTCGGGCACAAAGTGAGCGGGGCGGAGAATATCCGCAATAGGTTTATTTTCATTCGGGGAGAGACGGTCAAGGTAGTAGTCCTTTGCATAAAGAACACCGACAATGTCGTTGATATCCTCACCGCATACGGGATAACGCGAGTATGCGCTTTCGCGGAGAATATCAAATATTTCTTCGTCGCTCGAATCCTTATGAATTGTCACAACGTCGATCGCGCGGGTCATAACCGTGCGAGCGATATTGTTGTCAAATTCAAAGATATTGTCGATCATTTCACTTGCACTTGCGTCGATCGTACCCGTTTCTTCACCTATGTCTACCATAAGTCGGATCTCGTCCTCGGTCACCTGCTCTTCTTCTTCGTGGGGATTGATACCGCAGATGCGCAGGCAGAGGTTCGTCGACTTTGTAAGCACCCAGATAATGGGCTTCAGCACCGTCTTGATCGCCGATACCACGGGACAAACGAAACGCGCCATTTTTTCGGGCGAATGTTGTGCCAGTCGCTTGGGAACAAGCTCGCCGAGCACAAGAGTGAAATAGGAGAGCACAAGCGTGATCAGGATGACCATGATCGAGTTCAGCGTTTCCTCGCCGATCGCGGTGAAACCAAGATCGTTATAGATCAGGTTTGTCAGAGGATCGGAGAAATTGTCTGCCGCAAATGCCGAACCGAGAAATCCCGCAAGGGTGATCGCGATCTGGATCGCAGAGAGAAATGCCGTGGGTTCTTCTGAAAGTTCTAAAAGCTTTTTGGCCTTTTTGTCGCCTTCCTCCGCTTGCTTGCGGAGAAGATTAGTGTTCAGCGAAACAAGTGCCATTTCGGATGCCGCAAAAAATGCGTTGATCGCAATGAGCACAAGCTGAAGCAAAATAAGCCAAAATAATCGGTCGCCTTCCATGAGATATTTAGTTTTTCCTTTCTTTGCCGCGTGAATTTTTTGTGTGCGGCTCTTTAAATATTATATCATATTATGACCGCAAATGCAAGTGCTTTGATTAAGAAATGATAAATTTGCTGTAAAATCGCAAAAAACTCTTGACAAAATGCATATTTAATGATATACTTAATATGTATAAATATGAAAACGCTGTGAAGCGGAGTAGTAGATAGCATATTATTTCAGAGAGCGGGCGGTTGGTGTGAGTCCGTATAAAAAACTGTCGAAGTCGCCGCGGAGCGGTCGGAGTGAAAAAAGTAGTTCCGAACGGTCTATCCCCGAAAAAGGATAAAGTGAGAGCACACTTACGTGTGAATACAGGTGGTACCGCGCGCAAGCGTCCTGTTTTTAGGATGTTTGTGCTTTTTATTTTGAAATTTATTATTTGAAAGGACGATAAAAAATGAATTCCGAGATCAATATGGGTCTTCCGAAGACCTATAACCCCTCAGAGTTTGAAGACAGACTCTACGCTATGTGGACAGAGAAGGGTTATTTCACCCCCGAAGTCGACTACAGCAAAGAACATTATTCGATAGTTATTCCTCCTCCAAACATTACGGGCCAGCTCCATATGGGTCACGCGCTTGACAACACTCTTCAGGATATTCTTATCCGTTACAAGAGAATGTCGGGTTACAGCACTCTCTGGCTCCCCGGCACCGACCACGCTTCCATCGCAACAGAGGCGAAGATCGTTGAAGCTATGCGCAAGGAAGGCCTTACCAAGGAAGACCTTGGCCGTGACGGCTTCCTCGAGCGCGCTTGGGCTTGGAAGGAGCAGTACGGAGGAAGAATCATTTCCCAGCTCAAGAAGATGGGCTCCTCCTGCGACTGGACCCGCGAACGCTTCACCCTTGATGAGGGCTGCAGCCGCGCAGTACGCGACGTTTTCGAACGCCTCTATAAGAAGGGCCTTATCTACCGTGGTGAGCGCATCATCAACTGGTGTCCTCATTGTAAGACTTCGATCTCTAACGCAGAGGTTGACTACGTTGAGCAGGATGGCCATTTCTGGCATATCAAATATCCCCTCGTAGGCGGCGGAGGATACGTTGAGGTTGCTACCACCCGTCCCGAAACTCTCCTTGGCGATACTGCGGTTGCAGTTAACCCCGAGGACGAAAGATATAAGGATCTCATCGGCAAGTATTGCGTGCTTCCTCTCGTAGGCCGCCGCATCCCGATCGTTGCCGACGAACACGCACAGCTCGATAAGGGTACCGGCTGCGTTAAGATCACTCCCGCGCACGACCCCAACGACTTCGAGGTCGGACGCCGTCAGAAACTCCCGATGGAGGTTGTTCTTACCGAGGATGCAAAGATCACCGATGCATATCCCAAGTATGCGGGTATGGATCGCTATGAGGCAAGAAAGGCTATCCTTAAGGATCTCGAAGAGGGCGGTTACCTCTGTCAGATCGACAATATCAAGCACGAGGTCGGCACCTGCTACCGTTGCGGCACCACAATTGAGCCTATGATCAGCCTTCAGTGGTTCGTAAAGATGGAGCCCCTCGCAAAGCCCGCAATCGAGGCGGTACGCGACGGACGCATCAAGTTCGTTCCCGAAAGATTTGATAAGAACTATTTCCACTGGATGGAGAACACTCAGGACTGGTGCATCTCGCGTCAGCTTTGGTGGGGTCACAGAATCCCTGCTTACTACTGCGACAAGTGCGGCGAGACCGTCGTTTCCGCAGATCACGTTGACACCTGCCCCAAGTGCGGTGGTCACATGACTCAGGACCCCGACACCCTCGACACTTGGTTCTCCTCCGCACTCTGGCCCTTCTCGACAATGGGTTGGCCGGATAATACCGAGGATCTGAAGTATTTCTACCCTACCAATACCCTTGTAACAGGTTACGACATCATCACCTTCTGGGTATCGAGAATGATCTTCTCGGCACTCGAATATACAGATACCATTCCTTTCGACACCGTTCTCATTCACGGTCTTGTACGCGATGCGCAGGGCAGAAAGATGTCCAAGTCGCTCGGCAACGGTATCGACCCGCTCGAGATCATCTCTACCTACGGTGCAGACGCGCTCCGCTTTGCCCTTGCAACGGGTAACAGCCCCGGAAACGATATGCGTTTCTCGGACGAAAAGATCGAGGCTGCGCGTAACTTTGCAAACAAGCTCTGGAACGCATCTCGCTTCGTAAGAATGAACCTCACCATCGATAAGGTTGAACTTCCCGAAGCATCCAAGCTCGCACCCGTGGACAAGTGGATCCTTTGCCGCTTCAACAAGCTCTGCGCGGCAGTTGAGGCTTCGCTTGATAAGTACGAGATCGGTATCGCACTCTCCAACCTCTACGATTTTGTTTGGGATATCTTCTGCGACTGGTACATTGAGCTCTGCAAGGCTCGCCTGGCAGAGAAGGAAAGTGAAAGCGGACTTGTTGCACAGAACGTTCTTGCATATGTCCTCACAGGCACTCTCAAGCTCCTGCATCCCTTTATGCCCTTCATCACCGAGGAGATCTATCAGGCACTTCCTCACGAGGGCGATGCAGAAAGCATTATGATAGCAACCTATCCGAAGTATGATGCTGCACTCGATTTCGAGACCGACGCTGCTCACACCGATAAGCTTATCGCAGTTATCAAGGCTATCCGTGCAAGACGTACCGAGATGAACGTTCCTCCCTCAAGAAAGACCAAGGTATACCTTGAGACCAAGTATGAGGATTCCTTTACTCCCGCAACCTATCCCTTCTTCTGCCGTCTTGCTTCGGCATCCGAGGTTGAGGTTTCCGCTGATTTTGCAGGCGCGATCACCGCAGACGATGCGGCACAGATCGTTACCGATGCGGCAACAGTTTATCTGCCTCTCTCCGAGCTCATCGACACCGAGAAGGAAAGAGCACGCCTTACAAAGGAACTCGAGAAGACTCAGGGCGAGATCAAACGCCTTGACGGCAAGCTCTCGAACGCAGGCTTTGTAGCTAAAGCTCCCGCAAACGTAGTTGAAGCCGAGAAGGCAAAACTCGAAAAGTATAAAGAGACCCTCGCAGCAATCGAGGCAGCTCTTGCAAAGCTTAACTAAATAATGCATAAGTGCGGCACGTCGCTTTGATGTGCCGCACATGTTTTTGTTGACAATTAATATAATACGTGATATAATAGAAACAGAAATAACCAAATCCCAAACCGGCAGAGCCGGGCATCAAACAGAAAAGGAGAATCATCATGAAAAAGACAATAAGTTACGTTTCTTTGTTCGCCATAATTCTGGCGGCTGTGATCATCATCCCACTCTTTGCTTCCTGCTCGGCAGGCTCGGCGAATTACGTGGGTGATATGGATATGGGAATGGCGCCCGAAAAGAATGAATCCGCGGGCGGCGTGTCCTATGCGCCCGATGCATCCATTCCAAATACTCCGAATGAAATTCAAACCACCCGCAAGATCATCCGCACATACACCGTTTACGGTGAGACGAAGGAATACGATTCCGCGCTTGCGCAGATCAATTCCTCGGTATCGGCATTCGGCGGTTATATCAGCGAGTCAAGAGTTACCGGTGCAAGCTACAATTATAAGGGCAATTCCTACAGCAGACAGGCGTATCTTGTTATCAAGATACCCGCAGAAAATCTTGATGCCTTCATCTCGCAGATCGGCGGCGCACTTAACGTAACCTCCAGCGCCTCGACTCAGCAGGATGTCAGCGAGGCATATTACAGCATTGAGGCGAGAATGAAGACCCTCGAAACCGAGCGCGAAAGCCTGCTTGCAATGATGGCATCGATCGACACCGCAAAAGATTACGATTTTTGGTATACCCTTCAGAAGAAGATATCCGAAACCGAACAGCAGATCGCAGAATATCAGGCAATCCTTAAATCCTATGACGGACAGGTCGCATATTCCACCGTCAACCTCACTATCGATGAGGTGGTTGAATACACTCCCGTCAAGGACAACGAGCCAACCTTCGGTGAACGCATCGCGGAAGCATTCGTTAAAAGCTGGAAGAATTTCGGCATCGGCTTTATGGACTTTACCGTATTCCTCGTATCCGCAATCCCCACCCTCCTCGTTTTCCCCGGCATCCCCGCTGTGATCGTAATTATCGTTATTGCGGTCAATAGGAAAAATAAGAAGAAAAAGCGGGACAATCAAGAAAACGATAAGCAAGCATAAAATGTAAAAGATCAAAGGACTGAATCTCAAGTGGATTCAGTCCTTTATATCTTTTACTATATAATGTCACACCCAACCGGCGTATTAATGATCTTCGCAAACTCCTCCGCTGTTTTTGACTGCGGGAGAGCCCACATGACCTTGGCGAGCACGGTTTCGGTCGTCATGCTGTAAGCCTCGGGGAGCTCGTATTTCTGCTTGATGCGAAGTCCGACCTGATAAATTGACATATCACTACCCTCGTGAGGCACCTGCGTTGTGATAACGATTCGCACGCCCTTTTTGATAAGCATTTCGATCTTATCGGCAAACTCGTCGTTGTCGTAGTAGGGAAGACCGCCGACGCCGAAGCTTTCGATGATAACTGCGTGCGCACGCTCGGCAATGTAGTCGAAAATATCCGCGCTCATACCCGGAGTGAGCTTGATGAGCGTTACGTTTGTATCGATCTTATCATAGAATTTAACGGGCTCGGAATAGCGTTCTTTAATATAGTAACGCATCTCGCCGCCGCGAACAAAACCAATCTCGGGATAGTCCACGCTTGAAAAAGCATTTGCACTCCTCGTGCGGTTCTTTCTTGCTCTCGCCGCAGAGATGACCTTTCCACCGAAAACAACGTGAATTCCGCAGGCATCCTTGTCCGATGCGTAAATGAATGCGTCGCGCAGATTCTCTCGCGCATCTGTGTCGCGGTTTTCGATGGGAGTCTGTGCACCCGTCAGAACGATTGGCTTTTGACTGTTCTGAATAAGGAAGTGGAGCATACCCGCCGCATAAGCCATAGTGTCCGTGCCGTGGGTTACAACAAATCCGTCGTAATTGTGGTATTCCTCTCGAATCTTCATAGCGAGCTTGAGCCAATATTCGGGACGCATATTTGTACTGTCAAGATTGAAAAGTGCGGTTACGCTGATGTCACAGACGGTGCCGACCTCCGGAATGTGCTCAAGCAGACGCTCGCCCGAAACGGTGGGAACAAGCCCATCTGCGCCTGCGGCGGATGCAATCGTTCCGCCCGTTGTGATAAGGAGTATATGTTTCATTTTGATGTCCTTTGGATGGTGATATATTAATTATACCACTCTTTTGCCCCACTTACAAGTATTTTACACAAAAAGACTTGACAAAACGCAAAAAATAGTACATAATTATATTATTATGCTATTATGAAAGAGAGGGCGGAGAAGATGCAGATCGATCTTGGCGGCAATTTGCTGCCCGGCTTTGTCGGCGGTTCAAAGGATATTGAAATATGCGCAGACAGACTCCGCACGTTGTATTCCGCGGGCGTTGCGGCGGCTGTACTGACTCCGCGCTATTACCCCGCAAAAATGAGCGTCGCGGAATTCACCGAGCTTCGCAACAAAATACTTTTGAGTCTTTCGGAGAATATGCCGAAAAAGAGCCCCGTGCTTTATCTTGGAAGTGAGGTCTACCTTGACGAGCGGCTGAAGTACATATCCGACATTGGATCGCTCGCCGTTTACGGCACAAGAACGATAATCGTCGATATGCCCGAGGGAATTTGGGAAACCAATCTGCTCGACACTCTTTATGCCATCAAAATGGCTGATTACGAGATTCTGATCTCGCACATCGACCGTTGCCCCGAAGGATATGTAAAAGATCTCTTCAAGCTTGGCTATAAGGGAATCATTGATGCGTCGGCACTCCTCGGAGTTCCAAATCTCTTGCGCCGCAATCGCTTATTTGAGTGGATGGACGGCGGAAACATAGTCGGCGTGGCAAGCAATTTTGCTGCCGACGAAAAACGAGCGCACGAAAAAATTATGAAACTGCATTCAGTTCTCGGAGACAGAGCCGCATCTCTTGCCGAATCGAGTGCGCGCTATCTTGCGGGTGCAATTCAAATCACAAATTAAACGGAGGCTAAAATGGCAAATACAGAGCTTATCACAAGCGTATATAACCGAATCAAAGAGAATATCGGAAAGGTTATCGTCGGTAAGACCGAGACCATTGATATGATCTGCGTCGCACTTCTTGCGGGCGGTCACGTTCTTCTTGAGGACGTTCCCGGCACGGGTAAGACCGTTCTTATCAAATCCCTCGCCGCAAGCGTGGGATGCGATTTCAAGCGCATTCAGTTCACCCCCGACCTTCTCCCCTCTGACATCACCGGTATAAACTTTTTCAATATGAAATCCTCCGAGTTCGAATTCGTTCCCGGACCGGTTTTCACCAATATCCTTCTTGCCGACGAGATCAACCGAGCAACTCCGAAAACTCAGTCGGGTCTGCTTGAGTGTATGGAAGAGCGTCAGGCAACCATCGACGGCAAAACAATGCGCCTGTCCGATCCTTTTATGGTAATCGCAACGCAAAACCCCGTCGAAACTCTCGGCACCTTCCCACTCCCCGAAGCACAGCTTGACAGATTTCTTATGAAGGGAAGAATGGAATACCCCTCCCACGCCGAAAACGTAGGCATTCTGGCGCGTTTTGATAAGGCAAGCCCTCTTGATGAGCTCGAAGCCGTCGTCAGCGAGGAGGAGCTCTGTGAGGCTATCAAGGCACTCCCCGAGGTCTATATCTGCCCCGAACTTATGGAGTATATCGCATACATAGTCGAAGCGACTCGCTCCTATCCCCACGTTGTTCTCGGCGTCAGCCCTCGCGGCGCGCTTGCGCTGATGAAGGCGGCAAAGGGATACGCCGCAATCGCGGGACGTTCTTATGTTCTTCCCGATGATATTCAGCGTGCCGCACATCCCGTTCTCGAGCACCGTATAATGCTCGAATCTGCCGCAAGGATCAGAAAGAACGCTGTCGGCGAGATAGTTGAAAATATCATAAAATCCACCCGCGTTCCCACCGAAGCTGTTTTTGAGAATCTCTGATGAATCCCGTAATTGACGTTTTTCTCCGACTGCTTGCAGGGCTGATCGAGGGCTTCGTCAAGTTCCTTCAATCCCCCGTGTTCCCTTATGTTTTCTGGGTTCTCGTCGCAGCGCTTGTGCTGTGGATCCTTTGGAAGATCTACCTTCGCCTGCGCGAAAAGAATCTGAAAAACATCTCATATTCGCGTGAGTTCACCGAAAAGGGAGTCTATGCGGGTGACGAGGTCGAGCTTATCGAAACCGTGGTCAATAACGGATTCTTCCCGCTTCTTGCAGTCGATATTGAAGCATATCTCTATAACGAACTCCGCCTTTCGGGGTTTGAGCCGCCCAAAAAGGATGGAATGCAGTATTTTATCAGCAGATTCAACCTTTGGCCCTATATGCGTATCCGTCGCCGTCACAAGCTTACTTGCCTGAAACGTGGTTATTATAAGCTTCAAAGCGCGATCGTGCAAAAAAAGCTCGGCGAGGAAGTTTTTGAGTGCCCCGCCGATATATACGTTTATCCACGCCCGTATGAAATCGATCCTGCACTTCCTGCAGTCAGTATGATGCAAGGAGAGGAGCGAGCTCTTCGTCAGCTCTTTGCCGATCCGTTTTCGCTTTCGGGTGTCCGCGACTATCGCTTTGGCGATCCCGTTTCGCAGATCAATTTCAAGGCGAGTGCCAAGACCTGGCTCGGTTCGCGCAGAAGTGCAACTCCGCTGATGGTCAACGACCGCGATTTCTGCGCCGCCCGCCGACTTTGCGTGTTTATGGATTATCACCTTGAGCGCGACTGCGGCATCAACGGCGAAGAATACGAACGCCTCACCGAACTCGCTCTTTCCTATTCCGCGTACATCATAAGACAAGCAATCTATGACGGTTACAGCGTCGGCTATTTTGCAAACTGTAAGGGTCAGGACGGCTCGATGCTTCAAAGATTTCCTCTTGAAGGCGGTGAGTCGCATATGCTTGATATTTTCAAGACTATGGCATCAATGCGTGCCGCAGACGGTGGTTCTTTCCCCGCGCTTCTTGACGAACTTCTTGAAACGGGAGAAAACAGCGCAGAGATTCTGATCTTCGTCCTCTGCCAGACCCCGGAGACCGATGCCCGCGCCTTCGAGCTTGAGCGCAGAGGCAACGGCGTCCGCGTCTATTCGCTTCCCGAGCTCTTTTTCAGCGAGGAGGCGGAAAATGAATAAGCTAAAAGGAATCATAACCGCACTCAAAGAATCGCGCGGCTTCTCCCCGATCCGCGTTGTGCTCACGATCATCTACACCTTTTCCGTCTTTTACGGTGCGCTGATCTTCACACTTTCGATAGGAAATTATATCCTTCAAGGCATTGCGCTTGTAATGTTCGGCGGCGGACTCTGGCTCGGTTGGAAGTCATTCAAAAAGATGTTCGACCGCAAGATGCGCGAAAAAATATCGAAGATCACTTCGCGTATATCAAAAGCTATATCGCAATTCTTTGACAAGATCGTCAAGCGAGTCGCAAAGAAGCTCGGCATTGAGCGTAAGCGCGTCAAAGGCGAGGATGAGCGCGATTTCATCTTCAAGGAACGGGTCGGCTCAAAACGTCACCGCAACAAGATGAAGAATCCCCACCCGTGGAACGACGCCGACAACGCCACCCGCATCCGCTATATCTTCACCGAATTCATGTTCGGCAAGATCCGCGAGGGCTACCGCGTCGCTCCCAAATACACCCCCGCCAAAATGGAGCGCGACCTCGCGCACGAAGAACTCGAACATGCCCTCTTCAACACCTACACCGCCGCCCGCTACTCCGGTGGCACCGAACCTATCACGAGCGAAACCGTCGAAGAACTCGACGAGCTGGTGGATAAGAAGAGGAAGAAGAAAAGATAAAAGCCTCGCTTGCGAGGCTTTTATCTATTTTATTTTAGGCTCAAAATGATATATAGCCGGCTCTCTCTTATTGCAAACCACGGCGTAGATCTCTCCGTCAAGTATCGAAATACTTTCGGGTTCTTCGGGGCCGAGATTGAATTCGAGAACGCCGCGATATTCGCCGTTCCAATCGTAGATCGTTACTCGATTCTGAAAGTCGTTCATATCCTTGTGCTTTCCGTCCCAAAGGATAAAGTACAGCAGATTGCCGTCGGCACAAATATCCTGCTTTGTGCATCTGTCATCCACTTCGACGGTTCGGTATGTCTTGTCATTAATGATCTTCAGATCACCGTCAAGGAAGCAAAATTCGCGCTTACCGGAGATTCCCGCAACGAACATATCTCTGTCGGGGTTGTATTCCAAAGCATAGAGCGGCACGGGTGATTCCTCGTATCCGACGATCTCGAGTGAATCGGGATCAACAAGCGTTATGCGCGTGAAATTCGGCTTGTTGTTGGTCACCATAAGAAGATTCTTCCTCGGATGATAGGTTACGTCGTTCGCGTGATCAAGGTGCAGCACGCCGCTGTATTTTATAACCTGCTTGGTCTGCATATCGACCTTTGCAATGCAAGAGTAATCCTTTGAACGGTCGGAAAGCTCATAGTGCATAAGCACTTGATAATAATACCTCTCTCCATCCGAGCAACCGCCCTGAAAACCACGAAAAACGGGATCGGGGTAGGGAATATGAAGCAGATCTGTTGCCTCGGCAATGAGAATTTGACTCTTTTTCAGCAGATCAAAAATCTTGTCGCAATTTTTCATCATAGCACTCCTCAAAAAGTGATAAGATGATTTTACAACAAAATCCGCATTTTGTCAAGATTATTTATACAATTTATATTTCAGGCGAAGATTATCGGCTATCATCGCAATAAACTCGCTGTTTGTAGGCTTGCCGCGATCATTTTGAATAGTGTAACCAAAATAGGAATTCAGTGTTTCAACGTCGCCGCGATCCCAGGCGACCTCAATGGCATGGCGAATCGCTCTCTCAACGCGCGATGTAGTTGTTTGATATTTCTTTGCGACGGTGGGGTAGAGAACCTTCGTCACGGAATTGATCACGTCGCTGTCGCGTATTGTGAGAAGGATCGCTGTGCGGAGATACTGATAGCCTTTTATGTGCGCGGGAACACCGATCTGGTGAATGATCTTTGTGACCTGCGTTTCAATATCGGGCGTTCCCGATTCACGAACCGCGCGGTCGCGGCCAAGACTTTGCAGATGTTCGGCAAGGCTTGCGGGGTCAATGGGCTTGAGCAGACAAAGCGCCGCGCCCGCATTCATTGCATCGACGAATATATTCTGGCTTGAAATCGAAGAGGTTACAATAAACAGAGGAGGGAGTGCACCGCCAAAGTCAATGGCGCGGCTTTGACGGAGGATCCCGATGCCGTCAAGCTTTGAAAGCCAGACGTCAACTATAACGATGTCATAATTACCGCCCGTGATACGGTCGATGACGCCCTCACCGTTCTGAACCTCATCTATTCTGTGGAAACCCGATCTGCGAAGCCCATCGGCAAGTCTGCGGCGGTCGTTATCGTTTTCATCTGCAATAAGTATCTTGATATTCTTTTCCATACGTTTTTATTCCTCCAAATGGATAATTTTTACAGTAATATTTTACCATAAATCCCCAAATTTTGCAATAGCAAACAGAGAAAAAGATTGCACAAAAATTTGCCGTCGCATTTGTGCAGAATTACCACAAATTACCATAGAAAACACAAAATATAGTGTTTCTCCGCGACTTTTGTCGGAATATATTGTAAAACCCTGACGATGCGATGCACCGTCAGGGTAAAATATTATTCTTCTTCGTAAGTTTTTTCGGGCTTCAGCTTTGCCATACGGCGCAACCAAGCAACTTCATCGTCGCGAAGCTTTCTCCAAGTACCGGGCGCAATTCCGTTGACAGAGATTGGGCCGATCTTGACACGGCGAAGGCGCGTAACGGTAAGCCCCGCCGCCTCGCACATCTTGCGTATCTGACGGTTTCTGCCCTCGAAGATCACAAAGTTGAGGCGCGCGCCGTCGTTTTGAGTATCAATCACTTCAACCTCTGCGGGAGTTATCTTGTATCCGTCGATAACAAGCGCGGAGCGGAGTATCTCAAGCGCCTTTTCGTCAACCTTGCCCTTGACGCTGACCTTGTACTCCTTAGGAATATGGTGGCGAGGGTGCATCATAAGATTAGCGAATTCGCCGTCATCGGTCATAAGCAGAAGACCCTCAGATTGCATATCAAGCCGCCCGATGGGGTAAAGTCTGCCGCCTGCGTCCTCAACAAGCTCGGTGACGATCTTTCTGCCTTGTTCATCGTTTGCCGTGCAAACGTATCCGCGGGGCTTGTTGAGAGCGATAACTCTCTTGGCAACGTTCTTCTTGAAAACCACGCCTCTGCCGTTCCAGACGACCTTGTCAACGCCCGGCATAACCTTGTCGCCGATCTTTGCGATCTGTCCGTTGAGCTTAACGTGCCCCGCCTCGATCTCGCGTTCTGCGGCACGGCGCGAAAGCACTCCGCAGTCGGTAAAATATTTTTGAAGTCTGATTTTTTCCATATTATATATAGGGAGTTTATCCGAAGAGTTTTTCCCAAAATCCTTTTTCTTTTTTCTTTGCCGCCGCATAGGCGGTCACAAGCTGTAAGCGCGCGATCTCCTCGCCCTCGCAAGTGAAGATGACCTCACCCGCCTCCTGCCCGCGCGATACGGGTGCGAGAAGGGAAGGGATACTATCTATCCTGAAATCTATTTTCGCGCCGCTTCGCGGAAGCGTTACGTAAACTTTGTCCGATAAAGTTGTTCTCACTCGCGATTGTTCGCCGCCGATTACAGCTATCTCGGGAAGCTCGATTCCTGTATATTCGCAAAGCTCAATCCGCTCGTAGGCTTCGAATCCCGCCTCAAGCATCAAGGTGTGATCGTGCCAATCGTTGCCGTCGTCGAGAGTGACAGCAATAAGCCGCAATCCGTCGCGCTCAGCCGCTGAAACAAGGCACCTGCCGTTTGACTTGGTGTACCCCGTTTTAACGCCTATGCATCCTTCGATCGACTTCAGCAGCCGATTGTGATTGATAAGCAAACGCACTCCGCCCTCGGGCGCGGCGACTGTCATTTTATATGTAGAGAATATTTTCCGCAAAGCTTCACTTTCAAGCGCAGCAGCTGCAATGATGCCAAGCTCACGCGCTGTCGTATAGTGCTCTTCGTGGTCAAGCCCGTGCGGGTTTGTGAAATGAGTATCGACAAGCCCGAGCTCCGCGCATTTTTCATTCATAAGCGCAGCAAATTTCTCAATGCTTCCGCCGACTGCAATGGCAACCGCAGTTGCCGCATCGTTTGCCGATTCAAGAAGAGTACAACAAAGCAATTCCTCAAGCGTAAAGACCTCTCCCTCGGTCAGATAGACCGAGGAACCCTCTATGCCCACCGCTTCTTTAGGTACGGTTATCTTTGTTGACAGTGGCATTTTTTCTGCCGCAACGAGAGCCGTCATGACCTTTGTCGTGCTTGCGGGACCTCGCCGCTTGTCTGCGTTTTGTTCCCACAAAGTACGAATGCTCAATCCGCTTGCATCAAGAAGCACCGCAGAGCCCGCCGACGTCGCAATATCGAGCGAAATTGTCGGCAGGTTTTCTTCTGCGGTATGATATTCGGGTACGCCCGAAACGGGAAACGCCCGTGCGGGTAACAGAGTCAAAGTGCATAAGAGTAAAGCGATAAGCTTGCGCGGGATATTCATTTTTCACCTCGAAATATATTCTTATGAAAATATATTTCGAAGATGAGAAAGATATGCTTATTCTTCGTCTGTATCGGGCTCAGCATCCTTTGCGAAGAATGCCTTGATCTTTGCAATGATCTCGGGAGCGCGCTCAACAACGTCGGCAACCTGCTCGATGGGGCCGCTCTTGTACTCCATACCAACGTTGATCATATCAACTGCTCCGTCAGGAGAAACAACAAGGAAGCCAACGGGAACAACGGAAAGACCGGTTCCGCCGCCGCCACCGAAATTCTGAAGACGTGCGCGTACAGCCTCCTCGCTCTTGCCTGCATAGTCAAGACCGCCCGAAGCAAAGCCGAGAGATACCTTTGATACGGGAATGATGGTGGTTCCCTGAGGGGTGTTGATGGGATTACCGATAACGGTGTTTGCGTCAACCATAGAACGGATATTTTCGAGGGACGCGGCGATGATTTCCTGAAGCTTGTTTTCGTTTGCCATAGCTTTAGATCCTTTCATATATGAATCAAATATTATTTTACAAATGTTTTGTGAGCCTGAAGCCCGTGCGGAAGAGAATATCGAAAAGTTGCCATACACAGATCGAAAATCCGATCTCGATGTCGATCACCATCTTTTCCGAAAGGTAGTCTGCGTGGATGTCAACATCTGTTTTGGTGGGATGGCGCAGAGTCGAAGTCGAGTCGAGATATGCCGCAATGCACGCCACTGCGGGCGCGATTGCACCGTAAAGAATAGCCGTGGATGCGGCATCACCCGTGCCAACTGCGATGTGAAGTCGCGCAACACGAATGCGAAGATGCTTTGCAAAACGCAAAACGGCAACCGCAACAAGATCGCGTATCATATCGATGATGTCACCGATCGGTTTCTTGGGCTTTGCCTTGCCCGCCGCTTTATCGGCTTTTTTCTTTTCCTTTGCGGCTTCTTTTTTCTTTTGCTTTTCTTTTTTCTTCTTTGCTTTTTTGAGAGCCGTTTCTTTTTCCGCCGCCTCGTATTTTGCGCGGTTCTTGCGCGAGTAGGCGGAGATCTTTACTTTCTTTTTCTTTTTCGGAAGAATTTTTATCGGTATGCCGAGCACCCGAACGGTCAGTGCGAATTCATCCGAATATGCAATTAAAACTTCGGCGCGCAGAGATGCGATAAAGGCGAAAAAGAGCAATATGCCGCCGATGATGTAGAGCGCAATCAGATGTATCACCTGCCTCCATTGTGATTAAGTATGATTATTCCTCGTCGGGAACGTAGAGTTCTTCTGCTTCTTCCTCGACTGATTCGGAGGATGACTCTTCGTCAACCTCAATTGAAAGCTGTTCGTTTTCTTCCTCTGCTCCGAGAAGTGCATCAGCCGCACCGCGGAGTGCGCCACCCTCGGGAAGGTCACCGAGGTTATTAAGACCGAATACACGAAGGAATTTTTCTGTCGTTGCAAGAAGAGTGGGTCTGCCGGGAGCATCAAGCTTGCCGCAGGGCTCAATGAGTTCCTTGTCAAGGAGAGAGCCGACCGCATAAGCCGAGTCAACACCGCGCACCGTGTCAATAAAGGAACGGGTTACGGGTTGGTTATAAGCGACGATTGCAAGAACTTCGAGAGCAGAGTTCGAAAGATTACCGCCTCTGCGGATGCCGAGAGCTATGCGGACGTAGGGAATATAATCCTCGCGTGAGCAAAGCTGACAGGTGTCGGGGAAGAGGAGCATCATAATGCCGCCGTCGGTATTGTTATTGTATTTTTCCGCAAGATGCTCTGCGATCCTTTTGGCGTCGCCGGGAGTCAATTCAAGTGCCTCGCCGATCTTGTCGTAGCTGACGGGATGTCCCGCCGCAAAGAGTATTGCCTCAAGCGCGCCCTCTATCTTGCGAATTTCCGAAAGTTTGTTTTCCTGATCCATTTTATTTACCTTTATATTATTCGTTGTAGCCGTCGATCTCAAGGTCGTCGGGAAGCTCTGTGCCGAATTCGGGATTTGCTTTGAATTTTGTTGATATTCCGCGTGGATTTCCAAACTCATCAAGCTCTTCAACAAGAAGCACTCGCTTCATTTTTATAAGCTCAAGCACACCGATGAAGATCGCAACGAGCTCGGGGCGCGTGTCTGCTTCATCAAGAAGCTCACCAAGGGACGGTCTTGATTCAAGATCCTTGAAATGCTTCATAATGCCCATGATCTTTATTCTTACAGGAACTATCGGACGCGCCACGATCGGTCGCACAAGTCCGGTTGAGATCGCCTCGGTATCTCGGTATTCCGCAAGAACACGGCGCATTGCGGGAACGAGGACGCTTGCCTCGTAATCCTTGACGAAGGTCTTGTCGGGGGAAATATCCTCCGAATCCTTTGCCATACGGCCCGAGTACTGCGCGTATCGCTTGCCGAGCTCGCCCGCAACGCTCTTGGCAGCCTCGAGTCTTGCAAGAGCATCTGCGAGCTTTGCACGCGGGTCTTCCTCTTCCTCGGCTTCCTCACGGGGCAGAAGCATTTTGCTCTTGATAAGCATCAAGTCACTCGCCATAACGAGAAATTCGACCGCAAGCTCCATATCGAGCTTTTGAGCCTTTGCGATATATTCAATGTATTGTTCGCAGATAAGAGATATCGGAATGTCTTCTATCTGCATTTTGTTCTTTTTGATCAGCGAGAGAAGCAGGTCGAGAGGGCCTTCAAACTTTTCAAGCTTGTATGAAATGATTTCTTCCATAATATCCTCAGAAGATCGGGATGAGTCCGACGAGCCAATACATACCGTCGAGAATGAGCCCCGAAATAAAATCAAGCGGTATCGAAAGTATACCGAAATAAAACAGCGCGAGAATGCCGATCATAATGTATCTTTCGTACTGCATAACCTTGAAGTACCACTTGGGCGGTAAAAAGACATAGAAAAATCTTGAACCGTCAAAGGGAGGCACGGGGAGTAGGTTGAATACGGCAAGATACACGTTCAGACGTGCTCCCATAGAAAAGAATATGAGAACGAGCTGAGAGATGATAAAAGCACGCTCGGTTATCGAGCTTCCGTATCCAAAAGCAAGGTTGAATCCGAATGCGGCGAGATAATAAAGAATAACAAAAACAAAACCAAGAAGCAGGTTGCTTATCGGTCCCGCAATAGCGGATATCGCCATGCCCTTGCGCGGATTCTTGAAGTTGCGAACAACGATCGGCACGGGCTTTGCCCATCCGTAGCCGAAAACAAGCATACAGATAAATCCGATGGGATCAAGGTGCTTTATCGGATTGAGAGTAAGTCTGCCGAGATTATACGCCGTGCGGTCACCGAGTTTCATAGCCATCCAGCCGTGTGCACACTCGTGCAGAGTCAGTGAAAAGAGAATGATCGGCAGAGTTAGGGCGAGCGAGACGAGGTAGCCCTGCATTCCCTCAAGCCCATTTGTAATAAGATATCTGAACATTTTAGTTTACTTTTGCGATGTGACCGCAAAGAAGAGCTTCCAAAGCTGTTCCTTTCCTTCACCGGATTTAGCCGAGAAGGGAATAATCTCTGTTCCTTCCGGAATGTACTCGTGATTGTGAAGAAGCTCAAGTGCCTTTGCGCGGTTGGTTTTGTTGGGTTTGTCTGCCTTGGATGCAACGATGACGAAGGGGATCTCCATCTGCGCGAGATAGCTTATCATCATCAGGTCATCCTGAGTGGGCCCGACCTCAAGGTCAACGAGCTGAACTGCAAGCTTGAGGCGGTCGAAATTCGGGTTGTTGGTGAAATAGCCGTCGGTCAGCGCGCTCCAACGCTTTTTTTCACTCTCGGGACGCTTTGCAAAGCCGTAGCCGGGAAGGTCGACGAGCATTATCTTGTTGTCAACATTGTAGAAATTGACTGTGATAGTCTTGCCGGGCGCAGAGCTGACCCTCGCAAGCGACTTTCTGCCGAGCATAGTGTTGATCAGCGAGCTCTTGCCGACGTTCGATCTGCCCGAAAAGACGATCTGAGGGATAGCCTTGCTCGGAAATTGGTCGATCCTTCCGGCGGTGATCTCAAGATTTGAATTCTGAATATTAATTGCCATGATTTTTGCCTCTTATGGTTGTGATATCTGCCGCAGGATTCTTGATGATAACGCCCGAAAGTGTGTTCTCGAATCCATCGTCGCCCTTGTCATTTTCCGCAAATACCTCGTCAGAGGGAGCGGATACAAGCGCGTGTGAGAGAACCTCATCCGCGTGGCGGCAGGTGATGAATTTAATGTTTGCGCGAACCTCTTCATCCACTTCCTCGAGATTTACCTCGTTGTCGGCGGGGATGAGCACGGTCTTGATGCCCGCGGCATAAGCAGCCATCGTCTTTTCGCGGAGTCCGCCAATGGCAAGAACTCTGCCGGTGAGGGTGACCTCACCCGTCATAGCCACGTCGTGACGAACGGGAATGCCCGAAAGAGCCGAGCAGAGCGCCGTTGTCATAGTTACGCCTGCAGAAGGACCGTCCTTCGGAACCGCACCCTCGGGAACGTGGATATGTATGTCTTTGGTTTTATAAAAATCGGCAGGTATACCGTATTTTGAAGCGATCGAGCGGATGTATGTGAGAGCCGCCTTTGCGGATTCCTTCATAACGTCGCCGAGAGAGCCCGTAAGCTCAAGCTTTCCGGTTCCCTCAAGAACCGCAACCTCAACCTTGAGCATATCTCCGCCAACCTCGGTGTACGCAAGACCGTTTACAACGCCAACAAGGTCTTCTTTCGCAGAAAGCTCGGGAAGGATCTTTCTGCCTCCGAGATAGGATGCAACATCCTTCTGATCAATGCTGACTCGCTTGATAGAGCCCTCTGATTCAACGATCTTTTTAGCCGCCTTACGGCAAAGCTCAGCAACCGTGCGCTCAAGATTACGAACGCCCGCCTCACGGGTGTAGCAATCGATGATCTCATATATTGCCTCATCGGTCATTCTGAACTTGCGACCGTCAAGACCGTGGCGCTTTGACTGCTTGGGGAGCAGATGATTTCTTGCAATAGAAAGCTTTTCACGGCGTGTGTAGCTTGAAAGCTCAATGACCTCCATACGGTCGAGCAGAGGACGCGGGATGGTATCAAGAGTATTTGCCGTGGTGATGAACAGACATTCCGAAAGGTCAAAATCAAGCTCGATAAAGTGATCGCGGAAGGTCTTATTCTGTTCGGGGTCAAGAACCTCGAGAAGAGCGGATGCGGGATCTCCGCGCGAATCGGACGTGAGCTTGTCGATCTCGTCAAGAAGCATAAGAGGGTTCTTGACTCCAACCTTTTCCATAGCCGCCATAATGCGTCCGGGCATAGAAGCAACGTATGTCTTTCTGTGTCCGCGGATATCCGACTCGTCGTGAATACCGCCAAGGGAAACACGGATATATTTGCGGTTCATCGCGTTTGCGATAGAAGCCGCGATGGATGTCTTTCCCGTGCCGGGAGGGCCCACAAGGCAGATGATCTGATTTTTAAGATCGGGCGAAAGCTGCTTGACGGCAAGATATTCAAGGATGCGCTCCTTGACCTTCTTCATTCCGTCGTGATCGGCGTCAAGGATCTTCTTTGCCGCCGCAACGCTTACGCGGTCATTTGTTCGCTTGTTCCAGGGAAGCTCGAGAACTGTTTCGATATAGTTGCGAAGAACCGCAGCCTCGGCAGAGCCGAAGGGAGTCTTTGAAAGGCGGTCGTTTTCCTTGAAGAGCTTTTCGCGAACTTCATCCGGAATGTCTGCGTTTCTGATCTTTGCGGTGCAGTCATCGGGATCGTCCTCATTCATACCAAGCTCATCCTCAATGATCTTGAGTTGCTCGCGAAGATAATATTCGCGCTGACCCTGAACGATTCTTCCTCTTGCCTTTTCCTGAATTTCGTGCTCGTAGCGCATAAGATCGCATTCGTTTTTAAGTACGCTTATAAGGAGCTCGCAGCGGTCAAACGGATCAAATTCTTCAAGGATCGCCTGCTTATCGGGCTGGCGAACGAGGACGGCAGATGCGATAAAATCGCAGAGAAGAGAGGGATCCGCCATCTTTGAAGCTTCTGTACGAATGGCGCTTGAAGCCTTTCCGACGAATTCAAGCATCTCTTCAAGCGCGTCGAGAAGCTTGCGGCAATATGCCTCGCCGCGTACTCCGCCGTTGTCGGCAAGAGATATCTCTTTGGCTATCAAAGTGGCAGTTGCGATCTTGCCCGTGCGTCTGTAATCAATGACTGACGCGCGTGCGCGGCATTCACAAAGAAGATGAATGCTTCCGTCGTTGTTGACACTCTGCCTGATCTTTGCAACGGTTCCCACGCGGCAAAGATTATCGGGAAATTCGTTTTCGGCAAGCTCGCTGTCCTCGGAAACGAGGAATACCATCATACCTGCCCCGGCAGCGGCTTCAACAGCGGCGGCAGCCTCTTTGCTGTCTGATTCAAAATCTATAGGGAAGGGCGGAAATGCAACCGCATCGCCCAGGGGAACTACGGGAAGCGTGAGTTTATCGATTTTTTCTGTGTATTGCGACATTTATTTATCCTTTCGGTGCGCGTTTTGCACATAAGCGCGCAGAGTTTGTATTTATATTATTATAATATTATAGCATACAATTTGAAAAAAATCTATACATTAATGAAAGTTTTATTAAAAAAAGTGAAAATTAGCTGTGGCAAGGGTTGGGCTTGGTTAATGAATAATTTGGTTATATTGACTTAAAACGCTATTGGCTTTTTGTAACATTTGACGTGTCGCACCAACTGTCGTTGTGAAAGTGCACTAAAAACTGTGCATATTTGAGCTTAAAATTCTACATTGTTGCTTTTGCACGAAAAAAAGTGCGAATATTCGTCATTTTTAACATTTACTTTTTGCCGAAAATGTAGTATAATGTCGGTACGCAACGCAATAGCGTCGCGGCCTCGAATGCACAACGGTCACCTTTTTCTGCGGACTATCAAGCTTATGATATGTTTAAAACGCGGAGATCGGTCACCGTTGTTGCTTTTTATATGATTTTTGCAGCATCAAAAATGCTGCTTTTTCTGTTTTTTTATGAAAAAGACAGTGAATTATCAATAAATTATTGACAATTAATTAAAAAGTATGTATAATATTAGCATCAGCTCAAAACGTGAGTTGAAATTTTGATTTTAAGAGGTCAGTTATGAAAAAAACTACATTGAGATTCACTTCACTTTTTTTGATCTGTTTGATCCTTTTGACTTCATGTGCTTTTGTTTCCTGCGCCGATACCGGCAGTGAAAACGATCAAACTTCCGCTACCCCTGCAGCAACCCAAAACACGCCCGATACTGCCGAGGTGACCGAGGCGGATACAACCCCCGTCTTCACCGAAGCAAACTACGGCGGCGAGAATTTCGTGGTTATTTCCCGCAGCCCTACTGCGTCATCCTATCCTGCTTTTTATATAGGAACCGAAGAGCCTACCGACGTAATGAGCTCTGCTGTCTATACCAGAAATATCAATACCGAAGAGAAGTACGGCATAAAGATCGAACAGATGGTGGGCGACAAGATATCCACGAGTGTCAGAAACGGTGTTGATTCGGGTATGCTTGAGTTTGACGTTATCCTCGATCAGCGTGAAAATCTCGCTTCGCTTGCTATGAGCGGATATCTTTACGATTTTAATTCGCTTAATATAGATTACACAAGACCTTGGTGGGATACTAACTGCGCCGAGGGATATGAGATCGGCGGCAAGCTTTTCATTATGGCGAACGATACCAGCGTCAGCAACCTTGCAGGTGCAAGATTCTTCTTCTTTAACAAAAATCTTATCAAGGACTATCAGCTTACAAGCCCCCACACCTATATTCAGGAAAATAAATGGACGATTGATAATTTCCTTTCTCTTGTAAATGCTGTATATACCGATGACGGCGACGGTGTAAGAACCGGATCGGATGTTTACGGACTCCTTATGGAAACCGGCGCAACGAACGGAAATGCAATACATATGCTCGTAGGTTGCGGAGTTAAATTCTCCGAAAAGGATGATAACGATAAGCTTGTCATTAACCTTGATCTTGACAAGATAGATAATATTTTCGGAAAACTTTCAGCTGTTTTGAAGGGCGAAACTTGTCTTACATATTCAGATGCATCTAACGGAGCGGAATATTCCGAATTCGGAAACAAATATAACTATTGCAGAAATCTGTTCGCACAGGATCATTTCTTGTTTGTGCAGGGAAATATGGGCGTTTCTAATCAGATGAGCGATATGGATGGCGACGGATACGGTATTGCCCCCAACCCCAAATTCTCGGAAGATCAGGAATCATATTATCATAAGATGGATAAGCTTTCCAATATCTGGGGTATTCCCAATTCCGAAACTATCAACTATGAAATGGTTGCAAACGTTATGGATTATTGGGCATATGAATCCAGCAGAACTGTAATGCCCGCTTACTATGAGATCACCATAAAGACCAGACGTATCAACGATCCTTACGATACCATTATGCTTGATACGATCAAGTCTACGATCTTTTATGACATTTCCGAAGTGTTCGGTATCGACGTTACCACCGCGCTTTGGAACGGATTTTCAAACAATGCTCTTGCATCTGCTTGGGCAACTCAAAGCAAGGCTATCAACAGACAGCTTACTACATTCAACAACGATATAGAAAAGCTTGGATAAGTAAGTGATATTAAAAATAAAGCTCGGAAGATCACATGAAATTCCGAGCTTTATTGTTTACTTATTTGATTTTACCGTCTCTCAAATCTCTCATATTCTGAGTGAGCTCTTCGGGAGTGATCGGATCATCCTCCGCTCTGTTCTTGGCTTTGGAAGGAACTTCGTACATAAGAGGACCTTCGTATCCGCGCGCAACGAGAGCATCAACAATGTCGTTCCACTTGTTGATGCCCGTACCGGGAAGGGTGTGTCTTTCGTCAAGAACACCGTTTTCGTCGCGATAGTAGTCGGAAATATGTACCGAAAGGAGCTCAAGGCCCGCATCGGCAACGTTGTTGATGTAGTCAACGTTGTCCTCGATAAGGTTGTGGTTAGTATCGAATATAACGCCGGCACCCGTATCCTTAACAAGAGCAATCATTTCATCGGAAGTTCTTGTAAGACAGGTTCTGGGGAGATTTTCAACCGCAAGGCGAACGCCGTTCTCGTTTGCAACCTCTGCAAGCTCAATGATGGCTTCACGGGAAAGGCGGAGTCTTTCGGGGCGATCCTCGTCTGCGATGGGTTCTGACGAGGGGTGAAGAACGATTACCTTTGCACCCGCGCGAGCAGCAGCTTCGATAAGAGTGCGATTGGTGGTAATGGTGATAGCGCGCATCTCTTTGTCCATATTCGAAATATCAAGCTTGCGTGAGAAGGGAAGATGGAATGACCAAGGCTCAAGTCCGCTCTTTCTTACAGTGTCAAGTATCTTTTCCGCATTCTTCGGAAAATTGCAGTTTCTCATATAGAAGATATAGTTTCCGGTGTATTCAAGGTAATCAAGGCCTGCTTTGGCAAGAGGTGCAAGCTTTTCCTCGGTAAGGCTTCCGGTAAAACAGCTCGAAGAGCCGATCTTCATGTCTTCACGTTTCATATTAAATTCTCCTTGATATATAATTGGTATTTACCGATATTATTTTATCATCGTGCGGCGCGATTGTCAAGCAATTTCGCAAAAAAGAAAAATATTTTGAAAAAGTCGAAAAAATATTTCAAAAACCTATTGACAAAAGCGCAGAGGTGTGGTATAATTTATCGGAAATAAAGAAGAACTCTCCGTTCTCACCCTGCCGCAAGGGCGCGCAGGTGTTAATAATTTCAAACTGTTCCTTTATGGGGGCAGTATGATCTTGTGCGGCACGGAGTTTCTTCGTGTCATTTTTAATTTTCGGAGGTGAGCTGTTATAGCTGCAAAAGAATTACTCGTAAACGAGAGCATTAAGGCTAAAGAAGTACGAGTTATCGGACCTGAAGGTGAACAGATCGGCATAATGTCTTCCGACAACGCCCTTCGCACCGCATATGACAAGGGTCTCGACCTTGTCCTCATTTCCCCCAATGCACAGCCCCCCGTATGTCGCATAGTTGACTACGGCCGCTATCGCTATGAGCAGGAAAAGAGAGAGAAGGAAGCAAAGAAAAAGCAGAATATCATCGAGGTCAAGGAGGTACAGCTTTCCTGCCGTATCGAGAACCACGACTTCGAAACCAAGGTCAAGCATGCAATGCGTTTCCTCGGTGAAGGCAATAAGGTTAAGGTCGTATTGCGTTTCCGCGGACGTGAGATGAGCCATCAGGAGATCGGCAAGGAGATCCTTGAGCGTTTCCGTGAAGCTGTAAGCGAGGCAGGAACAGTCGATAAGACTCCTAATCTCGAAGGCAAGCTTATGACCATGATAGTAAACCCTATTAAAAAATAAGTCAACCTGCCGCACGCGCGGCTCCCTCGGCAATGCCGAATACAAAGAAAAATAATTTAGTACAGGAGATACAAAAATGGGAAAAGTTAAGACACACAAGGCCTCTGCAAAGCGTTTCTCTGTAACCGGAAACGGCAAGGTTAAGATGAACCACTCGAATCACCGTCATAAGCTCGGTCTTAAGGACCAGAAGAGAAAGAGACATCTTCGTACCGGCGATTACGTAAACGGCAAGATGGCTGCAAACATCCGTGCACTCATCCAGAAGTAATCGGAACGCGAAAGAATTTTAGGAGGAAAGAATAATGGCAAGAATTA
>JAGBRZ010000163.1 GCA_017632155.1 Clostridia bacterium
AAATTCCCGCCTCGTTGAGCGAAATCTCCTTTTCCAGTGGCCCGATCATTGAGGCAATCATGCAACAACACTATGACACGGAAAAAGGAGCATGGTCGTCTCTTGCGGTGAAGGATGGCTTCCGCTATGCCGAACGGGTGTTCCCTCTTTCCGCAAAACAACTCAAAGAAATCCGTGTTACGCAGGGAAATCCCAATTATTGGGATGAAAACGGCATACTGTTTGCTTCGCAGCATTTGAACGGCTATATCGGTACACGCACCTACCCGACTCATCAGCTTATCAAGCTCCCATCGCAACACATGGGAAATGGGGACGGTACATATCGTATTCCCGATGGCACTGATTATATCCACTCGACAGCCATCTATCAATGCGCCAATCTCCACACGGTATATATCCCCGACAGTGTCACACTCATAGCCCCTGCTGCCATCATTGCCACAGCTGAAAATCCGCTTACGCTAATCTGTACGGCTGGTAGCGCCGCCGAGGATTATGTGAGGCAGTTTGGAAGCAAATATCACCTGATCCTTCAATTTGCAGAATAAGTCTAATGTTGCACGCCAAGTTTCGAAGGCCTTAGTGGTCTACATTAGTAGTTGGTTGAAAAAGTAAAAGTCATCGCCTAAAAATTCTCACAATTCAAAAGATCCTCGCCCGATGATTTTCGGGCGAGGATAAATGTCAAAGAGAGACAAAAACACAACATGAACAAAAACATACTTATTATCAATAAAGACAACGCGTCTGCATCCGAAATTCGCCACTGTTTGACCGGGCCGGAAACCAATGTTTTCTGTGCCGAGAATATGAACGATGCCCTGTCCTACATGATAAATACGGATTTTTGTTTGATCATTCTTGATGCAGATATCTCCGCCGAGGATGATCACCGTCTTTTGAAAATGATTCGAAAGAGCAAGACATCTCCTATCTTGGTTTTGTCCTCCGAGGAATCTCACGAAGGCCGTATCCATGCGTTTCAAGCTGGTGCACATGCGTATATGGGGCATCCGTATACGTTAGAAGAATGTTTGGCGCAAGCACATACGCTTATGCAGCTTTACTTGGATTTGAACCCTAAGGAACATCGCTGTTATACACTGGCAATCGGGAATGATTTGATAATAGATCCCTCCACGAGACAGGTCTTTTTGAAAGGAAACGAATTGAACTTTACCCGAAAAGAATTCGATTTACTGTTCTGTTTGGCAAGCAATCCGGGGAAAGTATTCAGTCGCGAACAATTATATGATCATGTATGGGATGAATTATCGGCACATAATGTCGACGAGGTAGTGAAGCATCATATCAAAGCTTTGCGCAAAAAGCTCACTCATTCCGATTCCGAATACATCAAAAATGTTTGGGGAGTCGGATACAGATTCGATCACGATTTGAAATAAGGAGGCAATTGATTTTGCCTCTTATTTTTTGAAAAACTCCCGAAAAACTCCCGATTTCTACCCCTATTTCCTCCCTTCTTCATGATATAATTGCCACACAAAAGAAAAAGATATTGCAAATGCCAGACGCCGGACGCCGTGCTTTGCTATATCACGAGGTGTACTATGAGTGAAAAAGAATGTAAGTCCTTATGGATTCGTTGTCCGATATGTGGCAATAAAACAAGAACAAAGGTTTACCGGGACACAGTTCTTGTAAATTTCCCGTTATATTGTTATGAATGCAAGCAAGAAACAAAAATTGACGTGATTCAACTAAAAATGGTACTGAGCAACTGAGTCCGACGCTATAAGCGCAGAGCCGGCTTTTCCATTCCTGTGGAAAAGCCGGCTCATTTTTATTTTATGAGAGTTGCGTTTGGATTGCGAAGCGCTGCAAGAATGGATTCCAAAATCGGAATGATAGCATTCGCTTCTTCTTCGGTGCATTCTTCGATCAGAATACGAAGCTGATTGAGAGAAGGAGAATTTCTATGTACTTCGGGATAGAATATTTCCATCGGATCCATTTTCAACGTTCTGATCAACGGATATAATACTTCGAGTTTGGGATTTCCCTTGTTGTTCTCAATATTTAATACAGTACGGTTATCAATATTCGCTTTCTCTGCCACCTGTGCTTGGGTTAAAGTTGTTTTAGAACGGGCCTGCTTTACGGCATCTCCCAAGTATTTTGAATATTCGGACATCACAATTCACCCCCTGTATATTTTACAATACACCATCAAATACGAAAATGAACCTCGTTTTATTTCTTTTGTGCATTGCAATACATACGGTTATGGAGGAAAGTGCATTCGCATGAGCAAAAATATTTCAAACGGCTTTAAATTGACATTAATAATGAATTTTGTGCGTATGTATGGGGGAACTACGCCCGGTTAAGTGTACTGCGATACACCTCACAAAATGAAAAATATACTTACGCCTGCTTGCGTTTTGCAAACAGACGCATTTTTTATTATAGCACAAAAACATTAAGAAACTGTTGTTCTGCTCGTGCGCCTCCTGCTCGAATTTTGAAAAATTACCCACTTTCAAAATTCAAATCAGGAGGAATCAGGCATGAAATATGCACCCAAAAAAGTTTTTCTATTAGAGAACAACGAATACACAGAGATTACATATGAGGAACTCTGCCACAGAGAAACGACCGACAAATCCTATGAGAACAAGCGCTTTCTCCCTTTGCACGGAATGCTCATGGAGGTCACCGAGGACGTTTACGCTGACTTTTATCGTGATAAGCGTCGTCAGCAGTACATAACCGCAAGAGCAATTGCAAACGGCGACGTGTCCTACGATGTGCTGAACACCGACGAGTTCAACGGCGAGGACACTCTCGTCGATCCCGATGAGAACGTAGCCGAGCAGGTTGCTCAGAAGATGCTGATCGAGAAGCTCCACCGTGTTCTCACTCTGCTGTCGGAGGACGAGCAGCTCCTCATCCACCGCCACTATTTCGAGGACATTCCCGAAACCGAGCTGGCAGAGATTTACGGGATCACACAGCAAGGAATCAGCAAGCGGATCAAGAAGATTCGTGAGAAGCTAAAAAATCTTTTGGAAAATTAAAAATTTTTAGTTGTAGGCCCCCTTACTTTTTGCCATGAAAAGTGAGGGGGTCATTTCTGTTTTCCCCTTTGATCCTTGAAAACTGAATATCTGCACACCTTTTACTTTCCCTCTGCTGTTCCGAGAGGAACGAGCCACATGAACAGAACACAGAGACTTCGTCTCAGCAAGACACACATTGTCCGTTGCCGAGGTCTTCAGGATTCAGACGGTACGGCGCACACCGTAACGAAGGCCACGACAGGCAGAGGCACTAATGATACTTGCGTTCAGTCACAGGTCGAGCGTTGAAGCGATAACAGAGTCGTGAGCCGTCGCAACCGATGAGAGCGCCTGCGTGAGATCCACGCGGAGGTGGGATTCCTATGAGGTCTAATGCATGACCGGAAGGTGCGTACCCTTTGTTCGGGGATGTTGAGGACAAATACGAACAGAAAAGAAACGATTGATACCAAGGCGGTCGTCTGCAAATTGCAAACGACCGCCTTTTTTACAGAATGGAGGAAACAGAATATGAAACATACAAACCAAATCAAAAGAGGCGAAATCTATTACGCCGATCTAAACCCCGTGATCGGGAGCGAACAGGGCGGCCGCCGTCCCGTGCTTATTTTGCAAAACGATACCGGAAACAAACACAGTCCCACCACCATTGTGGCGGCAATCACAAGTCGTTGTGGAAAAAGCAATCTTCCCGTCGATGTAACAATCACATCCGACTGTCTTCCGTTGCCTTCTGCTGTGCTTCTCGGTCAGATCAGGACGATAGATAAAACCCGTCTTAAAGATTATGTCGGCAAGCTCGATAGAAAGGAAATGGTCGAGGTCGACCAAGGAATCGTCAGCAGCTTCGGAATCAAGTATTTGGAGGATCTGCTGAAATGAAAAACCAAGATACCAATAACACATCCTTTTGCTACAGCGTTAATTTACTCCGAATGCTCCTCGATATGAAGCTGATCACCAAGGAGGAATACGATAAAATCATAGAAATATCCGCCACTCACTACGGCACAGAAAAAATTTGTGTCTGAACTGATAACTCTGCGAAAAAATGCTGGCTGTATCCGAACTCTTGTGGTATGATATGTCTTGCCGAAAGGCAGACAACAAAACAGCAAGGAAAACCCTTGCGGAAAGGAAGGAATAAATGCACATTACGGACATCACCCCAACCCTGCAGAAAAAGACAGAAAAAATCCGTCTCGCCCCTTATTGCCGAGTATCAAGCGATTCCGCAGATCAGTTGCATTCCTTTGCCGCGCAGATCAGATACTACAGCGAGTATGCAAAGCGACACCCCGAATACGAGCTTGTAGATATTTATGCGGATGAAGGAATCACAGGCACGGACATGAGCCGTCGAGATGATCTCCACAGACTTCTGCGGGATTGTAAGCTCGGCAAGGTCGACCGCATCATCTGCAAGACAGTTGCCCGCTTTACGAGAAACACGGAAGAACTCCTCACTACGCTCCGAATGCTGAAAGAGATCGGAGTCTCGGTGTACTTCGAGGAACAAGGCATCGACACCGACAAAATGAATATGGAAATGATCGTTACATTCCCCGGTATGGCTGCACAGCAAGAAAGTGAAGCTATATCGGGGAATGTTCGTTGGAGCATCCAAAAGCGGATGCAGACGGGCGAATACGCTGGAACGTATCCTGCATACGGATATCGGATGAAAGACGGAAAGCTCGAGGTCAACGAAGAAGAAGCCGAGGTAGTACGGAGAATATTTACATTATACCTTAAAGGCTACGGTGTACAAGCTATCGCAACCATTCTCAATGAGGATGGCGTACCGAGAAGAACAAGACAGATCAAGTGGTATAGCAGAACAGTGAGATACATCCTTGCCAACGAAAAGTACGTAGGCGACGCGCTTTTACAAAAGAAATACCGTTCTGAAACCCCGCAACACAAGACAAAACGTAACAAAGGCGAAAAGCAACAGTATTATGTGGAGAACAGCAACCCGCCCATCGTCAGCCGAGAGGTGTTCGCCGCCGTCACAGAACTACTTAAATCCAAGGGAACATTCGAACGACAGCGAAAGAGTTTTCCGCTGACAGGCACAATGGTCTGTCCCGAATGCGGAAAGAAATTCCGCCGACAGATCACCGAAGGCAGGACTTATTGGATATGCAATGGACGGACATCGGGAGATAGTAACTGTCAGAGCCGACGAGTCCGAGAGGACATGGTCTACGATGCATTTATGAGCATGGCAGACAAGCTTGCAGATAACCGCAAATACCTCCTCGGAACGCTGATCGAACAGATCGAGCTTCTGCAGAACAAGACGAGCAAGAGCCAAGAGCGAATCCGAGAGATCGACAAAGAGCTTGCCGATCTCGGCGCGAGAAACCTCGTCATCGCAAGACTCCATACAAGCGGAGTGCTAAATACAACCGACTACTCCACACAGACTGCGGAGATCGGCAACAAGATCACAGAGCTACGCATAGAACGGCGAAAGAAGCTCTCCGAGGACGAGGATGACGAGATGCTCGACGATCTCCGAAGCCTTGACGAGATTATGAGCGAGTACATCCCCACAAGCACATTCAACGAAGACCTCTTCGGTCAGATCGTTGAGAGCATCACGGTGGACGATAGCACACAGATCACCTTCAAGCTCATCGGAGGGATCGAGCTGACCGAGCCAATCAACGAGAAAGGACGGTGTAAGACCGCATGAAGAACAGAACCCTCCCATACGGCTACTGCTGCGTGGACGGCATCATCACCGCCCACAGCGAAGAATCAGCGATCGTGAGCGATATCTGCACGGCATACCTCGCAGGCAAATCGCTACTGACCATAGCAGAGCTACTCAACGAAAGACAGATTGAATATATGCCCGGTGTCCTCGGTTGGAACAAGGCACGGCTCAAGAGAATCCTCGAAGATGAACGCTACCTCGGAAAAGCACCGTATCAGCGGATCATATCCCAAGAAGCCTATGAAGCCATCCAAACCGTTAAGAACGCACGGAACACACAGAAAGAAACAGATAGGCAGTCAGACATCTACCAACTGACCGTCCCCGTGCTGTGTCCTATCTGCCAAAGCAAAATGAAACGCATCTACGCAAGCAAACGTAAATGCAGGACAAGATGGGTGTGCGACAGTCAGGAATGCAGACTCTCCCTCGACAAAGAGGACGGCGAACTGCTCGATGACATCACCGAACTTGTCAACCGCCTCATCTCTAATCCCCACACCATACGGATGCAGACACCGCAGGCGGCCGAGCCGAGCATGGAGCTTCGCATCCTCAACAACGAGATTGCACGAATGCTCG
>JAGBRZ010000164.1 GCA_017632155.1 Clostridia bacterium
CGGCAGCGTCGCCGGTACATTTGCCGTTTATTCTTCCGCTTGCCACTATACCGCCTCCGCTTCATACACGCCGTTCAGAGTGTGCGTGATAGATTTGATGTTGAGCTCCTCGCCGAGGATGTTGTACAGACCGCCTATCTCGAGCCTCTCGAGCGTTCTGAACACGATGGAGTTCTTCCGGGAGTGAAGCTCGTACAACAGGTCGCAGACCGCCTGCGCGTCACTTGAGATGGTAAGCTCGACGCTCTTATCCTCGTAGATCTCATTTTCAATGAGGAGCGGATTCGTCTGCTTGTACTCGACCGTGCTGTCCGAGTATTTCAGACCTTTGATGACGATCTTGTTATCGGACGAATTTGAGACAACGCAGTAATTCGCGCCCTGCTCAACGAACTTGACCTTTGTACTCTGGGACGAAGATACAATATCCTGCCCGTTCTCGTCCGTGCCTGTGACCTCGTATACCTTGAGATCGTAAACAGGACTTGAGAACGTCATGAGGACGTTCTCGGTCTTGGATATGTACCAATGGTAGACCTCCGCCTCCTCCCCGCTCTTCGAGTAATTGTGCTGCTTGACTGTTACGGACCGGATCTCCTGCTTTTTGCTCTTCTGGGGGTTATCGAGAACATTCGATTCGTCAAGCCGGAGCATGTTCACCTCGCTTGGAAGCGGCTTAAACACGAGCTTGTCGCCCTTGTAGCATCGGATATTAGAGCCTTGCAAAACAGCCTGCAGAGCCTTTCTGCGTGTGCTTACTGGCAGATATCCGGTCATGGTTATGCCGGCAGTACCGACCGTCTCATATGCAATATCAGCACCGACGATATCAGATATCAGAGAATCGAGCGGGTATGCGTTATACATACCGCCGAGGAAATCTCCCTCGAGGTTTGCTATCTCGTCGTATGCCAGAACGCGGATGGTGTTGTTCTCGTACTCATCGCCGCTGTTGACGTAGAAACGAGACTCGGGCAGCTCGTTGAACATGTAGTCGATGGGCTGTTTTCGCTGGAAGAGATAATCCTCCTGCTCGGGATTGATGATGGCGAGGTCGAGGGTGTCGTATTCGAGGGTGTCACCCAGCACAGAGAAGTGATTCGTGATCTCTGCCGACACCTGCGCGGAGTCATCAAAGACGCGGATCTTGCCGTATTCGATGTTGTAGATACCGAGGAAGTGATACGGCTTGTCAATCTTGCTGATCCTGAACACGATGCGGTTCACGCCGTCGGCGGCAAAATCGTAAAACTGCTCGTATCGGGCGGCGGAATAACTGCCGCGCGCTATCTCCGTGCCGTCACGGTATCCGATGATCTCCATGCCGGTGATGAGGTTTCGGCTGTGGATGGTGATACCTGTCATGGAGTAATAGGCAGGAAAGTTTGCCGTCAGCGTCAGAGGCTCGGTGAATGCGCCGTTCCTGTCGCTGGTTATTGCTGTCAGCAGACCGAGCGAGTGTTCCATGTTATAGAACGGCTTCGGCTCGCTGGTGATGTAAGCGTCCTGCTCAATGGAAGCACAATCATACGGCTCGACCCCCACGGTCAGATCCGCGAGGGACGAGCCTTCCTGCAGTTCGGCGTTGAGCGAATATGACGCGGTCTCTTTCGCGCCGATGGCGAAGTCGGAGTACCTGAAATAGCCGTACTTATTCATCATACCCCACCTTCTCGAACGTCACGGACAGTCGGGTATTGTACCACTGTCCGCCCCCGAGCTTGCCCTTGAGCTCGTCTCCGTTGACGGTGACAAGGTACTCGCCCGATATGGAGCTGTCCGTACCCGTCGGCACTTCGAGCGTTACGATACCTGCATTTCTGAGTGCTGTCTTGAGCTTGTCGTACTCGGTGAAATTGCCGTTGTAGAACTCGGCTTCGTAATTGGTGCGTTTGCCTTTGATGTCCCGGTGTCTGTTGCCGTCCATGGTCTTGACGTCGTAATAGTAGTCGTAGACCACAGACGGCTTTATAGAGGAGACATTTCTGTACTCAACGCCGTCTATCTTGATGGCTATCATGCGTACGCCTCCTTCTCGGCGATCTTGAGCAGCGGCAGGAGAGCACGGGCGAAGCCCATTGCATTTGCGCTGTCATCGATGCCGACGACTACACGGGTCACAGCAGGCTGTGCGGAGTGTCCGCCTGCCGACGAGCTCCAAGCACCTGAACCACTGTATGTTCTCACACCGAAATCGGTGGAGAGGTTTGGATTGAACGAGGCTGTCACGCCGTCAGCTATACCCTCGACCGTCTTGAAGATGTCGCCTGCGCCCTGCTCAAGACCGAGCTGCAGACCCTCGGTCGTGAAAGAACCGAGTTGCTTGAACACCTTCGACGGCGACGCAATGCCAAGGATCTTTTTAGCGATGCCGATGAGGTCGCCGAAAAGACCCTTAAACCATGACTTGAGGTTAGACCATGCTTTGCTTATGCCTGACTTGATGCCTGCAATGATATTTTTGCCGACGTCGCTCCAGTTTGCACTTTTGAAGCTTTCCACCAGCTTGCCCATCAATTCAATAGAATAGGTAAGCAACAGGGGGATCGCCTTTACCAAGCCCGTTCCAAGGGCGATTAAGATATGCAGTGCCGCATTGATGATTTTCGACAGGTTTGCCGGGTCAAGCAAAAATGCTATCAGGCTGTTCATGACTTCGTAGCCTGCATCGAGCAATTGCGGAATCGCATCCATCAAACCGTACGCAAGCTGAATCATTATGGTCAGAGCTGCGTCGAGCAGCTGCCCCAGCGATTCGGGATTGGTCAGGACTTCTACGATTTTCAAAACGACATCGACGATTGTGGGGATGAGCTCGGGCAAACTGGACGCTATACCGTTTGCCAAAGATATAAGCAAATCAAAACCGAGGGATACGATTTGAGGAAGCATCGTAATGAGGCTGCTCGCCAAATATGTTATCACTTCAAAGGCAGTAGTCATCAGCATCTCTTGATTTTGGCTGATACCGTCAATTAGGCTTTGAATTATAGAGATTGCCGCTGCAGCCAAAACCGGGAGATTTTCTTCGATCAAAACCGGGATTTCCTGCACGATAACAGGAATCAAGTCGCGCACCAGTGTTGCGGCACCGTTCAATGCGGTTCCGATTTTGGGCATCAGATTTTCTGCGACTGCACCGACGCTTTCGACAAAATTACCGATCAACAAATCAAGGTCTGCGCTGTCATCCGACATGCCCGTAACAAGGTTGTTCCATGAAGATTTCGCCATCGCAAACGAGCCGCTCAGCGTTGTCATCGCCTCGTTTGCCGTGTTTCCGGTAAGGCCAAGCGCGTCAACACCACGTTCCAGCATAGCGGTAACCGCTTTCTGATACTCCGCAACAGGCACTTCGGTAAGTGCCTCGTACTTTTTACTCAACAGCCCCGCCGCTTGCGCTTGCTTCAAGAAATCTGCGGACGTTGCCGGGAGAATGCCGCTGAACTGGTCGGCGATTGACTGATACGTCGATGTGCTGCGGGTAATCATCATAAATTTATCCGAAAGCTCATCAATACTTCCGCCTGTGCCGGACGCAAAGTCTGAAATAGCCTGCAATCCCCGCTTGGCGTTTTCGTAACCGGCCTTATCACCCATGGTAGACGCGAACGTCGCACCGACGTTGTTTATCATTGAGAGATACTGATTGGCTGACAGTCCAAGATTCTTGTAAGCGTTTGCTGCGTCCGTCATAATCTTGGACGTATCCATCCTGTCAAATATCTTCTCTACGCCGCCCGCAAGCTGCTCATACTCGGAAAACGACGTGATGGACAGTTTTGTCAAAGCGGCAACAGCGGCTGCTGCAGTAGCAACAGCAGTCGCACCAACCTTCGCAGACGTCTTTAATCCGCTACCCAAGGCTTGCCCGAATTTACTCACCTTGGAGCTCGCAGAGTCCGAGGACTTACCCGCTTTGGATACGCTTTTTGCATATTCATCCAGATCCTTTTTTGCGTCCGCAGCCTCTTTTTCGGCTTCATTCAGCCTCCTTGCTAGTTCTTGAGTTTTGTTGGAAGCCGTTCCATTCTCTTTGGCGGACTTGTTGAATTCCTTTGTGAGATCCTTTACCTTTTTCTTGGCAGAGTCATACGCAGCAGAAAGCGTAGACAGCTTATTTCTCTTAGTTTCCAGAGCGGTTGCGGACTCCTGAAATTTCTTTTTCAAAGTCTCAATGGGGTGCCTAAGTGACTCCGTTTTACTTTTCAGAGCCTCAAAGCCTGCTTTTGCAGATTCCACGGGGCGCTTTACGTTCTGAAATGCGCTTTGAACCTTTCCAATGGGACTTTGCAAATTCTTCATTGCTTTCGCAACGGTCTTTGAAGTCTCAGACGCATTTTTCATCGATTTTTTGAATTCCGTATCATCCAACATTATCTTCGCTGATAATTCAAACAGATTCATCCGATCACCTCGATTCCGGCTCGATTTATTACATCCGCCGCTATTTCCGCACCCGTCCGTGTATCGGCGGGTTTCGGGTCAATCACGTCAGAGAATTTCACGGTAACATATGCCCCTCCGACGCTCTTTGCAGTGTTTTCGGTAATTATGCGTAAACAGTCCGCAACGTAAAAACGGTATGCCATCTCGCGCTGGTGTTGATTGAAGCGCGCCATAGCATACCGCATAAACGATTTTACTGTTTTTACCCTCGGGCAATCCCCTATACAGAGCCAGAGGAATTCGCATCCCCCGTCTGACCCTGCGAGGTAAAAAGCTGCAGGAGCTCGGGATCATTGAGCAGCTGCAGGATTTTCAGGGGAAGCGTCAGGGCGTTGAACTTGTACTCCTCAACGGGAACGCCGTCAAGGAGCGCAAGGATGGTGATGACGGACCCCTTGTGATTCCTTATAGCCATGCCGATGGCTTTCAGGCGGTTCTGCTTGAACGTCTCACCGATCAGCTTATCAGCCATGATCTCACCCGCAGGCTCGATCAGATTCGCCAGCAGGTCAAGGGCGGCTTCGTTCTCAAATTCAGACAGTCTCATATACTACCTCCGTTAAGCTGCCGTGCCGGCTTTGATGTAGACCTCAAACGGCACGGTGTCCTGTGCGTCCATCGAATAGTGGGCGGTGTAGGTAAAGGCGAAATTGCCCTTGCCGTTGTCGCTGGACTGGATGGCAAATCCGCCCGTAGAGAGCGTGTTGAGCATATGGATGGCAACGAAGCCGCCAGTCTCCTCTCCGTTCTCATCGGAGTAGTCGCCGACCCACCACAGATCTGCAAAGTCACTCTCGATCAAATCATTACGAGGAGTGATCTTTTCGCCGCTCACATCCGCTGCGCCAATGAGGGACTTCGCAGCGTTCACATCGACGGTGACGAATGTGCCGCTCATGGATATCTCCCATGCGTCGAGCTTCTTTAGCTCCTTTGTGTTCTTGGGGCAGTTGTCGATATCCTCACCGTAATCGGTGAAGGTGGGCGTAGCGGTGAAATTGACGCCGCCTGTAGTCGCGCCGAGGATCGCGTTATCGGGCACGGTCGCCTCGGTGGGATTGAACGAACTCAGCAGAACACCTGCGTTCAGCTGAATGTTTTTGAATGTAGATTCGGGGATTTTCGTAAACTTCAAAATATTCCCTCCTGTTAATCAGCGGTCAGAAACTCCGCTGTCAGATTCAGATATTTTCGCTTTATCATGATGTCGGACGGATCGCCCATCGACTGCGCAAACGGAGATCCTCGTTTTATCCATATCGCGCCGTCATCGCAGTGCAGCAGCTTACCGCCGCGCGAGATCGAACGCGATATCTCTTCGGTCTTCTCGTTGATCGCCGCCCACGAACGTGAGCGATACCACACCGAGGCACTCAGAGCAACCTCGTTGCCGAAGCTGTCCGTCTGCGCCTGATATGTGATGTACGGAAAGTCGGGCACGTCTGACGGTGTCGGCGGGATGTAGTTTTCCTCATACGCCTTGAGACCGAAAGAGTTCCAGAACGCGTGCAGGGCTTCGGCTTTCGTCATTCGGGCAACCTCCATTTCTCTGCACGGACTTGGCTCATATTGAGCCGTGAGCAGGCGGGTGTGAGCTTGTCGCCGCCGTTGGAAGTGACGCGAAAGGTCTCGCCATCACTCTTGCGCTTGAATACGTCGTTATAGCTCAGCACATGATCCTTGCGGGTCGTTACGGTGTATACGCTCGTTACGCCCTGCTTCTGAGCTTTGAGTGCTTCAATGGAGTTATCGAGCACGATCGCTGCCTTGAAGCTCTCGCCCTCGGCGGTCACGACGCGCTCTCCACCCTGCCCGTCAGGCTCGTTGCCGTTGACCACGATCATAACGCAGTCGGTCATATTGGTGGATAACAGGCTCATATTTTCCTCCAGTAGTCCAGACGTGAGCGGAAAACACTCTGCCAGCTCAGCGGTGCGCCGTTTGCGTCCGTCGCCTTGGTGTAACTGTACCCGCCGAAACTCTCGGACGTGTATGCCGAGGTTTTGCCCTCGTCACCCTTGACGTAGGCGTCTATCTCCTCGGCAACAGCGACGATAGCAGACGGGACTCGCATAGCCCAGACCGCGCCGTCGAACACCTCATCGGTCAGACCAACGGCGGGGTACTTATACACCCCGTCATTGAACACCGAGCCGACGATACGGAAGTACTGCCCGTCCTGCAGATAGTCGAGCGGCGCAACCTTTCCACCGCTGATAGTGAATTTGCCGAAATGTTTGTCCTCATCCCGGCAGAAGTAATTGCGTAAATACGCACAGATTTCGGTAAGCATCGCGCCGCCGTCCTTTCGTGATTATTCGTCCGACTTCTCGGGTGCTTTGACCTTCTCGGTCTTGGTCTTCTTCGTCTCGGGCGTGACCTCGTGCCATCCCTTCGCCTTGAAAGCGTCGATGTGCGCCTGATCGGTCACGTCATAGACGTTGACTCCGTCGGTCATCCTCATAGCCGTTAAGCCTTCTTGTGAACGACGATACCGTTCTTCTTGTTCTCAAGAACGAATGCGTCGTAGTAGAGGCGACCTTCGACGAGAGTGCCGTTGATGCCGGGCGGGTCAATGTGGGTCTTGTACTCGGTCAGCTTAACGGGCGAGGTCATGGCGGACTTGTGGACAATGAGCAGCTCAACGCCCGTCGGCAGATACGAGGTCGGGACGGGAACGATGTTGACACCGTCGACGTTACCGACAGAGCCGTTGACGAGCATGCCCTGCGCCATGTCACCCGCCTTGATGAAGCTGTTGTCCAGCTTGATGAACTTGTAGAACGCCGGGGATACATACGCAATGCGGTTAGTGGTCGGCACGAGGTCGTCCATCAGCATATTCTGAGCATCGAGGAAGATGCTGTATGCGTTTTCTGCGGTAACTGCCGCAGCGGCGGTGGTGTTGCCTGCACCCGCGACCCATGCGGCAAGACGGTACTTGTCGATAGTGGGTATGATGACCTCGTCGATCTGTCTGCGCAGGGCAGCACCGGCAGACTTTGCGCCTGCGGAATCCGCCTCGTTGCGCTTATCGAGGGTGAAGGTGAACGCCTTATCCTGAGTCATGGTGAGGGTCTGAACGGTGTCATCCAGCTCGGCGGGAGTGCCGTAGCGGTTGTCGCCGCTCATGGTGTAGTCGCCGAGGGCGACGGTGGGGATAGAATAGACGTTGACGGCGTTTACACCGACAAAGTCGTAGTCCTTGTTGACGGCAGCATCGGTAAGGGACGCCTGAGTAAATCTCTCGTCGACCTTAGCCGAATACTTCTCTGCATAATTCTGTGCCATAGTACATTAATTCCTTTCTGAAAATGATTTTTACCCGTCAAATCCCACGAGAAACGGGTCTTTTTCTGACGGATTACTCTCGGGCGGATTCGCAACGGGTGCGCCCGTGGTTGTGGTGGTTGCTACAAGATCGGCAAAGTCGCCTGCAACGAGTGCGTCAAGCGAGGCGGCGTCCTTGATCTTGTCGCCGTCCAGCTCAATGCCGTCGATCTCGGTGCGGCTTGCCCGCATTGCGATATCGAGGTTCTTGCCGGTGATGTTCTTGCCCTCGAAGTAAGCTCTGACAGCGGATTCTTTCGCTGTGCGGCTCTTCTCGGCTTCGACATTACCCTTGTAAGCATCGAAATCGCCCTGTAGCCTGTCGTACTCTGCCTTTGGGACAGTCTCCTCTCCCTCTTTCGGGAGTTTCGCTCTCGCCGCATCCCGTTCACGCTCTGCGGCTTCAAGGTCTCTTTTGAGATCCTTGATCGTCTGGGGCATATCCTCCATACTCTCTGTGTGCAGATCACATATCTTACCTAAGACGTCTTTAGGTACTGTGATTTCTGCGCCCTCAAAGATTCTTCGGAGAGCTGCCCTGTCAAATTCTGCCATGTTTTATCTCCTTTCACGGTGGCAATTCACTGCCATTAGATTTGTATAAAAACCGCAGTTCTTCGCGGTAGTTACCTACGAAAAAGAGCCAACCGCCATATAGGCGGTCAGCCCTTGAGTTCGTTTCTGATGATGTTTCTGTATTTGTCCTTGTGGTCGGTAACGGCGGGCTTGAGAAATGGATGCGGTTTTTGTCCGCAAGTCATGTGAGCGTCAAGACCCTTTTCCTGTAGACTGTGCATTATCAGAGCGGCCTGCTGCTTTGTGTATATTTTGCCTTTATTTTTGCTGCCGCTACTACTGCTTTCGCCGTCCTTGACGTAAACCCACCATCCTTGACGTCCTCCGTTCGGGTAATACATACCGGTACCGAGCTCGACGTATACAGCGTATTTAACGTTGGTGCCAACATACACCGCTCGCTCATTGGGAACAACCTTGTATTCAATGTGGTTGCGCAGATTACTGGTCGGATGTTTAAAGCCGTCGCACAGCTTTTTTGCGTACGATTCAGCCGTCATGCCGCACTTTTCGAGAGCACGAAGCACCACACTGTTCATAGCGTCGAGCACTTCCTTGCTGTGGTCGTTAATGACGACCTCGCCGACGTTCATAAGCCTCACCTCCTAAAAATGGGTATAGAAAAACCACCGCTCCGATTACGGATTGGTGGTTAGACCTAATTTTATTTTATGCAATTTTCTCCCGAATTTTACGAGAGAGCTTTTTTACATTGTCGGAGTTGTAGATGTTCACAGTTTTTCAAGCTCAGATTCTTCGCAGTCAAATAGTTTCCAACCGGCTTCACTTCCATACCCTCCGGTACAACCTTTCTCATCGCTTTCGACGACGCATATGATTTTTCCGTTCAGATCATGAATATCAACAACCACACCAGCAATCCCCGAGTTTTTGATTTTCACTCTATCAAATTCATTAATCACGATTTATCATCCTCTCTATGCGCAGTAATGATGCGCGGCATGCTTGCAGGCGTATCTTTCTGCCATACTGTACGGAATGTTTTCTTTCGGGTTACACCAAGTTGCATGAAAATTGAGAATTTCTCTTCACCCCTACTGTTAGTAGACGCGTCAATCGCATTTTCAATGTTGAACAGTTTCGCCATATCATAGCGGAGTTGCATCGGGTTATCTTCCGTGTAGCCGACATCAAAGAATTCCGCTGAATGCTTTGCGCCGGGCTTCAAAAAATACCCTGTATATTTTTGTGGCGTCGTCACACATGGCGCATTATTTACAAACACGGTCTGCTTTTTAAGTGTTTTAACCGACTTCCAACCCTCAGGGTTATTATACTTCAATTCTTGGAATTGTTCAAATGTTTTCGGCATATTTTCGCCAAGAATAGCTTTATACTCGTCGTACTGCTTTTTATCCGCCGAGTAATTCTTGCCCTTCTTCATAAAGGTGTCCCATGCATCGGGGTTTTCCGCCTTCTTCCACGCCTCCCACTCCCGATACGTCATATTCTCAATCAGGACGCTTTCGCCCGTAACAGGGTCTATAGCGCGGCGTTTTGCGTCGGAGGTGTCAACGTCATCGAGGGCGGCGACAAGGGTGCAGCGGCAGTTGTAGACCAGATGCGGCGCAGCAGAGTCGTCACCGGGGAACATTATCTCTTCCCCGTCCACCTTGAACGGCTTGTCGATCGGTGCACACTGACCGTCCAGCATTGCGTGAGCGTGGCGGGTGCGGTTGTCGAGCGTAGCAACCCATTCGCGCTCGAGCTTTATGCCCATAGCAGCGGCCTGTCTGTAGCTGTCCATGCGTCCGCCGTTCTGTGCGGCTGTCATTGCCGTCCTCGCCGCTCTGACCGCTGATGTGCGGTTCATGTCGGGGATGTTCTTCTGCAGGCGGTTTGCAATCTTGCCGACGCTCTCGCCCTGCAGGATTCCGCTTGTGACCTGCCGTGTGATCTGCTGCTTGCCCCACGCAAGATCGATGCCGCGATCAACGGCACGCTCAGCGGGGTAATACGGCATAAGTCCCGGCTGGTCAACGATGAGCCTGCGCACGGTCGATTCGTCCCAGAGAGTATAGCCGACATCGCCCGCAACCTGCTCGATGGTGTATGCCGCGTAATTGCGGTTGAGGCTGTATATTCCGGGTGTTTCGTCGTTTATGTACGAAGCGGCGACCTCGTTTGCGTCGGTCATGCGCTCTGCGAGCTGATCCCGCAGAGCCTCCATGCGCCTGCCGCGCCCGATCTGAGCAAGCCGCCATTGCGTATAGTCCTGCATCGACAGCTTCCCGTCGTTAACGAGATCGAGCTGCGCAGCGTCACGCTTGGCAAAGCTCGCAAAGTAGTCGTTGATCTTGTCGGTCATATCCTCGCTGGCATCCTGATATATCTTGCGAATCCGCGGCTCGAGGTCGGTTATTTTTTTCTCGGTCAGGATGTGACCGTAATCGGGTCTGTGTCTGTACTTACTCATTGCCTGTTATGGGCTGCTTTGCGTTGAACCTGTTCAGATCCTCTGCGGACAGCTCCTTGAGCCGCTCCTCGACTTCCTCAGGAGTAAGGAACGGGAGTTTCTTGAGCACAAGCTCCGTGCCGAGCTCAGACGCGGCGGAAAGCACCATCTGCGTGACCTCGCTCTGATTGACAATCTGCGAGCGGATAAACGTCGGCTCGTCGTCGATACCCGCAACAGCGCAAATGCCCTGTATGAAGTCGATGACGCACAGCTCGAACTCGTCCGTCTTCTCATTGAGCGGCTCATACGCTGCCTTTATCTGCGTCGCTGTAACCGCTCCAGAGGCTATCTGCTCGGTGTCGAGTGCCATTGCGTCCTTGTAGAGGTCCTTCTCAAGGCGGTCGAGGTACACCTCGCGAGCTTCATGCGGCAAATCGACAGTGTGCGCCTGTGCCGTCTGCTCGTCGCCGAGCTGAGCGACACCTAGTGTTTTCATCTTCTGCTTGAAGCGGGCGAGATCCTCGTCGTCCATGCCGCCTGCGTTGGTGATGGTCCAGTACAGAACGGATGCTTCGTCGACGTCGTTTGCAAACCCCGACTTGATAAGGTCGTAGCAGTCTATCTGTTCACGCAGACCGACAAGCGTGCTCTGCTTCTCGGGGCATCCCCACAGAGGGACGATCGGAAATTTTGCGTAGTTCGTGCCGGTGGTGTCCGCCTTGCCGATCTTTGCAACGGTAGTGTGCTTTTTGTATGTGGCTCGTTCTTTGAGCACCACGATCTCGTTATCAACCTTCTGATACTCGGTAAAGCCTTCGACCTCATACAGCGTTGCACGGAGCGGCTTATTCTCGCCAAGCTGCCAGAAGCGGATACCTGCGGCAAGCTCGCCTGTCTCTTCATCTATCAGTGGGACGAATTCGGTGAACTTGAACATCTGCACGCGGTCGAAGTTGAAGAATCCGAATGCGACCTTCTGCACGAGCGCGCTTTTGCCGAGCTTGTACATCAGCGTGTCGAAATCAGCACCGAATCGCTTCTTCGTCGCGTCGTTCCTGAATGTCACGCCGTTGCCGAGCAGGTATGCAGCCTCCTGCGTCACGAATCTGCGCAGGAAAGCACTTGCACATTTGTGGTTCGCAGAGAAGTTGTCGGGTATCGCTTCGCCCGTCAGCGTGTACAGCAGCTTACGGTACTTCATGATAGTCGCATTCTTGCCCGTAGCATAAAGCTCGGCGTCTGCGGCTATTTTGTAATCCCGGCTGCTCATGTGCTCGGATATAGCGTCATAGACGAATTTTTTTCGGGCGTCCTGATCGGTGCCGAGAGCGGTCAAATCCTGAAAAGTCTTGATAGTAATTCACCTCGATCAAATAAACATCGGCTTAAACGTGCTGCCGTTGCCGACTTTGTTCTTCAACACCGTGTTGCAGAAATAACGGATGTCGTCCATAGCGTGGTCGTTGTCCTTTACCACTGTATCCGCCGTTGCTTTTTCGTCCCATCGGTAAAGACCGAATTCGGATATCGCATCGGTGCACGAGCGGTGGATCTTGATATTGCCGTTCTTGAGATACACGGCAGTCCTTCGTATGCCGTCAAGCACGTCGTTGTTCGCCTTGCGCACGGTAAAGCCTCGTTTGCGCAGAGCCGCAATGAACGACGCAGCCGACGGGTCGACGATGACCTGCTTTATCTTGCGCCCCTCGGCGAGGGTCTCGATATCGTCGCAGTATTCTTCATCTGTGCGCTGTCTCGCCGCGCTTCTGCCGTTGTAATAGAATTCCTTTACCCTTACTGCTTTGTCGCCCAGAACGCACCACAGACCCGCAGAAAACGGGTTCAGCGTGCCGTAGTCGACGGAGATGTAATATTCGCCGTTATCAGGCACGTCATCTGTGATGTTGTCCTCGCCAAAATCGTAGACGAGACCTTCGGCAACACACCACTCGCCGAGGATGTATCGGCGGTAGAACACGCCCGAGTACATGCTCTCATATCGTTGACGAATCTCGGGCGATAACGAAGGGTTGTCGTTCAGCGTGAAATGCAAATGCAGAGCGTTGTGATCGTCTGCATTGTCAATCCATGATTTCTTGAACCAGTGCATCGGGCTCCCGGGGTTGCACGAGAACCAGAACTTCGAGCCCGCAACAGAACATCGAGCGGTCGCCTGATTGACGAACGATTCCGGCATAAGAACGACCTCATCCAGCAGAACGCCCGCAAGCGTTACGCCCTGAATGAGGTCTTGTGATGCTTCGTCCTTGCCGCCGAACACAAGAAACGTGTTTGTTATCTCCCTGCCGCCGCGAGTAGCGGTGATGACGAGCATATTATCGCTGCGTCGATAGGTCATGTCGTAGCGTTTGCGTGTATACGACAGTTTCATGAACGGAGCGATTATATTTCGGCGAGCGGACAGCACCGTTTTACCGCATATAGCGAAATTGCAGTCAGAGAAATTGCGCATCGCCCAATCGACGAATGCGAGTGTCATTATGGTCGTCTTGCCCGAACGGACCGCGCCGTCGCAGATAAGTGCGTCATAGTCCGAATCGGCAAAGCGAACGATTTCAGCCTGTTTTCCTCTGAGCATTAGTCGTCATCCTCCAGCGCCGCAGATAGCGGATCGGTCACTATGTCGGGTCGAGCGGCTGCGGGGAACTCAGGCTTGTCACGCCACTTATCAGGGCAACGGTTGGAGAGCCAAAACTTCTGCGCGGTCGTATCTGCGGGGATATGCACCTGTTCTTCGACCTCGACCAACTTCTCGACCTCCGATATCTTCTTGCCTGTGTCTTCGTCGTATTGGATCTCCTTTAACTTGAAGTGCTTGGTTATCGGCACGTTGTAGCCGAGGCACTTCCTGTACAGGGCGTTCTCGACTTCAACGTCAACGATCTCTTTGCCTCTTCTTAAAGCGTCCGAAATGTCCGGATATTTATTCTTCCACTCAGACAGAGTAGAACGTGATATGCCGCACTTTTGCGCTATCTGTTCGTCTGTCAGACCATCTCTTGCCCAAGCCGCAAGCAGCGTGAGCCCGTCCTCGGACATCCAGTATTGATACTTCCCCTTTGCCACACCCTGCTCACCTCGCTTTCGGGAAATAGAAATGCCGAAGCCGCCACCCGGTGATTTCAGGCGACGGCTTCAGCAATTAAGGAGAAAGAGGAACCAACGACAACGTGAGCAAGCTTCGGCGAAAGAAACCACGTTGTCTTCTCGCAATCTTTTAACGATATCAGTTTATCACGAATTTAGTCCGTTTTAGTCCGCACTTTCGGTTTTTCTCGAAATTTGTGATATAGCACGCTCGTAATGCACGAACATTGCTGTGCGCTCGAGGTTGATTTTTGCCGGGATATGGTCGAATTCAATGTCTTTCTGCCAGCGCAGCCGTATTATCGTCTGCCCCTGCGTATCATCAGCCAAAGCAATGAGATCTTCGATCTGAACCAACTTCGCAGCGTATCTGTTCACAGCCGAGGCAACCCTATCAACGGCGGTCTGCAACCTGCAAACGGCGTTCCCCACAGGGTCGGACACTCCGCCCGACCCGTACGACATCCCACTGGCCCCTACCGTTTGGATCCAATCCAGCGTAGCCTTTGCGGATATCAACGTCGATTTTGCCGCCTCGAGCGCGGATAGTGTCGGTCGATATTCACGCAGAGCCCTTTTAACCTCGTCCTTGGTCATCCCCATCACTCCCTCTTCGTAAAACATTCGCACGGCTTCAGACTCGTGCTCAGCACCTCCCGGAACATCCCGCACCAATGCCGTTCCGCGCTGAGCATCGAACCCGCTGGCAGGATCCGGCAGTACTTACAGTCGCGGCAGGTCATTGTTATCACCTTCGTTATCCGACTGCGCTGCTATCCTCAGGCAGCTCCACAGCAGGAACGCCACCAGAGCGAGGGATAGGGCAAGCATTGCGTAGAGTATCATGTGTTGTTCTCCTTTCTTTCCGCTTCCTCGCAGGTTTCGTCAAAGCGCTTCACCTGCATGTGGTATGTGCAGATGCCAACCTGTTCTCTTACATTGGCGTCGATAAAATTCGTACAGTCCTTGCACTCTATGCGTTCACTCATCAGAGCTCCTCCTTTCTCGGTTGAAATTTCAATCGTCAGTTGACTCTTCGATTGACTTATGTGCCCTGCACCAGCTTTCCGCTTTCGCACGTTCGTACAGCTCGATCCATCCCGGGGCATCGATCGTTGGGTCGCCAAGCCTGCACCCGTGCACCGCTTCGTTGAGGTCACGCAGCAACGCCGCCAGTGTTCTATCCGATAGAACAGGAAGCAACGGCGTAATGTAGCCAATAATCACGCCCGGCATATACGTCCGTCTGCCGCAGGCGTACCGTTCCGCGCAGATCAGCACAGACTGAAAGTCATCATCGGTCGGGTCAAGACGCAGCCGACACTCTTCGGGCGTAAGTCCTGTGTTTTCGTACATAGCCAGCCGCTCTACCAGCTCGTCCTTCTTGGCTGCTGACCAGTACCCGCTTTTGATGCCGTTACATCGTTCATGGGTTAATCTGTTCATCCTCCCTGCACCTCGCTTTCCATCTCTCGCCAACACAAGAAATTATCACCGCATTGCGTGCACGGCTTTCCGTCTAAGCTGCTCGGCGGGTTATAAACGCAGGTATCGCAGTCACGCTGCACATGCTCGCTCCAATCCAAAGCCTGCCCGCACCATTTGCAGAACGGGATATCGAGATTTCCGTGCGTCCGCTCATGCTGAAAGACAAATCTGTTACAGCTCGGGCATACGCTGTACCGTCCCGGCTTTGCAGGTCTCTGCGGGGTCTGCTTCTGAACCGCAGCTTCCACAAACTTGTAGTCTTCCTCGGTCATATAGTCGACCGTTGCATACGGCTCATACAGTTCGAATTTTCCGTCTTTATTCTGGATAAGTCTTACCTCGTCACGCATCATTTTCACTCTCCCTCAGTTTATTGACTTCTCCCTGCAGCGCATCCGCAAGCTCGTCCATGTGGATCCTGCGCAGGTTCAATATCAGCAGATCGTCTGCGTCGTCCTTCCACGAGGCCATCTGGTTAAAATTGGCCATCCACATTGCAACAAGCTCACATAATCTGCGCCGACCGAATCCGTGTCGCTCATTAAGGCTCATGCAGATATTTCCCATGAAGCGGAACACGATATAATTCCGATTCATATCGATGTATTCCTGTGTCTGCCGACGTACATATCTTGTGGCCATTGTTTGCTGATCTTTAGTCAGCGGATTGTAATGAGCTTTCATCTTGTCCTCCTTGTCGTTCTTACTTTCTCCAGATCGGCTATGAGCACGGACCTCGGCTGTTTTACATCTTGTAGCTCGGCTGAATAGACGTATTCGCCTTTCGCCCCAAGTCTGATAGTACAGCCGTTGAATATGTACTCATGCTCGCCGTCGTCCAGATCGATATACACTCTGCGGCTCAACGCACACTTCACTTCCGAGAGTTCCATATCAAAGCTCCTCTATGCGAATAAAGATCCCCGGCACGGTCGCCCAGAACTTCTCAATGATTTCACTGGCGACTAAAGCGTCGTCTTTCCAAAAGCCGACTAGAGTCATGCAGTCCTTGAGCAGCTTGTTGAGATTGTCTGTATCAGGCTTGGTAGTCTTGTACTCGCCGTCAACATGTTTACCTGTGAGTGGAAAACACCACTTGACCGTCAGACGCACTCCTCGGATGTACGGTTTCACCGGAACGTGCTTCGAAAGGTGTGCAGTGATCTTCGCCCTGGCGTCCGCAAGTTCTGCAGGCTCGTAGAAGACCGGCTTACCCTTTACCACACTGACAGCGTGCTCCTGTGCAGTCACTGTTGGCGGAATCATTGCCATGAAAAATTGCGTTATCATCATTCACCCTTCTTTGAGTGACGCTCGTTATGTTCTGACAGCGAATCGGCAATACTCAAAACTGCGCACTCACGACTTACCTCATCGAACCATGAGCAGTGCTCTCCAAGACACGGCAGCATATTTTGCATCGGGCAGTACCCCAAAAAAATCATTTCATTTTGTCCGTCCATTTTTTCTCTCTCCTCTCTCGCGCGATGGGTGGGTGCCAAAAATGGGTACTACAAAAAACCCCCTATTATAATAGGGGGTTTTTTGTACCCCTTTTTTTGTACCCATAGGATTTTTATTTTTTGTACTTTTTTGCACTTTTTTGTACCCCCACAAAAATTAATTATTTGTACTTTTTTGTACCCTTGTGACGAACCCATTATCGCGCTCAAATTCATCAGGTAACTGTTTGATATAGTTCTTGATCGTTTCCGGGCTGACATTCATCGACTCAGCAAGCTCCGTCACTTTGACTGAATCTGACCCGCTGAACGAAGACAGATTCGCAAACGTCGTTCTGAAGCACTCTATCTTACTCGGCCTTCCCGATTCCTTCTTTGATCTTTTGAATTGCTGAAATTCATTGCCATTCGCCTGCACATCGTTGAGGATATTGTTATCGTCAAGAACGTGTATCGGATAGTCGAACCACATATTCACCGGTGCAAACTTCGGGTATTCACGGAGAGTACCCTCTATTCTCCACGCTGTACGTGCTCCTGCTGTTTTCTTCGCCTTGTTGATATCGGATAGCATCAAATCAAATGAAGCCGCAGAGAGCGTTTTGCGGCAGATTCCGAGCATTTCGGCAGCACTCAGCTTGTCATCAGGCGACAGGTCATCTGCGGCAGTCTTGTCGAATCGCTCGAGCCATTGCAAACACACAGTACAGGTTCTCCGATTCTCTTCTTGCTTAATGACCGATTCAGGTACCTCAAGCTCGAGTAGGTCAAGGATTGCATCGGGATCTCGTGCAAACACGCCTGATCCTGACGCTCTGTCCATGCTGCGCTTACCTCCCTGTGCACCTTTAGAATGATGGTGGCAGTAGATGACTGCACATCCAAGCTCGGTGCACACTTTATCGAACTGATTACAGAATTTAGCCATCTGATCTGCGCTGTTCTCATCGCCGGTAATAACCTTGTATATTGGGTCGATGATGATAGCGATGTAGTTCTTCTTTGCCGCACGTCGGATAAGCTTCGGCGCAAGTTTGTCCATAGGAAGAGAATGACCTCGTAAGTTCCAAATATCCACTTTATGCCGTTTAGGTATATTTAATGCACATCTTACGTCATGGAAACGATGCTCACACGAAGCGTCATCGAGTTCCAAATTCACGTAGAGAACTTTTCCTTGTGCACAAGAAAAACCAAGCCATTGTTTTCCCTCCGCGATACATATCGCAAGCTCGATAAGCGCAAAAGATTTGCCCGCTTTCGATGGACCAACAATTAACATCTTATGACCTTGCCGCAGTACGCCATCGACAAGAGACGGTGAAAGCGGCGGCAAATCATTATCTTCTCGTTCTGTCATGATATCCGGCAAATCGTCATTAAGATCCTCGATCCACTCAACCCATTCAGACCATGAAGATTTGCCGATATTCGTGTCGATGAGATATTGCTTCTGTCCGGCGCGTGTTACGCCGGGCATACGGGATAATCGAGACGGATTGCGATTTTGCGTATCCATCTCAAGCCCGTTCTTCTGGCAGATGTTATACAGGTAATCAACGCGCTTGCGATATTCCTCGTAGTTTTGTGCTTCCACCTTTACGATGGCATGAAGTGACTTATTGCCCGAATGCACAAGGCAGGCGATCGGCAGCTCAAGCTCGCGAACGATAGCGTTCTGAGTTTCGATATCGACCGAATCGGATTCGACAAGCGCATACCGATAATCAGCGACATTGTCATTCTTCACGCCCTTGCCGTCGAGCGGATTGAAACGGATCCACGCACCGACCTCCGGGTTATAATCACCCAGTACCTTACCGATATCACCATCGCATTTGCTCAACTGCTCGATGAGCTGACCTGCGGTCCTGTCATAGCACCCCTTCGTCGGGTTATATTTGCCGTTATCACCCTTTGTGCTGCGGGTCACATAGCCGACGTTCTCATCAGAATCGTACAGCGTTTCGAGATAAGTGATGAGCTGCTTTACCGGATCCCATTTTCGCGGAGCTTTCAGCTCACGTTTTTCAATCCAGTTCTGATCGACGATAACGTAATCGTCCTGAATGATGTCGTCCCATTCGAGCTCACGATCTTCGTGCGGTCTCCATCCGCCCTGCTTCGCAAGCTGAACGAGCGTGCCGCCGGTGACGGGGGAAGCGCTTCCGTTGAAGCTGTTCCATTTTGTGTAACACTCTCCCGCATGATATCTGCCGACGTCGGACGCAGACCATTGCTCCCAAACGTCGACCGACACTCCCTCATGATGCAGAGCCATACCTACATTGACCCATTCCTGATACGATAGTGCAGCAGGGTCTATGAATTTCAGCAGTTCGATATAGTCGATCATAAAACATTACACTCCAATGTATTCCACAGGGTTTATGTCGTAGGGGACTCGCCAGCCGTTTGCCTCAATGCGATCAATGAGTTTGCGAGCTGATTCGAATGACCATTCGCCGACGTGTGCAAAACCCTTTGCCTCAAGAAAACGAATCTGCTTCGGTGTGGTCAGACCTTCTCTGCGGCGCTTGTCAAGTCTATCAAGCAGCAATGCAGCCTTACCCGCATTATCGATCTCGTCGGGGAATATGCCTAGCTTCTCGAGGGTAGCACGCTGATTCTCGCTGGGCGGGGACATCTCCCATCCGAACGACGGAACATATCCCGACAGATCCTCTGCCTGTATGGACATTTCAAACTGCAGGGGATCCACGAGCTTGCGCTTACGGTTCTTCATTTCAGATAGCTGCTTTGCAAGAGCCTCTTCACGTTGAGCGACAACATCGCTTGCAGCCTTTTCCTCAGCTTCCTCGATATCAACCGGACAGCCTGCAGCAGCAATGTTCTCGGTCATCTGCCTTGCAACTTCGTCATTCTCTGCAATTAGACAGGCAGGACGGCACAGCTCGTGTCGTTCGGAGTGCCACAGGAAGTCGAGAAGTAACAGCTCAGTCTTACCGGCCGCGAGGCGCGTGCCTCGACCCACCATCTGGCTGTACAAACTTCTGATCTTCGTCGGACGCAGAACGATAACACAATCTACCGTCGGGCAGTCCCATCCCTCGGTCAGCAGCATAGAGTTGCAAAGGACGTTGTATTTGCCGGCATCGAAGTCGGCGAGGATCTCCGCACGATCGGAACTATTGCCGTTTACCTCAGCTGCTCGGAAGCCTTTACTGTTGAGGATATCTTTGAATTTCTGTGAGGTCTTGATAAGCGGAAGAAAAACAACTGTTTTACGATCTGCGCAATGCTCGAGCATCTCGTCAGCTATCTGATAGAGGTACGGATCAAGCGCAGTGTCGATGTCCGCCGCTCTGAAATCGCCTGACTGCACGGAAACTCCTGTCAAGTCGAGCTGCAGCGGAATGGTCAATGCTTTTATGGGACAGAGATAACCTTCTTTTATAGCTTTCGGCAGCGTATACTCGTATGCGAGGCTGTCGAAGTACTGCCCGAGGTTGCGCATATCACCACGATCGGGCGTTGCCGTGACGCCGAGAACATCAGCTGCACTGAAATAGCTGAGCACTCGCTGATATCCATCAGACAGGCAATGATGCGCTTCGTCGATTATGATCTTGTCGAAATAATTTGGATTGAATTGGCTCAGACGTTTTTCTCTCATCAGGCTTTGAACACTGCCGACAGTAATCCGATACCAGCTGCCGATGCAAGACTGCTCCGCCTTTTCGACAGAGCAGCCAAGTCCGCACGCTTTTTGTATTTTGTCTGCAGCCTGCTCAAGCAATTCGCCTCGGTGCGCAAGTATTAATACACGCTCTCCGCTCTTTACGCAGTCCTCTGCGATTTTGGCGAATACTATGGTCTTACCGCAGCCTGTCGGGAGAACGAGTAGCGTTTTGCTGTTACCGTCCTCCCACTGCTGAAATACGGCAGATTTTGCTTCCTGCTGGTACGGTCTGAGCTGCATCGGCGCAGCCATCACCAATACCTCTTAGGCTCGGCAGTGGGTGCGGCAGGTACGTCTTCGGGGTCGAGATATTTGTCGACCTTATTGCTGACATACTCCTTACCGTTGTCGCCGGTGTACTTATCAACATACACATGACACCTTCCCCTTGCGCCGACAACTTCATTCCATTTCGGTCTGAGCTCTTCCCCGTGTTTCTTCTGACCGATAGAACGGAAGAAGGAACTGATCTTCCACTCGAGTAACGTATGCAGGACAAGGTTGTCCGTCACGGTTGAGGAGCGTTCGGGTGACTCAATGCGCAGAGTGAGTGCCGCCATGTTGCAGGGCGGGAGTTTGCCTTTGCCGGCAGAGCGACTGCGCTCAAATTTCGTTACAACGAAATCGTAATCTCCCTCGGGCATGGGCTCGTAGTCGCTGCCGTCATTCTTTATGACGTCATCCCACTCAAGTCCTCTGCTCTCGTTAACTGTTTCATACTGGTTGTTCATGTTCATTTCTCCTTTCTATTAATCAAACGGTAAATCACGATTGGATACTATCTTGGGGTACAGCTGAGACCATCCGGCGATCAGGGCACCATTGATGAAGTCATCCCCGTAATTCTCTATCGGTGTTTCTATCGGGAAATAGCCGAAGTTTGCTACAACGAGCTGAATCTCTTGTTCTGTCACCTGATATTCGATCATGAGGTCACGAAGTGCTTTCGGCAGCTTATCCGAGACTGTGATCGGAGGTGCCGCCTGCTCGACGGTAGGTGCTGTATCGGTACTTGTTTTCGGAGGATCCGTAGTTGCAGCAGCGGGTGCCGAAGATGCTGTGTTCATATTCGGAATGCAGGGTGCTATTTCCTTGTAATCAAAGGAAAGTTCGTCTGCAAGACCGTGTCGGTTCTTTGCATCCCAGCACGGATGATGCGCTGTGTACATCATCCTGCGACCGCCTTGAGCCTTCGCCTTTGCATTGTCTCCCGTGCCATCCTTGACCACAATAGTCTTGTAATTGGCGAAGAGGATCATATCCGCCCATTCTTTCACAAGCGGTCTGACCTGTTTGCTCAGTTTCATCTCCCAGCGGTCGTATGATCCCATCTCGTCGGGCTGTTCGAATTTATTGAGCTTTGCGTGAGCCGTAAGCACTACGTTGACACCTGAGCTGATTACCTCTTCAAGCAGATTCAAAAGTCTTCCGAACTCTTCAGCTACATACACATAACCTTTGCCGTAACCGAAATCTTCTACACCGCTTTTCTTATACCGAGCAAGGACGTCATTTGTACATAGCAGCTCCGCCCAGTCGGCGGTATCAATGATGAGAGTGCCGCACAGTTTCTTAGTATTGATAACGTATCTGACTTGTTCGAGGAGCATCTGCCAACTTGACGGCTTATCAAATCTGCGCACGTCTATGTGCTTTGTGGTCCCCTCCGTATCGATGAATAACGGGTCGGGGAACTGCGCAGCAAAGGTCGATTTACCGATTCCTTCGGGCCCGTACACAACGACTTTCTGCGCACTGAGGATCTTACCTGAGCTTATGTTCACGACCAATATCCTCCCTTCGGCTGTTCGATGCTCGGCTCAGACGCAGCAACATAACCGTCTTCGATAATGATGCTGCACTCCTCGCCTGTGCTCACTCTGGTCGCAATAGCCTGCAGCCCCTCAGACTCAAGCCATGCACCGAACTCCCGCAGTGTATCAGAATCCATCTGCTCAAGCTTGTCGATGAGCACGAATCCACATTTCGGATTCAACTTGCGGACAATAGCGGTTGCTACACGCAGCTGATCTGCGCCTGACATACAATCCCACTTAGCACCGTTATAGATGAGCTCGCCATCTGCAACGGACAATCCCTGCAGAGGAAGATCTGCGCTGTCGAGCAGCTTCATGCGGTCGCTTCGGATATTTTCAATCTGAGCTGTGAGCGAGTCATACTTTTCTCGATAGGCTTTGGCATCCTCTTCCGCTTTTTCCTTATCAAGGTTTGAACGGATCTTGATGTTGATTGCCTCGATCTCGGCTATATTTCGCTCAAGCTCTTCGGTGGACTCCATCTGCATTTCCGCAGGGCTCTTCTGTGCGGCGAGATCCTTTGCGTTCCACTCCGCAAGCTGCTGTCGAAGATCACGCAGACGGCACTCCGTAGATTCAATCTCGTCCTGCAGACGCATGATACCTGCGTGGATCTGATCCTGCTCACGCTTCCACTGCTGGCGCATACCGTTACGGGCAAGGATCTCCTGCTGCTGTCTGATGAGTTCCGAAGCGGACACGGGCTCTTTCGGCACATCGGAATATTCGGTCATCTCAGCTGCGAACTTTTCCTTTTGGTCAGCTATCTGACCGATAGCATGGCGCTGATTATAGAGCAGCGCTTCCTGCTGGTCCATCTCATACAGAGCATCACCGATACCGATGATCTGCAGGAGCGTTCGAGCTTTATCCTTGTTCGATGCCTGCATGAAGCGAGGCAGATCCAGCGCAAACTGCTCGACGAACTCATTAAGCAGCGTCTGACCTGCTCTGTTTCCGTTTGTGTCGATGACTTTGAGGTCGCTATTCTTTCCCTTACGCTCTACGACAAGACCGTTGGAAAGCTCGATACGAAGCATAGGCGGAAGGACCGAACCCTCACGCTGAGCATTTGACGGGCGGTACTTATCGCCGCCGAGTGCCCACGCTATACTGTCGAGTACTGAGGTCTTGCCCTGACCGTTGCGGCCGCCGATTACCGTCAGACCATTCTGCGACGGCTCAAGTGCTACGGCCTTTACACGCTTGACATTTTCGATTTCCAGACTTGCGATTTTTGTCATTGATTCTTTCTCCTTTCACATGGTCAGCCACTTGTACAGGCTGTCAGCTTCCTCTGCAGTCAGACCGACGATATCCTGCTCGCCGTATTCGTTCTCGCCACGCTTGAAGAACAGCGCATCACCGACGATGTAGTCCAAACCGTCTGCGAGGCACTCAGTCGCCTCAAGGTTGTAGTCGAGCTCCTTGATCTCGTCCTCTTCGTTGACTATCATTATGATTCCGGGAACGATAACGCTCAGAAAGCTGTCCAGATATCCTGCTCCCAGCGTCTCGATATTTCCCCCGACCTCGCTCTGCATCAGACGAAGCATATCCGCTCCGGCAGGGATTTCTTTGATTTCAACCGATTCATTCGGCGTTATTTTGATATACATTGACTTTTCGTCCTTCCTGGCTTATAATAAGCCTAACATCTTTTCTTTTGCCGCTTGTCGAGACTGGTATTCTCGCAGGCGGCTTTTGCTATTCCTCGGTGTCTATATTGCGAACCGACAGAATGTACACTCGATCTCCGTGTGCAAACGTTATACCTGCTCGGTCGAGCGTCGCGGATCCTCTGATCTCGAGCAGCTTGTCACAGCCAAACATCTGCGCACAAGCAGTAAGTACATCAACTGCACCGACCATGTCTATCGGCGTATCAGTCGGCATGACTGTCAGCTCCTGCGGCTCGGGTCCGGACTCAACGACTTCGACACTCGGCTCGGGCGCAGGCATCAGCGGTGCGGCTCTCTTTTGCGCCTCGCACATCTTCTTTGCCTGTAGCTGACCGTACGTCATGCCCTGTGCCAGTGCTTCGCTGTTGGTCTGTGTCAAGCGGCTATTGGTGCGAGGCTCAATTTTGTACTCCGCACCCCATGTACCTTTCCTTGCACATCTGAGTGCGCTGTTAACCGCCTCGTAAGGAACTCCCAGTCGCTCGGATATTTCAACCAGCGGAAGACCATCCTGATACAGCCGAATGAGTGTATGCTTCATCTCATCCGTCCACTTAACGTGTTTACCCATCTCTCTCACCTCCCTCCTCGATACCCTCTATGTATTCATCCTCGCCTGTCGGGAGCAGAGCGCTCAGGGCGGCGACGATGGCGACGGCGGCGATGTAGCCAAGGGCGAAGATTGCCGTGTATCCGAGCACCTGCCAGCCGCTGAGCGAGCGTGCCCATGTGATAAGCTGTTGTTCTGTCATGTGGTTACCTCCTCGCCCTTCATGAACTGCAGGAACGCCAAGCGTGGAATTTTCACTCGGCTTCCCATTACGATAACTCGAAATCCGAGACGCTCCGGGTTGTCGTGCGCCTGCAAGCGTATGCCGTGCGGGTCAGCTTGCAGTATCGGCGCGATCTGCTCGGCTGTAAGGACTTCGCAGGTCATCTTCTCGATATCTGCCAATGTCATGATGATTCCTCCTCTCTATGCGGTTTTGACCTCGAGCAAAAGTCTGAACGTCTCTCGACCCTTGGGCGTGATAAGCGTCTGAGTGCCGCTCCATTTGGTCTTGTCGTTGAAGCACTCTCGGATTTCAAACAGGTCATCACCTTTACCTGCGTAAGGCAAAAGCTTGCCTCGCTTATCACGATAGATGTACTTGTGCTCAAGCAACCAGTTGACGAACTGGCCTTGCTTGATACCGAGCTGCTTTGCCGTCTCGCGGAAATTAGTGAGCAGATTGCGGTCAACGAGCTCGTCAAAGTAATCTGCTTTCGGCTGCATGATAGCCTTGTCCACCGTCAGCGCAGAATTAATAGCTTGAAGCTGTCGGTTCTTGTTCTGCTCGTCCTTGAGTGCCTGACAAAGCTGAATCATTGTGTCAGGATTAAGGATTGCCGCCTCAAGCGTTTCGGGCGTCATGTATGCGCCATGCTTGCGGATACTGGGGAGTACTTCATCAAACACCCAGCTTTCAAATCTTTCAGCAGATTCGAGTTTGCTGTGAGCGATAAGTCGGTACATATCGCCCTCTGTGATGAAAAGCAAGCTCTGTACACCGCCATTTGTAGGGACTTCCATTTTGGAAACCCCTTTACAATGAGTGTTTACCGCCTTGGTAGGAATTGCATAGCCAAGCGCTTTTGCAACATCAGAACCACAGAACAGCACTTTGCCGTTCTCTTCAATTGTTCGGATTTCACCGAAATCCTTGTTCTCGTAAATTTTTATTGTGTTCATTACGCTTCCTTTCTGCCACTTATCGTGGCGTCAATCTTCAAAAAATAAAACCTGCACGGTTGTAGAGTAGAAAACAGCCAGCTTCAATTTGATCTCGTCTCTCGGAATCCTATGACCAGTTTCATACATAGCAAGAGCCGAAGTGCTTATTCCAACAGCAGTTGCTACCTCTGCCTGCGTTCGCTCGCCTCGCAATGCTACTAATTTTTCTCCTATTCTCTTCCCGTTCATAACATCACCTCCTGTCACATATCGTGGCGTCATTTGTATATTACAACATTCTTCCGCACTTGTCAATACGATTCGTGAATATTTTTCTTGATTTTCTTCACGAATCGTGGTATTATCATGTTGGAGGTGTTAAAATGAGTGTATTCGCTATACGATTGAAAACTTTGCGACAATCGATGAATTTAACGCAACCGCAACTTGCTGAGAGAATTGGTGTTTCTCGAAGCGCCATTAGTATGTACGAATTAGGTTCTCGTGAACCAGATTTCGAAACCCTTGAGGCTATTGCAGATTTTTTTAACGTCGACATGAACTACTTAGTTGGTGGTGAAAACGTAGATACTGATGAAAGCTTGATTATTCTCAATCGCAACGCACGCAATCTTTCTCCCGAAGATAGAAAAAAACTTTTAGATGTAGCAAAAACTATTTTCGGGGATACTTGGGGAGGCTCTTGATGAAAGATCGCCCAAACTACAGCCTTGCAACAAACGCTGCATACGAAGTTTTATATGAATCAACAACTACTTTTCCAGTGATTGATATATTTCATATACTGCACAGTTGTAAGAACATCAAACTTATAACCTATTCCGAATATGCAGCTACAATGCATTTATCGTTCAAAAATTTTTTGGATATAGCTCCTAGCGAGCACGGCTTCACCATACGCTCTTCTCACGAGAACAGCAATTTTCTTGTTGTTTATAACGAGCGAAAAAGCCATTCGACAATTAGATTCACTTTGGCACATGAGCTAGGGCACATTCGACTAAACCATTTTTGCGATGACGATATTTCAAACAAAGAAGCTAATTGTTTCGCTCGCAACACACTATGTCCGATACCAATAATCAACGAATTTAATTTAGCAACTGCAAGCGATTACTCATCGTGTTTTAACATAAGCGAGCTTATGGCTAAAGCATCTATACTTCACAAAGATAGTGATTTATATTACATTACAAACTATAATTTTAGTAGGATTAACGACAAAGTATATAGTTATTTTACTGGAAATTCAATTGCAGAACTCTACTCATAAAAAAAACGCTCGAGCGGTGCGAACGCTCAGACGGCTAAGTGGGTGGGGTGCATTTTGTACCTCACAGCAAAGGAGATGGAAATTATGCCGACAATTTCAATGTTCAGAGGAATAAAAATCACAATGTATTGGGCGGATCATATGCCGCCTCACTTTCACGCATACTATGGCGGAGAAGAGGTTCTCATTTCAATCAATGATCTGGAAGTCCTGAGAGGCAATTTCCCCAGCAAACAGCTCAAGATGCTTCTCGGTTGGGCAGCACTCAGACAGGACCAGCTTCTGGAAAACTGGTCACTGGCTACAAGGAATCAAGAGTTGTTTGAAATCGAGCCTCTGAGATAAGCAACCACCACTTATTGGAAAGGATGTGACACCATGAACCAAAGCGTAGAATACTTCCTCTCAAAGGGATGTGACCAGAAAACGGCGGAATACTTCGCCGCTGGTCGAAGACAAATCACAAACGTAGTCCCGAACGAGGATTTTACACTGACGCTCACTTTTGATAACGGCGAGGTTCGTTTGTATGATGTTGCTCCGCTCCTGCAACCCGGCACCGTCTTCTCACCTTTCCGTGACATAGCAAACTTTTGCCGTGTGTATTTGGACGATTGCCATTGCGTTGCTTGGGATATCGATCCTGCGGTAGACAGCAATGTCGTGTGGAGCAATAAGGTCGATCTCTGCCCCGACAGCTGCTATGTGGATAGCCGCCCTATAGAAAAGGGCTCTGAATGAAAACTGCACAGCTGTTATCGATGAGCAGCGCAGTAAAGGTGCAACACGGATAAGCTCGGTCGATGCAGTCTCATTCACTCAGCAATCAAATAAAAAATCCCCGCACCCTGTTGGCGCAGGGCACGGGGTACCACACCACGAGGGTATGGCAGTGTCTTGGACGGACAGCTATATCTTAGCATTGCTATGCCCTCTTTGTCAAGAAGGAGGGCTATTTTAAATGGAGAACATTCCCCGCTGCCGAAGATGCGACAAGCCGATTCCCATAGAATCCGTGTTCTGTCTGTACTGCGGTAAAAAGCAGGTAACCGAGCAACGGAGGAGAACTCGAGGAAACGGTCAAGGAACCGTCTACAAGCTGCCGAATGGCAAGTACCGAGCAACTGTGACACTTCGTATGTATGCCGACGAGAACGGCAAAGTAAAGCGTAAGACCATCAGCAGAAGTTTCGACAAGAAGAAAGACGCCGTCGCAGCGCTCCCCTTGCTCAGTCTTGAGCCGGAGGCATCAAAGAAAAAGCGAGCGGCTATCACGTTTAAAGAGCTATATGACAACTGGCTGCCCACACACAACAAAAGCAAATCCACAATGGACTGCTATAAATCCGCTTTCAAGTACTTCATGCCGGTATGGCACGAGCGTATGGAAGACATCGACATAGACGATCTGCAAGATTGTGTCGATAACTGCGGTAAAGGAAAGCGCACTCAGCAGAACATGAAAGCCGTGTGTGGCTTGGTGTACAAATACGGCATACCGAGAAGTGCGGTTCCGAGCGGTCTTAATTTAGCTGAGTATTTGCGTGTAAGCGGCGACGGAGCTGTAGAAAGGGAATCTTTCACCGAAAGTCAAATCGAGCAAATAAGGGTAATTCTGAACAAAATACGCTATGCCGATTACGTGTACTGTATGATATATCTCGGATTCAGACCGTCGGAGTTCCTTTCGCTCGATGTTTCCCGATATAACGAAGCGAAAAAATGCTTCGTGGGCGGCGGTAAGACCACCGCTGGCACTAACCGAACCGTTACCATATCGAACAAAATTCAGCCGTATGTCACGAAGATAGTCGGGGCAAGAACAGAGGGCACTGTGTTTTGCGACGACCGCGGCAGACAATGGTCTCTGAAAGATTTTACTGAGAAAGCGTTTTATCCGGTTCTGAAGGCTGCCGGCATTGATAACCCTATAGTTGAAGTTGGTGGAGGCGTAAAGCGCCACAAATACACACCGCACACCTGCAGGCACACGTTCGCCACTCTGATGAAGCGAGTCGACGCCCCCAGTAAGGACAAGCTCGCTCTGATCGGGCACACATCGGAAGAGATGCTCCGTTATTATCAGGACGTCGACGTTTCTGACCTCGAGAAAATAACAAATCAGCTGTAAAACTGTATGTAGTAGCGTATGCAGTAAACCCGAATTTTGCAATCCGAAGCTCAATTTTTCACAATTTTAAACACAAAACAAAAAGCTCACAGACCGCACAACCATGCGATTTGTGAGCTTTTCTTCTGGTGGAGATGAGGGGGATCGAACCCCTTACCTCTTGAATGCCATACATCAAAAAACGCTGATTTCATGCGGTTTCTTCGACTTATGTATGCGATAGGTATGCATTAAATTTGGAAGCCATACTGCACAAAACACGCCCGACATCAAAGCATGAACAGAGATGCCGGGCATTGGTATTAGTTATCAGTATTCGTTTTATCCTCGTCGCTATGCTGAGCGTCCGCTCTCAGCTGTTCGAGGACGGTGAGCAGCTTTTGCGGCAAAGGCACACCACAGCGTCCTGCGTTTTCGAGCACGGATATGCATTCATTCGCAAGCAGAAAACCGATGGTCAGAGCACGAAGTACACCGCCTGCATCGGTGGCGGTGTCGACGATGTGCGCGACGGCGACGATGCAGAAGATGAGTACCTTCTTGAGAATGCCGGCAAAGCCCTTTTTACTGGACAGCTCGTGTGCAAGTGCTGCGGCGATCACACCCGAGAAGTAGTCAATAATGACTACGATTAGCAGACCGAGCAGCCACTTATCAGCACCGCCGAATATGTAGGTAGCACACGCAGCGAGAGACGCACCGAGCCAGCGGACGATGTCCCACAGGTCGAGAGATCCGAGTTTGAGAAACATTATGCATACACCTCCTATCCGAGCAATGCTGCCCATGTTTTCGCACCGACAATACCGTCGACGGTCAGATTACGGATGAGCTGGAATTTCTTCACTGCCGCGAGCGTGCCGCTGCCGAAATCGCCGTCTGCGCCTGCATCGCCGCAGGAGATGCCGTTGCCGATGAGAAGACGCTGCATTGCTTTTACGGTATCCCCTGTACAGCCTCTCTGCAGCTGAGGGAGATATACTGCGACACGCTTGGCAATTTCCGAAGCCTTAGACGATGTCTGCAGTTTGACGGCAACACCGAGGAATGCAAGCACACCGTGCGCAATGGCTCGTCCCATATCCTGCCGCTCTGCAAGGGTGTCGACCGCCTTAACATCATCGGAGTCGATGAACGCACACTCGACCAGCACGGCGGGGCAGTTGGTCTGACGGATGATGCCGAAATAGATTCTCCCGTTTTCGAACTTCGTCTTTATACCCCTGCTGTTCTGTCCAATGGCTTTGACAGCGGTTTCGATGCTCTGTGCAAGGTCTTTACCCTTGCCGCCATTGCCTGCGTGATATACCTCTAAGCCGTCACCGCCGCCCGCATTCAAATGAATATCAAGCGCAAGGTCGGGCGCATACGCGTTGCACTCGGCTATCTTTGCTGCCGCTGATTCGGCAACGTCCGATGTACGGCTCTGCAGGACAAGCATGCCATGCCGCCTGAGCTCAGCGGTGCACGCAGATGCAATGTCCAGCGCATAAAGTGATTCTCTGTGATTGCCGGACACTGCACCCGGATCAGGACCGCCGTGCCCGACGCCTACATAGATTTTTGCCATGTTATTTCTACCTCCTCAAGTGCTGCTTTCACAGCGTCATAATATATGGATGTGTTGCGATTGTCGCGAATCTGATCGAGTGTGATTTTCCCGAGACGAATCTGTGTTATGAGAAATTTAATCATGTCAGACCTCCGGTTATCATTTCGAGCATTGCCGCCTCAAGGGCTTCAATGCGTTCTTTATCTGTGGGCTGTGCCTGTTGTTCACACTGTTCATCAACGGCGATCTCTTCCTCTGTACGTTCTACACACTTTCTGTCGCCAAGATATTTATATCGAAGTGCACCACCATCGGTTACGATGGGCAATGGGAAGTAATTGCTTTGTGCGTGGGTGTATCTGTCGCCTTCGCCTTCGTCAATAAAAATCCAGTCTGTAATATCGGTAAGAAATGCAGAGCTGTTAACGGCGGTAATGAGGTTTTGTGAATTGATTTTTATATAGACTTTTGACATGTGGTAAACCTCCTCACAGTTCCGCGTCGGCAGTCGCCGTCCACGTATACTCCTTGCCAGTTATAAAGCTTGCCGAATTACTCACTACGGAGCAGCTTTTATCTGTCAAATCAGCGATATTAACGTTGGAAAAGTCAACCCAGCCGCCGTTATCACTCCACTCTGCTATAATACCTGTATTTTTAGAGTGGGGATTTGATGTGACGACAGTGGGCTTTGCGCGCATTGGAACAGGGAACGCCATCGCCTTGCTATAAAGATGATATGGCGAAATCGCAGCGGTACTATATCTTGGTAATACTATGTAATATCTTAGACAAGTTACCAGCATTTTTCCGTAATCATTCGGCGGCGTTTCTACCATGTGCGACACTTTGCCAAACTCAAGGAAAGGTCTTTTTACATTTATGTCAGCTGTAGGCGTAATTTTCAGATAGGGAATAGATGTTGACTGAACATTGCAGATTGATGTTCCAGAAGTCTCAATATATCCAAGCTCAACATCGCACCCATCAAGCGATATTCCGTTAGAATAAACACTTCCGACTGACGGAAACACAATCGGAACGCTTTGAATCTCTCCGTCTATGTCGATTGAAAAACAAAGCTGTTTATCGCCTAAAGCGGCAGGAAGTATCTCCATTCGCTGTGTCATTGTGGTGTTTTTAGCTAATGAAACATACTTACCTGCAACAGGCGTTACAGTTCCGTTTCCTATCCATCTGTCAATGCAGTATGCGCCTGACACTTCGCCGCTGTGGCCTCGCTGGTTGACGAGCGAATAAGCCCAGTCTGCGTTGTGCAGGAGGTTTATGCCCGGTCGCAGAAGTCGTTTTTCAAGGCCAGTAATAGCACTTACCGGGTGCTGGTCGGCTTTATCACGCCCTGTTAAATCGGCGTGATCGGAAACGCCCGAACCATCCCCACCTGTGAGCCCCAGCTCATCCGACGAAACATCTCCTGCAAGCGTGACGCCGTTGATCTTAGGCTTGTTTTCGAGCATGTTATAGTTGCGCTCAACCTCAGAGGCACCCTCGTCCGAACCGCTACCCTCAACATAGACGTTTTTCACAGGCACGGTATATGCGCCGTAGGTGCCTTTTCTGAACACCGCGTGTGCAGAGGAAACGCGCGCCGGTCCGCTTGCCCAGGCTGAATAGTTGTCCGCGGACGGTACGCAGCATATCATACCCGTCGAAAACAACGGATGACCTTTCATTATGCATGCAGCATACCAGAAATCGTCAGTATCGAAGCTAGGCACACCGTCGCTTGTTATCGTACATACAACAGACGAAACCGAGCGGTATTCGAACGATTCGCGCACATCGCCGGCGTCGGTGTAGACGTAGTAAATACCATCTCCGTTCAAACTTGAGGAAACGTCGATCTGTGCTGCGCTGCTTATGCCGATATTAACCGTGCTGCCGCCGTCCTTCTCGAGATAGAGGGTTGCGGCGGTCGTGTCCTTGATGTTGATGAGTACTGCGTCCTCGCTGGTATACACCGATCTGTCACCGCGATGCGGTCGAGCTGAGCCGCCGACGATAGTCACGTCGTCGAAATCGGCATACGGTGCCGCAATATGGCTCGCGGCGGATTTATTGCCCACAACGTAGCCGTACCGGTTGTAGTAGTCATAGCCATAGTTGACGTTATAGCCGCTGACATCCTCGCCCGTATCGGCAATGTTGCTGTATCGCGTGGTGCGCACCGCGAGCGGCGTCACGCTCTCATACGCGCTGATAGCGGTGATGCCTGCAAACGAATCCACCCGCTCGGGTATGAGACAATGTCCGCCGTTCAGATTGCTGTAGATGTCACCGATAGGCGGACGCGAGGCTCTGGTCACATCGACATCAGGATCATAGACAAATCCCGCATTGGTCTGAGGATATGACCAGCCTGCACACATGGTTGCAAACGCTGAGCAGACGAGACCGTAATACGGCGCATCGTTGGTGACCTTGTCGGTGTAGAATATGCTCTGCTCGTCATTCACCGCATTCACGAACGTATGCGGCGATATGTGCCAGCCAACGTAATGCGCCTTTTCCCACTCGCTCCCGTAGGGCAGACCGTTATAGACAACGCCAGCCTTGAATGTGCGGGAGGTTTCCGCATTGACCAAAACATTTGCTTTTGGTGACCATTTGATTCCTGCCACCCTTTTGCACGAATCAATAACAGTAGCGGATCGTCCTGCGGGTGTTTCGGACGCAACATTCGGAATAACAACCGAGATCAGATCGGACACGTCTCCGACAATCGTCTCTCCGCTTTCAGGGAATAGACGAACTCGGAAGAAGTCATACCCCGAAGGCAGCTTAACAAAAGATGCAGACAGCGTCTTTTTTGCATAATCTTCGGGCACGGTATTATCCGATACAGGAAACAGCGCGGATATATATCCGTTTTTGCATATTACATATTCCGCCGCTCCGGGAACAGTAACGCCCACAGAGCCGTTGGAAGGAAACGCCGATTCATAGTCACTGTCGTTGACGGGTACGCTGGTATCTGAGCTGAGAGGCATACCGAACGGCTCGCCGTCCCACCCGTACAGCTTTACCTCGCCCGCAGTAACGAATATCTGCATATACGTCTCATCGGGGAATTCCAGCATATTACCGGGTATGCTGTTTATGTTGAGGTAGTTTTTGACCTGTTGACTCGTGGTGGCATTGGGCAGAACGCTCCAATCATTCACAAACTCGCCGTTTTCGTTGAGCTTGTAGAAATACAGATAACAGCGCGCGGTAGTGTCCGCAAAATACACGCCCAAATAACGCGGGCATTTTATATAGTCGCTGCCCGCAATCTGATACGTCGCCTGTTTACCCGGCAGCTCATTGCCGCTCTCGTCGAGAACAGCAAGCCAGCGCGTCATAGTGTGCCTGGCATCCGGTACGATCGGGTAGAAATGACCGTTCGACGCTCGGACAATGCTCTGATCTGAATATCCTGCAATGCTCGCAACTTCACTCATAACAGAGTCTGCAACCTGAGTGTTCAGTACATATGCCGCCTTTGCTGTAGGCGTCTCGTCGTCGCTTGAAGCCGCTGAGAGCGTTGACGTTATCGGTCGGTTCGCTGCAGCTTCGAGCTTTTCCGCTGTAGTGTTCAGGGTTATATCAGCCAACTGTATCACCTCGTAGTATTAATTTTGCACCGTCTATGGTGGGATAGCCGTCCGCGCACAGCACATACTGCCATTTGCCGATAATGCCGGACAGCATATTGTACATATCGTTCAGGACCTGGATCCAGCGCCAGATATCCTGTTTATCTGGTGCCGTGCCGCCGATCACATGGGGTCCGATGTAATAAACCGACCGGCAATCGTTGTCGCTTATTCTGTCGAGATTGTATTCGATGTTCTGCAGGAACGCTTTCATCGATGCAAGCGGTACGTTTTTCACCGCAGGCACGTCCTCAAGTGCTCCGACTGTGTAGCCGTTGACCAGCAGCATACTCCGTATCGTGAGCATGTTTGCGTGGATCTTCTGCACGTCCTCGCTGTTGAGGATGTCAAGCGGTTCCGCGTATTCATACCATGTGTAATCACCGACAACGCTGATGGTGGATGTTGCAGTAAACCCGCCGTCTGCAGATGTCGCTGTGATGGTGGCCGTTCCGTTCTCGACAGCAGTTACGGTCATACCGTCCACCGACGCGATCGTCGGGTCGCTTGACGTGAGGGTGACGTCTTTGTTATCTGCGTCGGACGGCGCAAAGCTGACCGTTATCTCCACCGCAGAGCCTTTCGCGAGGACTATCTCAGACGGCGATATCGATATGCCGCTCACCCTGCGGAGCGTTGTCACGGTGGTTGTCGCAACAACCCCGCTGCCGTCCGTCGCGGACACGGTCAGGACTACCGAGCCTTTGGTCACTCCGGTGATGGTCGTGCCGCTGACCGATATGATCTCGGGATTGCTTGATGTAACGCTGAGCGTCTGTATACTCGCGTTGCTCGGCAATACCGCCGCAGGAAGCTCTATCGTCTGCCCGACATCTATCTCGATAGCTTCGGGGAGCGTTATCGCTTCAACATATATCGGCAGCGTCCTGAACTTGACCGGCTGAGACACGGTCGTCAGCTGGTTTGACTGCTTGCGGATTCGGGTGTATATGGTGTAACCGGTATTCGGCGACAACCCGGTAACGGTAAACTCAGGAATATCTGCCGCACGCCATGTCTTCTGTCCATCGATGGAGTAGGAGACGCCGTCGATCACGTCGCTGCTCTGATGCCGTATGGTTACGCTCGTCTGCGTCACCGATACGACGGCCGGCTGCTGAGAGAACACAGGCGGTTTGAGATCCATATAGCCGAGCGATATTCTTTTCGCCGCCGAGCCCCCTGTGAGGTTGGACGATACGCGCGGGAACGAAGCGGAGACATCTATGCTCGCGTATCCGGTCGCGTCGGGACGAACCACAACATTGAGTATCTGAGCTATTCGCACCTTTGCTGAATCGCGGGTATCAATACCTTTTACGGTGCCCGTCGCGGTAGTGCCGGCAACGCTTATTTCTTTATTACCCGGAGCGATGTCGAGATTATAGGCAGAGTCCGCATAACCATCATTCCGCTGCAGATATGCCGTCGCCGTAACGTGCCAATACCCGTTTGCGGGGTAGGCGGCCGACACCCACTCTATCCAAAAGTTATACCGCACGGCAGCGTCGCCGGTACATTTGCCGTTTATTCTTCCGCTTGCCACTATACCGCCTCCGCTTCATACACGCCGTTCAGAGTGTGCGTGATAGATTTGATGTTGAGCTCCTCGCCGAGGATGTTGTACAGACCGCCTATCTC
>JAGBRZ010000165.1 GCA_017632155.1 Clostridia bacterium
CCGCTTCTACAAGACAAGTCTGCGAAAGCACTTTCGCATAGTTCCATTTCTCGTCGAGCGGCATATATGTTTTGGCGTTCTGCACCGTTTCTTTTGTAATGACAAATTTTTCTTTGTTTCCCATTGTCCGTGTTCCTTTTCCCTTAAAATCCCGTCTTTTTTCCGAGAACGATTTTTCGGAAGGCGTTATTCTCGTCAAGACGCCGCATCGCGCTTGACATTTCGTATTTGAGCAGTTCAAGGCGTTCGCTGTCCGCGCGCTCTTTGTTTGCGCGGTTCTGTTCGTAGAAGGACTGATCTTCAATCTTCGTCACGTTGGAAAGCCAGTTGTTAATGAATCGGGTTTCCCACACATAGGCGAAGCACAGTCCGAGAACGCTCATAATCTCCGGCGTAAGAGTATGCACGAAAGCGCCGTCTTTGTAGAAATCGAACTCTACGACCGCGCCGTCCTCAACGCCATCGATTGTTACGCTGCCGCTCTCCGCGTCATACGCGCATTGTGTCTGCTGATATTGCACGTCCCCGTATTGATCGACAGAAACAATGCGCGCAGAGCAATAGTCAAATCCGATATAGTCGGAAGAAACGAAAACCGTTTGATCGTTCGATACCGTGACTTGATAAGAGGCAAAAGACGGCTCGGAGAGAAATTCTCCGTTATCGCCAACAAGATAGGTCGGCATTTCGCTCGGCAGATTGAACTGCGGTATCGCCGCGCGCAGATACGCCCACATACGGAAAGCCCACAAGGGGAAATCCGTGGCTTTCAGATCGTTCATGCGGTCATCATCCACATAAACGTCGCAGTATTGAGTAAGCACTTGCAGTATATCGGTCATAGCCGTCTTTCCCTCGTTTCAGCGGTTGATTATTCTTCGTCCTCGGCCGCGTTTTTGCCGAGGCGATCGAGCATATAGTTGAGAAGCGGCACGACGTGCGGAGCATCTTTTTTCGATGCTTTGCGGAGCGCCTTGATTTTCTCAAGCGTCGCTTTTGTGCCGTTCTTTTCAAACAGATCGTCTGCAAAAAGGTCAACAACGACCTTTTTATGCTCTTCGCAGAGTTTCTTGTATCTTTCGACCAGTTCGTCTGTGTCGTAGTTTACGATGTTGTAAAATTCGTCCTGCGTCAGCACTTCGCCGTCTGCATAGTCAAGACCGTAGCGCTTCCGCTCTTCGTCGGTCAGACCGTCCGCGACAACGACCGTGCGCGTTTCAAGCAGGCGCGAAACGGAAAGGTTCATCCCCTTGAAAAAGTCTTTTTTGGAGATGTCAAGCGGCGTTCCCGCCCTCGGGATCACGCCGATAGTGCCGAACTGCACGCTCGATCCCGGCGCAACAACGCCGAAGAAGTACACCGTCACCATTTCTTCCTTGTTGACAACGATTTTGTTGTCTTGCGCTCTGTTCTTGAGCGCTTCCGCGATTGCGCGCTGTACGATGTCGCTCAATTCGCTTTCGGTGTACATTTTTTCCTTTTTTTCTGCCTTTTCTGCTGTGCTTTTTACACTTTTCGCAGTTTTTTCCGTGGTATTATTCGCACTTTTCGCAGTTTTTTCGGTAGTGGTTGCCATAAAAGTCTCTTTTTCTTTCGTTTTTCTCTTTTATGCGTATTCGATTGTAGGGGTTTCCCCCTCCCCGCTGATGCAGGGAGGGGGTATTTCAAAATTGTTATCAGTTGGACGGATAAGCCGAGCCGATGATGGCGATCTTGGAAGCGACGACGGCTTTCACGTCATAGAAAGCAGTCACATTGATGTACATACGGAAGTCGCCGGACTCCGTAGGATCAATCGTCACCATGATAGGCGAGTTGTCAGCGTACACGCCGTAGATCGGGGCGTAGCCGCGTCCTGCCTTCGCAGCGACGAAGATGTTGGAGCCAGTTCCGAGAGTAGCGATCGCAGAGTTCTGCGTGCCGGGAACGACGACGGGGTTGACCTCAACGACGTCAACCTTGCCCGCTCTCTGCAAGTAGCCGTTCTTGAACCACTCTTCGCCGAGACCGTACTGGAGACCCGTGATCGCGCCGCCAGTTCCGTCCACGGGCAGAAGCTGTGCGAGAGCATCGACTTCGCCGAACGCAACGAGATCTTCTCTGCCGACACGGTTGACAGCGGCAAGGCGCTTGGTGACGGTGAGGAAGTTGGCGGTCGTGTAGGTGGTGGACTTCAGAGCCGCAGGAACGTAGGTCGTGTTGTTTACGAGCGCGTTCAGCGTGCTGATGAAGTAGCCGTAGATGTTGGAGTAAATGCCGTTCATGATGGCGAGGTAGTAGTCACCGGGGTCGCCGTTGATGAACGCCTGCATATACTTCACGCAGATCGTACCCTTCTTTGCCTTCGGGATAAGGTTCACAACGTCCTGATACAGATAGGTGATCGGGGCGGAGTGTCCAGTACCGATAGCGCCGTCCTCAAGGATCATGGCGTCGTTGGACTGAATGATGATTTCCTTGTTGTCGCCGAGTCTGCCGCTTTCCCACTTCATCAGACCGTTCGCGGTGATGTCGTCGAAAACACGGAAAACAAGGGGAGTAAGAACGTCGCGGTCGATAGCGGCGTTCGCCTCAAGGAAGGTGCGGTTGGAAGAGAGCGACAGATCGTCCTGCGCCGCCTCAAGCGACACGAACTCTTTGCCCATCGCCTTGTATGCCTGCGCCGCGCAGAAGGCAAACTTCTTGTCGCGGAAGTTGGACGAGAAGGTGCTGTAATCGGTATCGTCCGACAGCTTGGAAATGTACTTCTCACCCTTGCGCTCGTTGAGCATTTTGCCGACACGCTCGCAAGTCACGATACGACCCGCAGACACGATGCTGTCGCGGGAAACCGTCTTGCCGTTCAGAGCGAACTTGGTGTTCGCATCGTCGGATGCGCTCTTGTACATAAGCGCTTCTCTGCTGATAGAGTTAAGTTTCAACATTTCGATTTTCTCCTTTCGTCAGATTAAGTCGACGCAACGGAGCGAGCGCACTCATAGATGTAACCCGCACCCTTGTAGACAGAACCCGCGTTGAAGGGTTCGGTGCCACGAAGGATGAAGTACACAGAGCCGTCGGTCGGTGCGGAGGCGGCGGGGGTAAGCAGACCGTGAGAGGACACGGTTGCGTAAGCGTTGGTGCTGATCGCGGTAGTAAGGTTGCCCGCACCGAACTTGTACATCTGCCCGACGCGGAGCTCTCTCCAAGAGCCGCGCTCGCCCGCAGGAAGGCCGATGCCGAGGGTTTCAGCGCCCACGTTGTAGACGTTGCTACCGACGGTCGTTTTCTGCACGTCGGAAACGTCAAGGGCAAAAAGCCCGGTGTGATCGCCCGGTTTGCCAGTCACAGCGCCCGAGGTCGCTTCGGTGAAGATCCAGTCGTTGATGTTTTTAAAGGGATAGGCGTTGCCTTGATAGTCTTTGGCGTCCGCATAAGCGCCGTTGGCGGTCTGCGCGGTACGAACCGCAAGCTGTCCGGCAGAAGCGTCTACGCCCGAGTAGGTGGAGTCCGAATAAGTGCCGAATTTGCCCGACACAAGAACTTCGTGGGGCAGATCGGAAGGCACTTTGAACTCAAAAGCGGTATTCGCAATAAATGCCATGTCTTATTCTCCTTTTCAGTTGATTTCTTCCATGACTTTTTCAAAGTCATCGGTTTTCTCTGCGGCGGCATCGTCACGCAGAGTACCCCACGTCACTTTGCTGTTCGCTTTGATTCTTGCGCTGTGAAGGCGCGCTTCGGTATACTCGTTGTCAAGGTCTTTGATAGCCGCAGACAGACCGCAGTATTTACCTTCCGCGTCAACCATTTCGCAGTATTTTGCGAGGTTTTCCTCGCTCGTAAGTTTGGCGAGAAGTTCGCTTTCCACGCAGACGCCGAAGCACTTTTCAAGATCGGCGGCACGCGCGTTGACTTTTTCCTTGAGTTCGGAAAGTCTGCGCTCTTTCTCTGCTTTCTGCATTTCGGAAAGAGCTTTCAGCGCGGCGTCCTTCTGCTCCGTTGCTTCTTTGTTCTGCTTCCGCAGATCGGCAAGTTCGGCGGTCGCCGCTTCGATAATGCTATCGACGGGAATTTCGACCGTTTCTTCACCGACAACGGCGGATGCGTTGAGCGAAAGCTCGACCACTTTACCGCAGATCACGTTCTCTCCATCCTTTTCCGCGCTCGTCATAACGACCGCGTTCTTGCTGTTCAGAGCGAAGATGTTCTCGCCCTTAACGCAAAGGACTTTGAGATCGGGAAATGCGGCTCTCACATCCGTGATGTTCATCCGATTTTCTCCTTTGTCAGATTTTTTGGGTTTTTTGCCGTCTGCGCTTGCAACCTTAATTGTCATTTTTCGCAGTTCTTCCGCGCCGATAGCGTTTAAGAGCTTGATGTTTGCTCCCTTTACGGCAGGGGGTACATCATCGCCTAAAATGGTAGTTCCGAGAACTTCATAATCACCGAATACTTCCACTCCGTTTTCTTCTTTCACGTTCCAAACG
>JAGBRZ010000166.1 GCA_017632155.1 Clostridia bacterium
AAGCTCAAGTCTTGAAATTACTCCAAATCTGTCACGCAAAGGTGTCGAAAGCTGACCGGCGCGCGTAGTTGCTCCGATAAGGGTAAAGGGAGCAAGATCAATTCTGATGCTCCTTGCAGCCGGACCCTTTCCTATAATAATATCAATGGCGTGATCTTCCATTGCGGGATACAAAATCTCTTCAACGGATCTTTGCATTCGGTGAATTTCATCTATGAACAGAACGTCGCCGGGCTGCAGATTGGTAAGAAGTGCGGCAAGATCGCCTTGCTTTTCAATTGCGGGGCCAGAAGTTACGCGCAAATTTACACCCATTTCAGCAGCAATTATGGCTGCGAGAGTCGTCTTTCCGAGGCCGGGAGGGCCATACAGTAAGACGTGATCGAGCGTGTCTTTACGCATTTTTGCTGCTTCTATATATACCTTCAGATTTTCCTTGACCTTCTCCTGACCGATATATTCATCAAGTCTGTGAGGACGCAAGGAAGTGTCATATTCGTCTTCTGCAGGAATATAAGAAGAGTTTACTATTCGGTTTTCGAAATCAAATTCTTCATTCATTTCATATACCTAAAATTATTTCATAAGTTTTTTGAGAGCATCTCTTATAATGTCTTCGAGCTCCATATTAGCAACATCAATGGTTTTGAGTACTTCTTCAGCCGTTGCTCTATGGAAGCCCAGTACGGTCAAAGCATCAATAGCCTCACCATATTTACCTGAACTTTGTGTGGGGGCAAAGGTTTGAATATCGGACGATGAAATGTTTGCGGAAGTTCCGTGTACTTTATCTTTGAGTTCAAGAATAACTCTTGCGGCTGTTTTGGGGCCTATGCCCGGAGCCTTGGATATTGCTCTTTTATCTTCAGTACAAATTGCAAGAGCAATACCGTCGGGAGTCATATATGACAATAAAGACATTGCGGCCTTGGGTCCGATTCCTGAAACCGACGTCAGAAGCTTGAACATATGAAGTTCATCCTTACCATTAAATCCAAATAGTTCAATGCCGTCTTCACGTACAGACAAGTGGGTGAAAAGAGTGATCTCTGTCTCGCCGTTAAACGATTTTGAGGAAATCGCTGCTTGCGTGTTTGCGCTGACAGTCATCGCGTAAGCAACACCGTTTGCATCAATCACGGCAAGAGAATCTTCGTTCAGAACAAGTTTACCTTTAATGTAATAAAACATACGCAGTTCTCCTTATTCTACATTGTCGTTTTCGTTTTCAGAATTTGCAAGTTCATCATCTTCTGTATCTTGTTCTTTTTCGGCTGCTTCATTCGAAGAGAATATTTTAGAAAGAACCACAGTCAAAGGCTTCTCAATGATGATTATCAGCACGAAGAGAGCGGTTGACAATATCGAAATTGTGAGTCCGAGAGTAAATGTCTTGGGAGCATACTTAAGTCTTACAGTATGCTCACCGGATCCTTCAATTTCGAAAGCTATCAGGGCTCCAAGAGCTTTTGTATATTCTACGGGTTCACCATCGACATAGAGTTTCCAACCTTCGTCATAGGGAAGAGTGGTAAGAACAGTTGTTGCTTCATTATTGGTAGTATAGGTTCCTTTGAAGTCATCCTCCCTCCAATTGTCTGCAATCTTAAATTGCTCGCCCGAAAGCTGAATGAGTGCGTTCTGTGCGCTTTCGACATCCATATAGTATATCGACGGAACCGCAGGAGTGACATACAGAACGTCACTATTTAGTGTCATACTAACATTCACAACTTCTTCGGAATCAAAATAACCAAGTGAAACGATGCGCTTAGTCTCACTTGCATAGAAAGTACCATTCGATTTTCCGTTGACTTTAAGAGTAACTTCACGAGGATAATCTGAAGGCAAGTAAAAGAAGTATTCACCTTGAACGGGAGACGTGAATGTATATGTCAAAGTTGCTGAATTTCCCGTAACTTCGGGACGGTATTCAATATAGGAGGAATTTTTCTTGGTGGAAAGATTAGTAGTATCCTCAGTGAATTCAACGGGAACAAAATATTGTTTGTCCTCGCTTGATCCAAGCATTGCGTTTAGCAAAGAGTTAATATTTTCGATCGGCGTTTTACCTTCGAATTCATAATCAAGAACAGAAGAATCTACCGAATAAGCGAGAGACAGTGCATAATCGTTAATGAATGCATAGTAGTATGAATTTTTGTATTCGGCCTCTTCAAGATCTGTTAGCTCGTAATAATTTGATATGATCGAATCCTCTTCGTCGATAATATACTTAATGCCCAACAGAGAGTCAGTGATAAGATTGCCGCCGAGATATTTCGACCAGTGAGATTTTGAAGCATATCCGATGTTAGCTAAGAAATTGATGGTTTCTTTGTTAAGCGTCGATGTGGAATTTGTCAGACCTCTGATATTAAGAGCCATATTATCGCAATATTTGCGGTGAACGTTCTTCTCATATCTGAAGAACGAGTCGTCATTTTCCACGATTGCATCGGTAAGTGGTCTTAAATTGCCGACAAAATCATTGTAACTTGAATAGGTGGAATAAATGACATCGTCACCGAATTCGACGCAACCCACGATTCCGCTGCCAAAAGCCTCGATACATACAAAAACAAGTAGCATAAGCGCCGCTGTTTGTCTTCGTCGCGTTCTGATCATCACGCACAGAATTATTGTGATCATAGCTATGCAAAGGATTGAAAGCCAAATCATTTCAAGTTCTTTGAGAGGCTGATCAAATTCGACCTTACCGTTAATTCGCTCAACAACCGCATGATAATTGAACTTCTGTGCAACAGCAAGGAACAGGATCATTAGTGTGCCTATAAACGCTATGGTTCTTGAAGAAGCGCGTCGGATTTCTCCAAGTCCCTTGTATGCCAAAACAACCAGCACAAAGCAAAGCATAAATGAATATCTGTAGTTGAGCCAGTTCGGCTTCTGGAATCCGTGCCAGATCATATCGAGCGTATTGATCGAGAAGCTGAGGACAAAGAAGGCAATAAAACCTGCGGCAAACACCTTTTCTCTCGTGGTAAATTTCTTCGAAAGAAAATAGAGCGGAACGCAGAAGAGTGTAAGAACGCCGCAATATACAAACGGCAAACCCTCGGGTCGAACTGTATCGTATGAGCCGGGGAATAGCTTAGTTAAGAAATCAATAATCTGAAATCTTACAGTAAATGAAAAATTAGGATTTGAGAACTCATTCTTGCCAAACTGAAGAGAATAATATGCAGAAGCAACTATCACCATAGATATTCCGATTGCGATTACGGAAAATACACCTATTCTCAAAAGTGACTTGATGAAGTGCTTGCTTTCCATATTTGGATTATTTCTGTCGTTCTCGTTGTTAGCAAAATAATAGTAGAAGAAATAAGCTGCAGTATAAATGCACGCCATATATCCGATATAGAAATTGCTCATCAAAATCAGCGCAAGCATAATTACGTAAAGCTTGTACTTATAATTTTTGATAAGCTCTTCAATTCCAAGAGTGAGAAGCGGTAACCACATCAGCGCGTCAATCCACATTGAATTGTGCTGCTGAATTACTGCATATGAACACATAGAATAGAGAACTGAGCAAATGATAACATTGGTTTTGTTTAATCTTGATGCAGTTTTATGCAGATAATATCCCATTGAAAATCCGGAAATTCCCGCCTTAATGAGGAATATGCACAGTAACGCCTCAAGAATCCTGCTTTGAGGAAACAGACAAACGATATAAGAAAACGGACTGGCTACATAATAAGCATAAATGCCTAGAAACTCTCCGCCAAGCTGTCTTGCAAACGAGTAGAGCAGAGAGGCATCGCCCATTACTGCATTTCTTAACGCTTCGTAGAAATAGACGTACTGACCGTTTAGGTCAAGAACGAGCACGGAACCGTCGCCAAAAGGATGAAGACCCATAGAAAGGTAAATTAAAAAATATAATACTGCAGGTATAACAAAACAATAGGCAAGGTAAGAATAATTTTTATTTATGCTAAATGGATGTCTTTTCGAAAGGATTGTTCGGTTTTCGCGTTTACCGAAATCAAAAATGTTGGCGGTCATAGCAAGCTCCATATTTTTAATAATTGATTATATTATAACATAAAAAAATTAAACTGTAAACACATTTTATAAATTTTTTGATAATGCAACTTAAAAGATACAAAATTAACTGCAATTTATTCATAAAGACATTTGACTTTATATAAATTTTGTGGTATAATTTATAATGGTTTATTATTTGAACGGCAGGGAAGGATATGCGAATTTTAGGAATTGACCCCGGATTGGCAACAATCGGATGGGGAGTTATCGAATCTAACGGTTCTAAACACAAACCGATAGCTTACGGCGCTATTGAAACGCCTTCAAAGCTTCCTGTTGAAAAAAGGCTCTCACAAATATATCACGATTTATCGAAAATCATCGAGCGTTATACGCCTGATACGGTAGCGGTCGAGGAGTTGTTTTTCAACACTAATATTACCACCGGAATTCGAGTTGCAGAGGCAAGAGGCATTATACTACTTTGTGCCGAGCACAATAAGGTTCCTATTTCCGAATATACCCCCTTGCAAGTAAAACAATCTGTCGTCGGTTATGGACGGGCAGACAAAAAGCAGGTGATAACTATGGTTTCACTGCTATTGTCTTTACCGGCACCGCCAAAACCCGATGATACCGCGGACGCTCTTGCAATAGCGATCTGCCACGCCCATTGCGGCGGTTCAAGAATTGCAAAATACTTTAATGGACAGATTTGATTATGTGGATTGCTGAAAATTGGAAAGATTACAGACTGCTCGACACCTCTGACGGTGAAAGACTTGAAAAATGGGGAAAGTATATTCTTGTACGTCCCGATCCCCAAGTTATTTGGAAAACTGAAAAGCAGTTGCCGGAATGGCGAAATGCGCACGGAGTTTACAACCGTTCTTCGTCAGGTGGCGGCGGTTGGAAAGTAAACAAGCTCCCCAAGGAATGGAACGTTTCTTACGGAAACCTCAACTTTGTTCTTCGCCCTATGGGATTCAAGCACACAGGCTTATTCCCGGAGCAGGCGGTAAACTGGGATTGGTTTTCCGGTTTGATCTCGAATTGCCCTTATCCGGTAAAGGTATTGAATTTATTCGCTTACACAGGTGGTGCGACTATTGCAGCAGCCGCTGCCGGCGCCTCCGTATGCCACGTAGATGCGGCTAAAGGTATGGTTGCTCAGGCTAAAGAGAACGCGGCTCTTTCAGGTCTCGCTGATGCTCCAATCAGATATATAGTTGATGATTGCAAAAAGTTTGTTGAGAGAGAAATCAGACGCGGACACAAATATGAAGCCATCATTATGGATCCTCCGTCATATGGCAGAGGTCCTTCAGGAGAAGTATGGAAGATTGAAGAAGCAATTGATGAACTAATCACACTTTGTGCTTCGCTCCTTTCCGATCGTCCACTGTTCTTCCTTGTCAATTCTTACACTACCGGTCTTTCTCCTTTAACAATGAAATATATGATCGACCTTAAGATCACATCAAGATTTGGCGGCAAGTGTGAAGCGGGCGAGATTGCGTTGCCTGTTGAATCGCGTGGTACAGCACTCCCCGCCGGAGCAAGTGCAAGATGGACATCTGCCGGAGGAGACGGTAAATGAGTGCTCCGTTCATAGAAACCGTAGGTCTTACTTTTGCTTATGAAGATTCTCAGGAATCAGATAAAACGCCAATGTTTGCTCTAAACGGTGTAAGTACTACAATCGAGCGCGGTGAGTATGTTGCGGTAGTTGGCAGAAACGGTTCGGGAAAATCAACTTTTGCTAAGCTTCTCAATCTTGTGTTGGAACCTACAGGAGGCGACTTGCGTATAGACGGTAAATCTGTTTGCGGAGATCTTTCTGACGACGAGATTATTGAATTGAGAAGAAGCATCGGTATGGTTTTCCAAAATCCCGACAACCAGATTGTTGCTACGATTGTTGAAGAAGATGTTGCGTTTGGACCGGAGAACATCGGCGTTCCTTCCGCAGAGATCAGAAAACGTGTTGATGATGCGTTAGCTTCTGTCGGTATGAGTGATTTTGCCAAGCATGAGCCCCACAGACTTTCGGGCGGTCAAAAACAAAGGGTTGCCATCGCAGGAATAATTGCGATGATGCCTGATTGTATGATCTTTGATGAATCAACGGCAATGCTCGACCCAATCGGAAGACTTGAAGTTCTTGAAGTTATGGAAAAGCTTGTCCACGAGCACGGCATAACGGTTATTAATATTACTCATCACATGAGTGAAGCTGTCAGAGCTGACAGAATTATCGTTATTGATAATGGTAAAATTATCGCTGATGCTCCGCCTTCAAGGATTTTTGTTGATGCTGAACTGATCAAGCGAGCGGGACTTGAGCTTCCGCAATCAGCAGCGCTGCTTTTGGAGCTTTCTAAACGCGGAATTAATATTTCCGATATTACTATTACAGCCAAGGATACAGCTGCGCAAATATTATCTGCCTTGAATAGCTGAAATATTGTGCGCTGTTTTAAAATGGTATAACAATGAATCAAAAAATTGAATTAATCAATGTAAATTATGTTTATGGCGCAGGAACTCCCTTTGAATCTCTTGCGCTTGACAACATAAACTTAAAGATCGAGACGGGGAAGATTACCGGCATTATCGGTCACACGGGATCCGGAAAATCGACCATGGTCAGACTTTTCAATGGACTTGAACGCCCGTCTTCGGGACAAGTCCTTCTTGACGGTTGCAATATCTGGGAAGATCCCAAGAAAATCGGAAAAGTCAGATTCAGGGTCGGACTTGTTATGCAATACCCGGAGTATCAGCTTTTCGAAGAAACAGTTGCTGCCGATATTGCGTTTGGTCCTAAAAATATGGGGCTTGACAAGACAGAGATAGATCGCAGAGTAAAACACTATTCTCAGCTTGTTGGTCTTGATCCTACCGTTCTCGAAAAATCTCCTTTTGAACTTTCAGGAGGTCAGAAGCGTAGAGTTGCAATTGCCGGAATTATGGCAATGAAACCCGAGGTTCTTGTGCTTGACGAACCCGCAGCAGGGCTTGACCCAGAGGGCAGACGCAATATTTTTGACGCGATCGAAGAGTATCGTCGCACAGAAGACGCCACCGTAATTATCGTTTCACACAGTATGGAAGATATGGCTGAAAGATGCGATAATATTGCAGTGTTATATAATTCCAAACTGATTGCTTCCGGAAGTGTGGCTTCGGTATTTTCATCACCCGAAATATTGCTCAATGCAGGGCTTGACGTACCCGAAGTCACAAGAATTTCAATGATTCTTGCAGAACACGGTGTGAAAGTTGACAGACCAATATATACTTTGCAACATGCTGTTGATTTCATAATGAAAAAGCTGAGCGGAGGTGATTTATAATGAAGAGCATCTCGCTTGGACAGTATTATCCAGCTGATTCATTTATCCACCGACTTGATGGCAGAACCAAGATTCTTCTTGCTACCATTTTCATAATTTCTGTATTCTTTTGTAAGAGCCTTGTTTCTTTTGCGTCATTACTCGCTATCACGCTTTTTATTGTTTCACTATCTAAAATCCCGTTTAAGATAGTGTTCAGGTCTTTGCGTGCAATAGTATTTATTCTCGTTTTTACCTTCATAATCAATATATTTCTGACAAAAGGTGAAGGAGAGCCTCTTGTTGATTGGTGGATATTTACGATTTATGCTGAAGGAGTTTGGACTGCATTATTTATCGCAGTCAGAATTCTTTGTCTTATATTGTCGTCAAGCATTTTTATTTCATTTACCACAACTCCGATTCAGCTCACTTACGCCATAGAATCCTTGCTTGCTCCGCTAAAAAAGATAAAAGTCCCTGTTCACGATTTTGCGATGATGATGTCGATCGTTCTCAGATTCATTCCCGCACTTTCAGAAGAAACGGAAAAAATTATGACTGCACAAAAAGCAAGAGGTGCGGATTTTGAAACCGGATCGCTTATAAGCAGAGCAAAAGCCTTGATTCCTATTCTTATTCCTCTTTTTGTTTCCGCATTCAGACGCTCAGATGAGCTTGCAACTGCTATGGAATGCCGCTGCTATCATGGCGGGGAGGGCAGAACTCGAATGACGGTAACAAGAATGAAAAGTTTTGATTACATCACGCTTGCGTTTATGCTAGTCGTGGCTGTCGCACTCATTCTTCTTAATTATGTAACCTGGGGATATTCACTGTAATGAAGTTGTTTATCAAGATACGGTATGACGGTACAAGATATGCCGGCTACCAAGTTCAAAACAATGCTCTGACTATTCAAGAGGTGCTAAATAATGCTCTACTCGATTTGTTTGGTTTTGATTGCGATATTACGGGTTGCAGCCGAACCGATGCAGGTGTTCATGCACATTGTTTCTGCGCGACCGTGCAAAAGCACGGGGAAGCATCGCTTCAATCGAATATACCTTGTGAAAAGATCCCCTTGGCTTTAAATTTCCGTCTTCCGGAAGACATAGCTGTTTATTACGCAAAATGGGTAGACGACGATTTTCATGCCAGATATTCTGTTAAGTCGAAGACTTATGAATATCATATCCTTAATACGCCGATTAAGAATCCGTTCTACGTTAATAGATCGTATCATTTTCCAAAGGTGTTATCTGATTCTGATATTGTAAGAATGCAAGCAGCTGCTGACAATATCTGCGGAAGATATGATTTTACATCATTTATGGCTTCAGGTTCTAATGTTAAGGATACTGTCAGAAACGTATTTGAATGTAAAGTTACCAAGTGTAATGATGAGATTATTATCAAAATTACAGCCGATGGCTTTTTGTATAATATGGTCAGAATCATTAGTGGGACCTTGCTTGAAGTAGGCAAAGGAAATATCATGCCGGAACAAATAATTACAATAATAGAAAACAAAAACAGAAGTTCTGCAGGTTCAACGTTACCTGCTCACGGACTTTATCTTACGGATGTCAAGTACTGATTGAACCGAAAGGAGGCATAAATCTTGAAGTATGATCAAAAAATCTTGTTGAATAGCATAGAAGATGGCAACGATGCATATAACGATTTCTATGCCTCGGTTTCTGTACTGTTCAGAGTTGCCTCGTTTATATTTTTGATTGCGTTCCTTATATTTATCGTATATTCAGCTGTCGGAAGTCAAGAGGCGTTTACCTATGAAAATCTTGAATTTGTGGTTCGAAATTTTGCGTTAACTCTCGAAGAAAATCGTGATGAGAACATCTATGCTATAAAATATAACCCTGATTCTTCAAGAAGCTTCGCGTTGCTTGGCAAAAAATTCGCATTGTGCGGCAACTCGGGTATATCGATTTACTCATCAACCGGGCGGTCGACTTGTACTGACTCCTTTGCTTTTAAGAATCCGGTAATGCTGACATCAGATAAATATGCTTTGATATATGACTCTGGAAATTGTGATTATGTGATCTACAATTCGTTCTCTAAGGTTTATTCACAGTCTCTTGAAAAGCCTATTCGAGGTGCTTGTATGGCAGAGAACGGTTATTATGCATTTATCACTTCGTCTGTGGAGTATAATTCAACAGTTGAAGTTTATAACGATGATTTTGAGCTTCTGAATCGTTTTAATAAAACAGGTTATATCGTTGATATTGATATTCACGATAATCAAATCTTGATTACTACCGTTGATGGATCTTCTGATAACGCTTCTTATAATGTACAGATGCTTCTATACGATCTATCAGAAGGAAAAGCAATTTCAACCGTTGATATGACGACCTCTTTCCCGCTTTCTTGTAAAATATCATCTTCCGGATTTTTTCTTGTTTGTAAAAACGAGACGATCGCTTATGATATAGTTACTAATAAACAAAAATTATATTCATATAAAGGAAGCATCATTTCTGATTTTGAACTGACAAATGACAAAGTAGCATTGCTATTAAAAGTCCCCGATTATGATATTTCTTTTAACTTTGTTGTTATCGATGAGCATTCCTCGGTTCTATATGATTATCAGATCAACTCTACTGTTTATGACATTGAGTTTTGCGGTGACAATTCTTGTTTGTTGACCGATAATATGATTCTAATTTATAATTCAGCAACAGAAAGGTCGCTCCCGATTGACGGTGCAACAACCGAGTGCCGATTGTTGGCAGTCAGCTCTGACGCTATCTATTTATGCACGAGTTCGTCTGCGCCATTGATTAAATTTGAGGAATAATCATTTGAGGTGTATATGAATTATCTTCTTGACATATTTTTACTTTTACTCTTTTTATTGATTACAATTATCAGCACAGAACGCGGATTTGTTAATTCCGTATGGAGTTCCGTAACTATCATTGGATCATTTGTTGTGGCATATATGTTTGGCGGCGTTGTTGGCGACTGGATATGTGACAACTTTGTCTTGAAGTATATATCAGAATATGCTTACGGGATAGTTGAATCTTTAATTGAAAATAGTGCTGAAAACTATAATATTTCTAATCTCTTTGAATCTCTGCCGGAAGAGTTTGTAACCTTGGTAGAAAATTGCGGTGCTGATATTTCTGTGCTTAATTCTCAATTCGGTTCATCACTGACGCTGTCCCAGGTTGAACTTTATTCATTTGCTGAATCTGTAGCATCGCCTATATCGCAAACATTGTCAAATGCAATAGCGATAGTTTCTATCTTTTTGATCTCGCTTTTGATTCTTTGGATCATTGGCTTGGTTGTGAAGATTATCGTAAAGATCCCGATAATCAAAACCTTGAATTCTTTGCTTGGCTTTGTTTTCGGCGTTATAAAAGGATTGGTTATTGTTTGGATCTTATGTGTAACTTTGAGTATATTCGTTGAGAGTGGATTTATGGATCCCGAAACTGTTGAGGTTCTGAATAATTTAACCAAGGAATCTTACATTTTCAATTTCTTTTGCACTTTCTCACCAATTAATTTTATAAACATAGGATAATCGTGTCCTATTTCGCTTTTATTTCGAGGTATTACTAATGGTTAAATGTTCAAAATGTAAAAAAAGATACGCCGTAGTGTTTGTAACAAAAATTGAAGACGGCGAGAAGAAGACTGAGGGGCTTTGCCTTCAGTGTGCAAGAGAACTTGGAGTCCCTGTTGATGATATAATGGGAGATCAGCTCAAGAAGTTCGGTATTTCTCCCGATCAGATGGATGAGCTTGAGCAGAATATGGCAGAGCTTGCTGAATCCGCTGACTTCGCAGACCTTGTTGACGATGATAATCCCGCACTTCCCGATGATGGCGGTGCTCCGTCTATTAATATTCAAAAGATTATAAGTGAAGCTTTTGGCAATAAAGAAGTCTCTCCTGACAATGGTCCTAAGAAAGCAAAAGACTCAAAATCTCAAAAAAAATCCGAGGATAATAAACCCAAAAGAGAAATTCTTGACCGTTATTGTAAGAACCTTACCGATATGGCAAGAAAGGGAAGACTTGACCATATTGTCGGTAGGGAGAATGAACTCGCTCGAGTAATCCAAATTCTTTGCCGCAGACAGAAAAACAATCCCTGCCTTATCGGTGAACCGGGTGTAGGCAAAACTGCTATTGCTGAAGCATTGGCGCAAAAAATAGCTAAGGGAGAAGTACCTTACAGACTCAAAGACGCTGAATTGTATCTTGTCGACCTTACAGCGATTGTCGCAGGTACTCAGTTCCGCGGTCAATTTGAGCAAAGAATGCTTGCTCTTATCAATGAGGTCAAGGCTGCGAAGAATATTATTTTGGTAATTGATGAGGTTCACAGCATCGTCGGTACAGGCGGTGGTGAAGGCAGTACAAATGCAGCTAATATCATGAAGCCCGCTCTTTCAAGAGGAGAGATTCGTGTAATCGGTGCAACTACTCTTAATGAATACCGCAAATATATTGAAAAGGATTCCGCGCTTGAGCGAAGATTCCAACCAGTAACAGTTAACGAACCTTCTGTCGAAGAAGCTGCAAAGATGCTTGAAGGAATCAAGCACTATTATGAGGATTATCACCGTATAACTGTACCCGAATCAGTCATTTTGCGTACAGTTATGCTTTCCGAAAGGTATATTACAGATAGATATCTCCCTGACAAGGCAATCGACCTTCTTGATGAAGCTGCCGCGTCCCTCTCACTTTCAAGCTCCGCAATCAATGAATCGTATTCCATTCGTGAGGAGTTGCTCAAGCTCAAAGAAGAAAGAGAAGAGGCAGAGTCTGCCACCGAAAAGAACGAAGAAAAGAAGTATGAGCGCATAGCGAAGATCAAATCCAAAGAGATGGCTCTTTCGGATAGACTCAATGTGCTCGAGCAAGAATGCAAGAAAGTTGTTCTTTCGCTAGAAGACATTGCTTCTGTAATTGAAGTATGGACTGGTATTCCTGCTACTACTATAAAAGAAAATGAGTTCCGGTTGATCGATAAACTTGAAGAAAGACTTAAATCACGAATCATAGGACAAGATGAGGCTGTTGCTGCCGTTGCGCGCGCGATTAAACGCAACAGAGCTGGAATCACCTATAAAAGAAAACCCGTATCGTTCATATTTGCAGGCCCAACGGGTGTAGGTAAAACAGAACTTGTAAAGGTTTTGGCATCAGATCTTTTCAACACTCCCGAAACTTTGATCAGATTTGATATGTCGGAGTTTATGGAAAAGCATTCCGTTTCTCGCCTTATCGGTTCGCCTCCCGGCTATGTAGGATATGAGGAAGCTGGTCAGCTTACCGAAAAAATCAGACGCAGACCCTATTCCGTTGTACTGTTTGATGAGATAGAAAAAGCACATCCCGATGTGCTCAATGTTCTGCTTCAGATACTTGATGACGGTAGAGTAACAGACGCGCAGGGAAGATCGGTAAACTTTGAGAATGCTGTAGTTGTTATGACTACAAATGCAGGCTCCGGCAGATCTTCATCTGCTCTCGGATTTACTAGTTCCGAAAATCAAGCGGAAAAGAACAGAATAGAGAAGGCTTTGCTTGAATTCTTACGCCCCGAATTTATTAACCGAGTCGATGAAGTTATAGTTTTCAATTCTCTTACTGAAAACGATTTCTGCAACATTGTCAAAATCATGCTTGGTGATCTCCAAAAAGTTCTTGAAGATCGCAACATAGAAATGACATATACCGATAACGCGGCAAGGCTTATTGCAACGGAATCTTACTCTTCAAAGTATGGTGCAAGAAATATGCGCAGATATATTCAGCGTAATATCGAGGACACGATTGCTGAGTATATCGTATTCGATATCTACGGTAGAATTTCTAGTGTCAACATTTCCGTCAAATCCGGCGCTCTTCATGTTGAGTGTAATTAACAGTTAATTTTTGAAAGGAGGCAAGTTCTTGAAAGATTGGCATACACGAGATATTTCTGATATCGTACTTGAAACCGGTACTGATATTAATCAAGGAAGAAAGAACTTGTCTTCCGATCGAAAAAGGAAGAAGAATAACAAAATTTTTCTGCTCCCTTCAGCTGATCCTGCATCAATTATTAAAAAGATGGCATCCGATGCGTCATTGTCTCTTCTTATAGTAGCCTACTTATTATCATGCTTTATCGGCTCAATTTCAGATAGTATTACCGGAATTCTAATAATTGGTATTGCTTTTTTCTGCGGAGCTTACATCAAATATAGGTCTTCTTTGAGAATTTCAAATTCTTACAGAATGTTATTACCGCAAGCAAAGGTAGTTGAAAACGGCACAAGCTTTAGACTTAGTATCTATGACGTTGAGGTTGGAGATCTTATCAGCTTTACACAAGGTGATATTATTCCCGCAGATGCAAGACTTGTGACTTCCTCATCACTCTTTGTTGCTGAGCGAGAAATCAATGAACTCACCGGGCGCATTGAGTACAAAAAACATCAAAAAGATCATAATTATATTTCAACCGAAGTCGGAGAGATCCATTGTCCTAATATGGTTTATGCGGGTTCGATGGTCATTTCCGGAAAGGGAAGTGCGATAGTTTCAGCGATTGGCAATGATACTGTAATCTGTCGAAATCACAACGGCGTTTCGCTTGTCTCCGAAAATGACAGTCCCGAATTTTTGCGTACTTTTTTGAAGAAGTCCAGAAAATTTTCGCTCGCAACTTTATTTGCGGCAATTCCTGTTATGCTCTTGGTGATATATTTGCAAACCATTAATGGGAACTCTAACGTTGATTTTTTGTCGATGTTTGTCTTATCACTCGCTCTTGCAGCAACATCAATGAGCGAACTCACGCTTTCTTCGGCGGAAACGATAATAACAAAAGAACTTTTGCCATCTTCGATTATATCAAAGACTGAAAAACAAACCGAAAGCAAGATCACCAAACTTTCTGCAGCAGAAGATTTGGCTCAAACAGATTCTTTTTTGATTTTGTGCCCCGAAACAATGATTGACGAAAGACAGCTTGTTCGTCGTATTTATTTCTCCGGCAAACAATATAGATTTGATGCTCTGGATTCCGCACAAATCAAAGATTTTGTTTATCAGATTGCTCCTTTTTATCAGTATATGGCACCTTCTTCGATGAAGGATGTTGATAAGGTTATCGGTGATTTTTGTGAATCAAAGAACTGCAAAATCACCAATTCACGTCGAATAAAATTCGTTAAGAATTTTCCTATAAACGGTGCACACTCGTGTGTTTTTGAATTTGACGACGATAGTATGCCTATAAGTTACATTGCAAAAACAAAAGATATTTCTTTGATACATTCTTGCTCTTCCTTCCGAACGGACGGCGGGGGATTGTGGAAACTTGAAGAAAAGGATATTGCGGAAGCAATAGAATATTTCGAAGAATTCACATCTTCTGTTTCTTTGGAAACCGCCGTGTTCTTTTCCTATAATAAATCCGACAATCAATTGGTTTTTGAAGGATTAGTTGCAGTGGGACAAGAATACCCATATCAAAACGCAGATCTTTGCGACACCCTTATCGAAGCAGGCGTTCAACCCGTCTTGGTTCTTGAGGAAGAGAATGACAGAAATCTTGAGATCGCGTACAATTGTGGATTGTTTAAGAACGATAACGATATTGCGATTTGTTCTGAGTATCAGAAAGCCGGGCTTGATGTTTCGGATGCCCATTTGTTAACAAAAATCTTTGTTGGCTTCGGCAGAAAAGGAACTCAGTCGATTTCCAAGCGGTTGTCTGAAAATTCTAAAAAGGTCTTGCCTATAATTAAAGACTCCGCGAACAGACGCGATTCATCCCTTTTTAATATCTATGCTACGCACTCCCAGAAGTCTTTTGATTCCGTCAAAATTGCTTCTGCCGTTAGTATTATACCAAGCATCTCCGATAAGCATGGAGGGCTCTCCGACGCTTTAAAAGCAGTACAAGCTTGCTCAATGGCTTTTTTAAAGCTCGGTGTTTATAAAAACTATCTTGTTTTTTCGGCAGTTTTGAGAATTATTACTCTATGCATTCCTTTGATTGCAGGTTATTATAATAATGTACTAAGTCCGATCTCGGTTTTGTTATGCGGATTTTTTGGCGATTTTGTTGCATTGCTTTCTATTGCATATTCAAAAGGCATCCCCGTTAAGGCCAAAAATACCGTAACAGAAACAAAAAAATTATTTTATCCCTCTACAGCATTAGTCAGTGCATTTTGTTCTTTGATCATGTCAATCATAATACTTTGCACTGTCGGATATTTATCAAAGACTGATGCGATTTTGGGAAATGAGGCTTCGTTCTATATTTCGGTATTTGTATTTGCTGTCCAAATTGCCGCATTGGGTGGATTTTTGCTTATCCTACACAGTAGAACAAGAGCACACAAATTTAATTTTATGTATTTCTCAATTCTGTTCTTCGTATTACTCTGTCTTGTGGGATTCTTCTTTGCAGGCATTAATGCTTTTGTGGGGATAACTACACCCAACCAGTTAATTATTCCGTATCTTTTAGCATCGGCAGCCGTTTCTGCAATTGTTATAGTATTAATCGTTGGCAATCTCTCTTCTTTTGCGTCATCAAAACGAATGTAATTCTACTCATATCCCTATTCTTACTTCATATAATTTCTGTGAAGAAAGGAGAATTCATATGAGCAGAATGTCATTCACGGAATTGCGCCGTAAGGACGTTATAAATGTGTGCGACGGAACAAGATTAGGAACGATAACGGAACTTGAATTTGATAGCTGCAACGGTCAAATCTGTTCTTTGATCTTGAGCCGTTGTTCGGGACTGTTCTCGTTTAAGGGTGAACAAAAGATCCAACTACCTTGGAACCGTATGGAGTGTATTGGCGACGATGCTATACTTGTCAAACTATCACAAAGCGATCTCGATTGCCTTTCACAATTACAAAAGAATAAGAAAAGCAACGTTTTTGATTGATTTTATGTAAATTAAATGTAAACTTCGCGAAAAGGTATTGTCAAACGATTTAAAATGTGATATAATCACAATGTTTGCGCCGCGCTTTCACGGTGGGCGGCGTTTAACATAAAACACACGCGCTTCTACGTTGGCGTCCCGGTGCCTTTTCAATGCCGAAAAGGTCGGATGAAGCATAGGGAGTGCGGTGGAAAAACCAAATTAAGGAGGACATTAAAATGTCAGTAATCACCATGAAACAGCTGCTTGAAGCAGGCGTCCATTTCGGACATCACACCAGAAGATGGAACCCCAAGATGTCGGAGTACATCTACACCGAGCGTAACGGCCTTTACATCATTCACCTTGCAAAGACCGTTGACAAGATCGACGAAGCTTATGCTTACGTTAAGGAAGTTGCTGCTTCCGGTAAGAACATTCTCTTCGTTGGTACCAAGAAGCAGGCCGCTGATGCCATCAAGGAAGAGGCAGAGAGATGCGGTATGTACTACGTTAACGTTCGTTGGCCCGGCGGTATGATGACCAACTTCAAGACTATTAAGAAGTCCATCAACAGACTCAACACCCTCACTAAGATGAGCGAGGACGGCACCTTTGATATGCTCCCCAAGAAGGAAGCTGCTGCTC
>JAGBRZ010000020.1 GCA_017632155.1 Clostridia bacterium
AAGAATAATATTACGTACACGCTCGATGGTAACAAGATCCTGAAACAGGAAGGAAATTCCGAGACAGAGTATCTGACCTTCTATTACGGAATTAACGGGATCGTTGGTTTCAACTATTGGGGCACAGAGTATTACTATGTCAAGAATCTGCAGGGTGACGTATACGAGATCTATCAGGATGATGGCGGTACTCTTAGCTGTGTTGCAAAGTATGAGTACGATGCTTGGGGTAATATTCTGGCAATTACCGACGGCAATGGAACCGATGTGTCGAACGATCCGTATCACATTGCGAATGTTAACCCTATCAGATACCGTTCCTACTATTACGACCGAGAGACGAATCTGTATTATCTTGAGAGCAGATACTATGATCCGGAAACGGGTAGGTTCTTGAATGCCGACAATCTTGGCTATATGGAACTTGAAACGCTAACGGGATTGAATTTGTATGCGTATTGTATCAATAATCCGGTGATGAAGACAGATCCTACTGGTATGTGGACTTTTTCAATTAATATAGGGGTTTCTTTTTTCTTCTTCGGGCGTGGATTTTCGGCGTCTGTTAGTGTTACATTCACTAGAGAGAGCGTTGCGCTTCAAACATCGGTATGTTCTCCCGAAACAAATAGCAAAACATCAAATGATCAAATTGGTATTAATGCTGGATTAACTGTTGGTGTTCAATACACAGAATTGGATACTGTTCAGGAATTGGAAAAAACTCCTATTATTGCTAGTGGCGGAGATGTTATGCTGGGAGTAGATATACTGAATGATTACGACACTGCAGAATATGTGGGATGGCAATGGAACGCCAGCTCGTTATCACTAGATACTCACAAAACAATTTCGGAAACCAAGACTGTTGTTGAAATTCCAACTATAAATTTGATGAAAAAAATGCAAGGATGGATGGAATAAATGATTACTAGAGAACAGCTCAAAAGCATAACGAAAAAACAAGTACTAATTTTTTTGTGTGTAGCAGTTTTTGTATATTTCTTTTTTGTATGCTATGATTGGCAAGAACTTTCTGATGCTGCAGTCGATGACTATACTGGTAATATCGCGTATTTAACTGCAGATACTATGAATCTTTTTGTGAATGACCGGGAAGGAAATTTAGTTTTTTTCAAAACATTTGATTCTCATGGGCGAGGAGGATATTTATGGTATAATGAAGGAATACTATATGTAGAATTTCCGTCACGCGATCTGTTGGTTGCCATCAATGAAGCAGGAGAGATAATGTCTGAAACAACACTTTCGGAGCCATTGCGAAGAAATCCTTGGCAACAAGGGTGGATTAAAGAAGGGCGTAAGTATGTCTTTTATTACGAAGATATTACGTACTGCTATGATCAATCAAATTATTTTCGTAATCATTTTTTAAACCAAAGACGAACCTTATCACTTATCTCTAAAAATGGGGATATACAAGAGCTTTGGGTTAGTTCTTGAATCTAATTTTATATCTCCCCGAGGCGCAGTGCACAAGTCCGTTTTTAACGGACTTGTGCACGAACGCCTCGGGGTTCTTGTTGACAAATACAAGTTTTTTTGATATAATCAAAATGATAATATGCGGTTACATCAGGAATTCCGACGGGAAGCTACGTGGGTAATGACTACTTCTATGCGACGGAAGGTTGGAAGGATCAGTTAGTTTCCTTCAACGGAGAACAGTGTGTCTACGACGAGATCGGTAATCCCACGACCTACCGTAATCATAATCTGTCTTGGACGAAGGTTCGCAGACTTGCAAGTTTTGATAATCATACCTTTGAGTACAATGCTTCGGGAATCCGAACGAAGAAGAATAATATTACGTACACACTGGACGGCAATAAGCTTTTGAAGCAGACAGAAGGGCGTAATGTTTTGACCTTCCATTACGGACTTAACGGTATTGTCGGTTGCCGCTATGGAGATACCGATTATTATTATCATAAGAACCTTCAGGGTGACGTATACGAGATTTATAGCGTGGATGCCTTGAGTGAGTACCGCTGTGTCGCGAAATACGTATACGATGCTTGGGGAAATATTCTGGCAATTACTGACGGTGATGGCGAAGACAAGTCGAGTGATATCTCGCATATTGCGTATATTAATCCGATTCGATATAGAAGTTATTATTACGACCGAGAGACGAATCTCTACTATCTTGAGAGCAGATACTACGACCCCGAGACGGGACGATTCCTCAATGCCGATAGCATTGATTATCTTGATCCCGAAACCATTCAGGGAGCGAATCTTTATGCGTACTGTATCAATAATCCTGTGATGCATTTGGATGCATGTGGAACCTTTTGGTTTGGTTTGATATTGGGAGCAGTAGTGGGTCTTGTAACAGGATTGGTTGATTATGCCCAAAAGAGAGCTAACGAGGAAGATCTTGATTGGAAGGATGGTTTCCAAATAGGTCTTTCCGTAGTTGTAGGTGCAGTGACTGGAGTGGTGGGGCCCGTTGCGGCTGCTTTGATTTCTGGGGTAGGAAGTGGCATTAATAGCATGTTGTCCGGTAATACAGGGACAGAAGTATTAGGTGATGTCGCTATTGGAATGACAATATCTGCGTTGGCAAGTGGTTCTCAGTTAGTTGCTGGTCGTGTAAAAGCAGGAAGCTTTGTAAAATCTGCAAGCAAATCTCAATTAAAAAAATTTGCTAACAAATTGGGGCATGCTGGAAAAAATTACAAAAATTCTTCCTCGTGGAAAGGAAAAATTATGTATGATGCGTCTACCTCGTTTATGAATGCACCGAGTTCAAAAATAACGGGAGCAAGTACTACATTGGTTCTTGAAGAAACATTGAATATTGTAGAAGGTTAATTTGAAAACAAGGAGGGGATATATCATGAGTGTAGCTGGTAATGCTTGGTTTTCGGGTGCGGCGACTCGGGCAATTCTTGGAAAACATCGACCGCTATGGGTATGGAATGTTATTTTTTCGCTTGCAATTGCTGGAGCGGTCTTCTATTGTGCTGGGGTTTTGAATATGATTCTCTGTGAGAATATACATTCGACATATGATGCAACGTATGAAGCTTGTGAAAATGAAATTTTGTATACAGATCAAGGAACTTTTGAACTTTCCTCTTCGTCTTCTCACGCGGTTCCGCTTGAGAGTTTTTTGGACAAGGTTGACCATGGTGATTCCATTGAATTGTGTATTAGTGATATTTCTGGAAAAGTTTTAAAAATACACGCTAACGGAGAGCTAGTATATCAACCGGAGCTTGCTTCAGTTGGTGTTATGGTTTTCTTAAGCATCTTGTCCGTAACAATATTAGGCGTTTTTATCTTTGCTTTGGTGATTGCTAATATAAAACACCCTAAAGGGAAAAGAATAAAAAAACTTCAAAAAGAAGTTCGTAGCCACTTTAGTTAATTAATATCCCCCGAGGTGCTTCGGCACCTCGGGGTTCTTCTTGACAAAAGATGTAACTTGGGGTATTAAAAGCTGACTACGTTTGCGAGTAAAGCGAATATATTTCAAATTTCAAAGTGTTTCTTTCAAAGAAAAATCTATATCTAATAAATAACTTTTCTTGCCTTGAAATGGATTTCCATTTTCAAGGCAATTTTTTTATTTTAACCCAGACAGTGGCTGTCATTGTTAGGTTTTAAAATAACAATAGCCAAGCGAAATCCAACAGAAAGGAGAAGATCTTATGGAAGAAGCACAGATTGTTTTGGAGAGGCACGAGCAGCGTTTAAAAGTATTGGAACGAGATATTTCTGATTTGAAAGCAGTTCAAGTCGAGATTCGTCTGATGAACGAAACTCTCGTTACTCTTGCGACGGAACTTAAGCATACGAACGAACATTTGGCACGTCATGAACAAAAGATCGATGAGATTGAAACTCAGCCCAGAGCGAGAATGCAACAGATCGCTACGGCAATTGTTGCCGCGCTCGCCGGTGGTTTGATCTCGGCTGTGATTGGATTGCTGGTAGCTTAGCAAAGATAAATATAAACAAATAAAAAAGCAGAAAGGATTTGATATGAAAAATGTATTGGAAGAAATTCGATATTTAAGAGGGAACAAAGATTTTACCATCGATCGATGCAATCAAAATCGGCATTGTGTGTTGGTTGCGGAAAATGGTGGGAAAACTTCGTATTATTTTAGCGCTCCTCTTTATCATTGTACAACAAAAAAGCTTGTGACCCCGAAAATTTGGAAGACCTCGGACGGATATGAAATCCGCGGAACGAACGGAACTGTGAAAATAGAAGATCGAAGTTTGATTTTTGAAAATCAAGACGGAAAGGTTATCGTAGAGATGATGAATACAAACATTCGCGCGAATCAAAATCTCTACGCAACCTTGAACGGAGCATATTTTCGGCTTTCTCAAAGAGAGATTCGGTTTATCGTACGGATTGAAAGCGACAAAGAGAAGAGTGTTCTTTTTAACGCCAAATGCTTGGCTTGGATGAAGGGAACGTTTACTCCGTTTTTCTCGGTTGCTGCTATGTATGCTCAAACGCACCAAGGCGAATTGTTGCCGATCTGTATTGAATGGAATCAGCACGAAAAAAACACAGTAGAAGGAAGGATCCTTGGCACGGAAGATACGGAATTCTTATGCTTCGAGGCGAATCTTTATGAACCAAAACTTTTTCAAGATACTACGGTAGAGCAAAAATCTCCCGATCAAAACAACGTGTACGCACCGATTGGCTTTGTCGGGAATACGGAACAATTGGGAAAACAATGGTTGTATTCGCGTCCCGATATTTTCCAAATATCGGAGGAGTCTTCGGGACTTGTCGAGCAAGCCCGGCTTTATATCCCCAAATTTTACGGAAACGCTGAAGATCTCAAACTCTACGTCCCTCAAAAAAGATTTTGCAGTTTTGGTACGACATGGAACAACCAAGTTGACCAAATGGAAAAGAAATGTTCTATCAGAGAAAATGAGCGCTATCTTTCGATTGACGTTACCAATCTTTTTTCGGATTCCAAATATCATTTTTTGATTGCAAATGAAGGAATGATTCTCAAAGGAAGCTCTCCTAATCATTACGTTGCTATTGCTACGGCAGACTGCTATTCACACCCACAAATTTTAGAAATTCAATGGAAAAACAAAAAAACAAGAAATTAAAAAACAAACAAAAAAAGAAAGGAAAACAAAATGAAAAATGAAAAATTAAATCTCAATGAAAGCAATGAAATTAAAGATATCTCCGCGGAGGAGCTGAGCTTGATGAGCGTATCGGAGACGGAGAGTACTACGGAGGTGGAATCTCCCGACAAGTACGTGGATCATCAGCAGTATTATACGACCGAAAACGGTCGCGCGGGTGTCGGTTCTGTCAACTTGTTTGACGGATCGTTTACCTTTGAGCATCTTGATTTGGAAGCGAAGGGCGTGAAAATGCCGATGACGCTGTCGCATATCTATCGAGATCGATTTATGAAAAATGATCAAGCACAAACGGGACTTCCTGTATTTCCTTACGGTATGGGTTGGCGACTGTCGGTGGCGCAGACTTTGCGTAATTCTACCGATGAGGATGTTGAAAAAATTTATACCGACGGACAAGGCAGAGAGCATTACTTTGTTAAAAACGATGATGAAACGATCACGGACACAACAGGACTGGGATTGACCTATACGGAAGTTGGAAATCAGTATCATATTACCGATGAAATTGGAACGAAGATGATTTTTAACAGTGACGGGTTATTGGAAGAACTTTGTGATGCCAATGGTACCAAAAGTATTCTCACGTATTCGGAGGATGGAAAGCTTGTAAGAATTGAAAACGGAGTGAGAGACGACGGTTCGACAACTCCTCAGATCATTACACTGACCTATGAACAAAACAAGCTGGTGAAGGTTCAGGAGTCGGGAGGTTATACGATCACCTACGAATACGACGGAAAGTATCTGAAATCGATTACGTATCCTTCGTCGGATAGCGGTTGCTGTGAAGGTGCTTTGCAGACGAAATTTTATTACTATAATAATCATTTGTATCGAATCATTGATCAGAGCGGTATGGTATATTACGTGGGGCATGAGCTTGACGGAAAAGTAACCAAGATTCGATTGGATGGCAACTTGCACGTTTCCCCTTGTTGTGCGGTACACGGAAGCTCTTCAATCGCAGATGAAAAGAACTTTGAATACCGAGCACATTCGACGGTTGTGGAAGATGAACTTACGAAGATCAAAACGGTATACCGATTTGACGAGGACGGTCGCCCGATTCTTTCGTACCGTGACGTGAACTCGGTGGATCGAAAATTTTTCTACGACGAGAATTACCTTGAAACGACGTTGGCAGATCTGGCAGAGTACCAAGCTAAACCTTATTCCAATTACAGCGGAATCAGAGGAAAATACCGTTCGCTGAGTGTTCAGCTTTCCCGTGCGGCTGAAAGTGAAACGAATCTTTGGAACGGTTCCGGCTTATCTGAATTTCCCGAGGTAGAGAATCCGGAGTGGGAAAACGATCCCGACGCTTGTGTTACGAACGAAATGATTTTGAATGATTATCATTCGGGATATGCGGGAATCAATATTTCTGACACGATTTCCGGAGAGGATATTCGGGAGCAGGATGGAAATGTGATGGTTGTTTCGGCGTGGGCAAAGCCGGATGGCAGAGTTTCCATGCCGACAACTACTGTCAAAGTTAGCGTGGCGTATGTGAACGCTTCGACAAAGGAGTTTACCAAGACCTTTGTTTGCGATGACGGAGTGTGGCAGTTTATCGCGGTTCCTATTGTCTTGGAAAACAAGGAAGATATTTCTTCGGTAACAATTCAATTTTTGGGAAGCGGTATTTTCTTCATCATGCCTCGTGCCGTTGTCGTTCGCGGTAATATGACTGAGATTAGCCTCCCGAGAGCAGAGCTCATTTTTCCGACAATACAGAGTGATAACAGTAGTTCACAGAAAAATGTATTCGTATATAGGGTAGAATCTTCGAATGACAGTTATCGCACGACGGAAAATTATTATAATTCAAATAAGGATTTGTTTTATCAGCTCATTCTTGAGAATTCCTCAGGTGAAAGGGTTTTCACGGAGTGTGAATATGATTCCCGTCACAATTTGCTGAAATCTACAGATTGTTTTGGAATGGTGACGGAATACGAGTATACCCCTGCGGGAGAGGTTTCCAGCGAAAAGAGATACCGTTTAGATAGTCCGGGAATCTATAGCAAAACCGCCTACACCTACGAGAACGGACATTATCTGAAAACCGAAAGTGATCCTCGATATACGATGGGTAGCGTACTGCTGCAAACTACTTATGAGTACGATCCGCAGAAATGGTTGATGACGAAGCAAACGGCGCCCAACGGACGGAGCTATGAGTATGATTATGATTCCAAGACCGAAGAGCTGAGAAAGATCTCGTCAACCGTGGGAGAGCAGACGCTTTCGAACGAATTTTGCTATACGATGGGATATCCCACGTCTGTTTCGCATAACGGATTTTCGTATGATTTTGGCTTTGACGGTATTGGCAGACAGACATCGATTCGTATTGCGGGAAATGATTTGGCACAGATCGCCTATGACGATGTTGAAAAAAAGGTTACTACCACCTATGGTACGGGCGATCAAATGTTGGTAAAATATGATATTTTCGGTGCCCCTGTAAAAAAATCTTATAAGGCGAAGGATGCTTCTAAGCCCGATGAGATGGTGGAAATGACCTACGATACTTCGGGCAACGTCAAAGAAGTGATTGACAGTGAGGGTGATTTCTGCTATAATTATACATATGATAGCAATGGCAACATTTCCCATATTGAAGAAGAGAATACTGAAACAGGACAGGTGTTCTATACGGAGTTTGAATACGATGACACGCAACGCCTGACGTCGAAGACCTATGAATCGACGGGACAGACATACCGTGTGGAGTATGAATCCAACAAATACCGTCCAAACTATCCTTTGCGAACGGTGACGGGACTGACATTGGATGGTGTATATAAGAATAAAGTTGTGCTGGATAAATTAAGAAGGGTGTCGGAGGAGAAATTATTCTTGGAGTCCCCTCACGAAGTCGAAATCCTTAATACTATTTACACTTATGTAGACTCGGAACCGAATTCAACGCGCCCTCAGACAAGTTTTGTTTCCAAATTGAACAACCTTCGATGTCTCGAAACCTCCGGTACTATCTTTGACTATACTTACGACCGAGCAGGCAATATTGAGACGGTCACGAAGGATGATACGCTCATTGCCAAGTATACGTACGACCGCTTGAACCGCCTGACTCGTGAGGATAATTACGAAAGCGGAAAGACAACGGTATTTAGTTACGACGTGGGCGGCAACATTACCTCGAAGAAGGAGTATGCCGTTACATCAGGAACTCCGACGGGAAGCTACGTCGGCAGTGATTATACCTATGCGACGGAAGGTTGGAAGGATCAGTTAGTTTCCTTCAACGGAGAACAGTGTGTCTATGACGAGATCGGTAATCCTACGACCTATCGAAACCATAATCTGTCTTGGACGAAGGTTCGAAGACTTGCAAGCTTTGATGGTAATAACTTCTCCTATAATGCGGCAGGTATTCGAACGAAGAAGAACAAAATTACCTACACCTTGGACAGCAACAAGATTCTC
>JAGBRZ010000167.1 GCA_017632155.1 Clostridia bacterium
ATTTTTTGCGTTATGGTTAAATTACAGAGGGGGAAATCATACATGAAGTATACTCAGGGCGAAATTGCGTCAATGATCATAGATGAAAATCTCGCTGCTTTTTATAATAGCCGGGAATGGAGAAAGATCTCTAAGAAAGTGATTCAGGACGGCCACTGTGAGTGTATCGAATGTAAGAAAATGGGGAAAGTCACAGATGCAGTGCTTACTCACCATGTTAATGAGCTGCGCAACAGGCCTGACCTTGCTTATAGTCTGACGTATGTTGACGAGAACGGCGAGACCAAGCCTCAGCTCATTCCTCTGTGTCATGACTGCCACGAAAGAATTCATAAACGTGGTGTCTATTCCGAGAACGATGGAAAAGACGAAAAAGGATTCTGGCAGGAGGAAAAATGGTGAGGAGGTCACATTATGGGCAGAGGAAGAGGAAGACCAGCAAAAGAAATTGACAAGGATCAGTTTGAGAAGCTATGCGAAATACAGTGTACAGAGGAATCTATCAGCAGAATTTTCTGTATAAACAGAGCAACCTTGTACAGGTGGTGCAAGAAGACATACGGCATGACTTTTGGTGATGTATTCAACGAGAAAAGGGAAAAAGGTCTTGTTGAAGTCAGAAACGCTTTGTATGAAACAGCTGTCAAGGATAGAAACCCGTCATTGTTGAAGTATCTCGGTGATTGCTGGCTTGGTCTAAACGATAAACCGTCTCCGGCGAGCACAGAGCCTGAAATAGATGATGAAATAGAGGCAATGCTTGCAGAGTTGGATGAGGAATGAGGTGTAGTCCATGCAGAAATACATCTCAGACCGCATACGCAGCTCAAAGAAGTACCACGCGATCCGGCAGGATCTTCTTGACCAGCTTAAAGCGGCGGGTCTTGACTCGGAGGTAAACCGTGATCTTGTCGAGCAATATATGTCACTCTGGGTGGTTGAGCGATGGACTGAATTTGACATCCGCAAACGGGGCCCGGTGATCACGTACAATAACGGCGGCGGTCAGAACGGAACGAAGGAGAACCCTTCGCTTGCGTATCAGCTTAAGCTCGGTGTTCAGATGCTTAAAATTCTTAAGCATTTGGGTCTGAGTGTTGACAGCGCTGCATGTGGTGGTGACAGCTTTGACGGGTTATAAAACGATAGATAATTATATCGAGATGGTACGAAACGACGTACCTAAACCTTACTGCGCGTGGCAGCATAAATTATGCGACTTTATCGAAAAGACCTTTGCTGAAGAAGAGTGTTACGTTGATGAAGATCAACTGAAAAAATATTTAGCTTTCCAAAAATATTTTCCATATACCCTTTTACCCTGGGAGATATTCGTTTTTACCTTGCACATGTGTACTTACACTGCGGACGGCGATTTGAGATTCCCCTATCTGTTCTTGAACGTCGGCCGAGGTGCAGGTAAGAACGGATTCTTATCCTTTGTAGATTTCTGTCTGATGACTCCGGTGCATGGAGTACGCGAATACGACGTTTACATCTATGCAATGTCGGAGGATCAGGCAAAGACTTCATGGATGGATATATACAACATCCTTGAAGACAACAAAAAGACAATGTCCAAGTTCTTTTACTGGACCAAAGAAAAAATCACTAACTTAAATACAAGAAGCTCCCTGTTTTATTGTTCCAGTAACGCCAAAACCAAGGATGGGGCACGTCCCGGGGCAATTTCGTTCGACGAATACCATCAATACGAGTCAATGAAGCTCGTAAACGTTGCGGAAACTGGTCTCGGAAAAAAGAAATTCTCCCGTAAGACGATCATAACGACAAACGGCCTTGTCAGGGGCGGTCCATACGACATAAAACTTGAAGAGGGCAAGGCCGTGCTGGATGGGGAGGAGAGCGACGACGGACAGCTCTTCTTTATCTGCTGCATTGATAACATTGATGAAGTGGATAACGAAGATGCGTGGTTCAAGGCAAATCCGTCACTTTATCCGGATATGGCAACATATCACAGCATGATGCGTCAGATGCGCATTGAATACAAGGCGTACAAGCGTAACCCTGCTGAGAATGTAAGCTTTCCGGCAAAGCGTATGAACCTTCCTCCGGCTGAACTGGAGAATGAAGTTACATCCTGGGAGAATGTTAAAGCGACAAATCAGCCGATCGATGAAGAGGCGATCTACGGAATGCCTTGTGTCGGCGGCATTGATTATATGAAATCAACTGACTTCCTTTCGGCAGGTCTTCTGTATCGTGTGGGTGAAAAAGACTACTGGATACAGAAGACATGGGTTTGTAAGTCGTGCAGAGATCTTCCAAAGATCAAGGCTCCGCTTACTGAGTGGGCGGTCAAGGGAGATATTGAATTCGTGGACGCTAAGGAGATCCCGCCGGAACTGCCGGCAATATGGCTTGAAAATGAAGCAGCAAAGCGTAATTCACGTCTGCTCCTTATCGGGATAGATGATTATCGTTATCAGCTCATGCAGAAAGCACTGCTTGATATCAATTTCAGCGCAGAAGATGGCTGGAACAATGTAGTCAAGATAAGACCGCGTGATGAAATGAAGCGTATTCCTTTGATCACGAGCGGCTTTATCAATCAGAAATTTGCTGTCGGTGACACACCTGTATTCAGGTGGGCAGTTCAGAATTCAATGACGGTCGTATCACCGGCCGGAAATATAACTTACGGAAAAATCGAGCCGAAATCACGAAAGACTGACCCGTTCAAAGCGTTTGTAGCGGCGGAATGTATTTCTGACGTGCTTGATGAATATAACACAACAAATGTAATACCGATGCTCGATGTAGTATCGTGGTGAGTGAGGTGAAAACATGAAGCTATTCGGTCACGAATGGACCTTTAAGAAGAATTCAAATACAAAGAACTTTCTTGAAATGGTCGTCGATGAGCAGGAAGAACTGAATCTGTACTTGTATGCATACGCACTTCATGTGGTAATCGACCTCATCGCGTCAGTCATGTCAAACATCGAGTTTAAGACATACGGCGACAACGACAAGGAAAAGAAATCGACAAACTGGGTGAAATTTAACGTACATCCAAACCGAAATCAGACCAGCACTGAATTTATCAAGGAGCTTGTAAAGAAGCTCCTGCTCGGTGATGTTTTAGTTGTTATAGTCGATGAACAGTACATTATCGCTGATGACTTTACACTTACGGAAAAGGCGATCGTCGATAATGTGTTCACAAACGTCCGCAAGGGCGATTATACATTCCGCGATAAGAAGTTCAAAGGCTACGACGTGATATATCTTCATTATGGTAATGATGCTATAAATCATATCATTCAGGGTATCACGGAAATGTACGAGAAGCTTATCGGAACTGCATCAGACAAATATGCCAGAAGTGGCGAGGAAAAAGGTGTCTTAAGTATCGATCAGGCGGAGCGAGGACGTAAGGACTTTGCAGAGATCTATGAAGATCTTATCAATAACAGGTTCAAGACGTTTTTTAGCCGTGGAAATCACGTACTGCCGTTATTTAACGGTTACACCTATACTTCGTCTACGGCCGAGGCAACGAAGAAGTACAGCAATGAGATCACAGACGTGAAAACGCTGTTTGAAGATGCAATTTCGAGGGTAGCTCAGGCGTACAAAGTGCCGGTCGGCCTTATCCGCGGAGATGTTGCCGGGATTCAGGATGCGTATACAATGTTCCTTACGAACTGCATTGATCCGCTGGCCCATATGATCAGCGAGGAGCTTACGTATAAGCTTTATTCGGAAGATCAGATCATTAACGGCTGTGCGATCGAAGCGGATACAACGAACGTTAAGCATATCGATATATTCGATCTTGCAACAGCAATTGACAAGCTCATTGCATCCGGATTCCTCAGCATCGATGAAGTCCGCGAGAAGGTCGGACTCAGAGGATTCAATGAGGAGTGGTCAACTCTCCACTGGATGACTCTCAATTACACAACAGCAGAAGCGGCAGTCGCAGCCGGCAAGGAAACAAGCCGACAGGCGGCGGAAAATGCCGATAATTCTGATAAAAACGACGATGAAGGGAGTGAAGACGAATGATGTATGAAATCAAAAACAGCGCTGAATCATCTGACACACTTGATATATATATCTATTCTGATGTATCAAAATCGTGGTGGGATGATGAGGCAATGAGTGCTGCAAAGTTCCGTAAAGAGCTTGAAAAGAATAAGAATGCAAGTCAGATCAACCTTTTCATCAACAGCATGGGCGGTTCAGTTTCGGAAGGTGTTGCGATCTTTAATCAGTTAAGAAGATACAAAGATAAAGTTACCGCTTACATTGACGGATTTGCGTGTTCAATTGCATCGGTTATTCCGATGGCCGCAAGCAAAGTCGTAATGAGTGAAACGGCAATGCTTATGATTCATAATCCGTGGACTTTTGCTATGGGTAACGCAAAGGAACTCAGGAAAACAGCCGAAGACCTTGACAAGGTGAGAGATGGTTGCATTATTCCGGCATACAAGGCTAAGTGCGGTGATAAGCTCACTGACGAAAAGCTTATTGAAATGCTTGACAATGAAACTTTTATTAATTCAACTGAGGCTTTGGAGTACGGATTCTGTGATGAAATTGTTCCCGTTTCCGATGAGGAAAAGAAAGAGGAAGCGGCAAACAAGGTGCAGGAGGAATACGATGCTGCAAAGACTGAAATCAGAAACAGCATGGAAGTTCGTTTCGGTGAGATGGTGGCCCACATTAAAGCGCGTGGAATCATGAAAAAACCAGCAGATGAGTTACACGCATGCCAGTCAGCGATTCTCGCACAAGCTATTGAAGATGGCATGAGCGCAGGAATCAATGCTGCGAACGCAGAGAAAAATGATGCGAGCGCAGTAAAAAATGCTGAGAACGCTGCCGAAAAGCAGCAGGACGATGTTACCGACAATAATGACGGGAACATGGAAACTGGATCAGAACCGGAAAAGACAGAAGAAACGTCAAAGCCGGTTGAGGATAAAGTTAATGCAAACGAATTATTTATGAAATTACTCAAAGGAGAGATGTAAAAATGACAAATCTTGACGCTACAAAAGACAAGAAGAACGAGCTTTACAATGCCGTAACTGCGGCACTTGCAAGCGGTAACGAAGAGCAGATCAAGGCTGCCGTTATGGATTTACAGGAATTCAACAAGGCGGAACTTAAGGCTATCTACAACGAATACGAAGAATCAAAGGACGAAGCAGTTCTTGAATCACGCGGAATCAAGGCTCTTACATCAGAGGAAACAAAGTTCTGGAATAGCTTTATTGCTGACGCAAAGAGACACTTCGGTATTCAGAACTCAGCTTCTGACGGTGTTTATACCGGTATTATGGAACTTCTTCCAAAGACTGAATATTTCTCAATCGTTGAAGAACTTAAGCAGGAACATCCGCTTCTTAACGTTATCAACTTCACAAACACAAGCGCTGTAACAAAGTGGACTATCGACAACAGCGCTGAACAGCGTGCTACATGGGATGAACTTAATACTCCGATCACAACAGCTCTTGAAGGCGGTCCGTTTATTACCGTTGACATGACTCTCTGTAAGCTTACAGCTTACATTTTCGTATCAAACGATATGCTTGATCTCGGTCCGAGATGGGTTGCTGCTTACGCAACTACACTCCTTAAGGAAGCTGTATGGCTCGGCCTTGAATACGCTATCGTTGCCGGTAACGGTAAGAAGATGCCAATCGGTATGATGGCAGACTACAAGGCTCCTTTCGACGCTTCTACAGGCTATCCTACAAAGGCAGCAATTAAGTGCACAGGCTTCACCAAAGAATTTTACGGCGAGATGCTTTCAATTATGTCGATCAAGGATAACGGCAGAACACGCGGTATTAACGGCGTACTTCTCGTAGTAAACCCTACCGACTATTTCACCAAGATCTTCCCTGCTACAACAGCGCTCGGTCTTGATTTCAAGTACATCAATGGAATCTTCCCATATCCGACAAAGGTTTTACAGTCCACAGCAGTACCTCAGGGCAAGGCTGTCATGGGTGTTGCTCGCGATTACTTCATGGGTCTCGGCAGCGCAAAGGGCGGTAAGCTCGAATACAGCGACGATTACAAGTTCCTTGAAGACCTCCGCACATACAAGATCAAGGTTTACGCAAACGGTCAGCCGAAGCAGTACAATGCTTTCCAGGTGCTTGACATCAGCGATCTTGAGGAAGTATTCCCGACTGTTGCTACAACTGACAGACCAAAGACTGCATACCTTGCATCACTCACACTCGGAAACCTTGAGCTTTCACCGGCATTTGACAGACTTAAGAAGAACTACACAGCTACAGCAACATCAGCTTCTGCAGCTATCAACGTAGCAGCTAAGGACGGTGACTCAACTGTAGTTATAAAGAACGGTGACACAGTTATCCAGAACGGCGGCAATGTGGCATTCGCAAACAATGCTGTAACAACTGTAACAGTAACAGTTACAAACGGCGACGCTGAATCTGTATACACAATTGCTGTAACACGCGGCACTCCAAATCCTTGATTTTAAGGAGTGAAGACCATGCTGCAGTTACCGATTGACGAAACAGAAGCAAGACTCAATCTGAATGTTACGTGGTCTGACGACGATACAGACGCTAAGATCTACTACACTTACACCTCCGCAAAGTCTCAGATAGATGACTATGCGGGGTGTGAGGTAGATTATAAAACGGACATTCTCGCGAAACAGCTTCTTAAGGATCTTGCAAGATACATCTGGAATGACTGTCGAGATGAATTCGAGGCGAGATTCCAGCACGAGATAATTAAATTCCGTAACGACAGGATGGTGAGACTCTATGTATCAGAGAGAGAAGTGGGAGAGGGAGAAGAAGACACGCTTTGAGACGTTTAACGATGGTGTGTGTCACATCTACAAGCTTGCAGATGTAAGCATTCCCGGATATAAGCCACAGCTCAGACCAAAGTGGTACAGGTCCGTCCCGTTCGGTTACAAAACTATTGGAGTCAG
>JAGBRZ010000168.1 GCA_017632155.1 Clostridia bacterium
GAAAAAAGTTATAAACCTTGTGGGTTCGAAATTGATTACTGGGGATTGGTAAAATTCAATCCCAATGAATACAGAGCATTTCGGAAAAGAAAGATAAAGGGCAATATTTTGCTTGCGGCATACTATAGTCCGATGACAATTCAAGAAATCAGTATCGAACTCGGTGTCGCGCTTCCTTACCTTGAGGACGAAATCAAGCTGCTCGTTGATCGTCAGTATCTTGTCTGCAACAACGGTAAATATCTGACCAACATTCCGATTTTCACGCTTGATTGCACGAAAACGATTGCTGAAAAGCTGAAAGAGCTTATCGAGGAAAGCGCACAAAAGATTGTTGCCGTAACGGATGAATTTGACGCGTTTTTGGGAAACAGATTTGCAAACACAAATCTCGCGCGTTGGCAAAAAGGTTTAATGTGTATGCACTTCGCGTTGATGGAAACCGAGAATACTCTGAAAAGCAAGTATGGTAAAACAACCGAGAACAGTAAGGGTGTGATCTGGGGCAGAAGTTTTGAATCCTCTGTTCAAGAAAAACTTCCGCAGGGTATTCAAGGTATTTATAATGGATGCGAGTCAAGCGATAAACGCGGAAGTGTTATAGCTATGAATTTCAGACAAACGCTGAACGCACAGCATTTTGAATATGGCATGACCGATCCCATAGTTTGCACAGCGGTTGATTGCTTTGAATATTTGCCGAAGGATTGGCAGAAAGTGCTGGACGAACGCGGTTACGCAAAGGATGGCAAGGCGAATTTTACTGTATGGTCATACAGAGAATATGAGGAACTTAAGCAGATCCTGCATGAATGTATCTCTGTTGTTACGGATTTGAACAGAAAAACTGCCGAGATTGCCGCAAACATAACTGCAGATCTTGCTCCTTCACACATCCGCCAAACCGCAGAATACGTTGGAGCGCTTGTTTACCGCTTCTATTCAATAGACAAAGTGGTAAGTAAACTGTTTGAGATGAATTGGATAAATTCGGTTGCGGATAACGAGAAACCTGCCGTTTGTGTTGTAAAGTATTAAATAAATTCCGCCGAGAGTAACTGATATATTGCTCTCGGCGGATATTATAGATAGTGAGTAAGTTCGCACTTTCGCATCTTAATCACGGCGAAGCCGTGTATATCATCAATCCGAAGGATTGTATATCATCAAGGCGTAAGCCTTGTATATCATCAACACGAAGTGTTGTATATCATCAAGCCGCAGGAGATACACGCTTCGCGTAATGATATACGCCTTCGGCGATGATATACACGCTGACGCGTGATGATATACCAAGCCTGCGGCTTGGATAAAAAAATCGACAAGCGTACGCTTGTCGATTTTTTGGCGGAGATGGAGAAATTTACGAACTCCTGCGTGCGCGAAAATTGGGTGCGGAAATAATGTTTCAGCTATGCGCACGCTATGGCGAGTTTGCGGGGCAAACTCGCGGAGTTCTGCATCTGTGCAGCTTCACGAACAAAAAACGGTATCGCATAAGCGATACCGTTTTTTGTTGGCGGAGATGGAGAGATTTGAACTCTCGCGCCGGTTACCCGACCTACACCCTTAGCAGGGGCGCCTCTTCGGCCTCTTGAGTACATCTCCGTATATACTCTCGCGAGCGGCCGTTTGCAGAACTCGCGGATAATATTATACACTATTTTTGTGTGTTTGTCAAGATGTTTTTGAGCTTTTCTTATACTTTTATAATAATTATTTGCTTTTCCTTTCGTTTTTTTGCCTCCGAACGATTATTCTTGACATTCTCCGGTGTTTATGATATAATGAAATTGAAAAATATTGGAGGTGACCGAAATGGAACTCAAAATTTCAACCGTTTATACCAAACAGCGGCTTTTGCGTTTCAATGATTATTTTTGGAAGCAAAGAAAAGTCTTTTTCTCTTTCATGGCTGCTTGCACTTTGCTCATTTGGGCGTGCGTCGGCTTCTTGATTATGCTCAATGCGCTTACCGACACCGTTGTTTTGTGCGGAGCTATGGTCACGCTTATGGATCTTGCCTACCTTTTCGGCGCTTTTGTGATGCCGAGGCTGACGAAAAAATCACCTTCGGTAGATGCGGTGTTGAATTTCTCTTTTAAGGATAGTGAAATGAACTATACTGCCGAAACAACCCAAGAAATTGCGTCGGGCACTATAAAGTATTCTGCCATAATCAAGGTCGGAAAAAAGGATGATGACGTATATCTCTTTATCTCCAAACGTCAGGGTTATATCGTTGACGTATCCGCGCTTTCAGAGATCGAGCTCCTTGCGCTGAAGGCACTTGTGACCTCGCACCTGCCCGCAAGAAAAGTCAAATGGAAATAAATTGTCACCTCACGGCAAATTTTTTGTCGTGAGGCATTTTTGTTATTGACATTTTCTTATTAATATGATAAAATTATACTAACTATCTATAATTATTTGAAAGTGTGCTTGCGATGCAAAGGGTTCTGACTCAAATCAATATCGAAAACTATCCAGAATCGCTTCGTCCTCTGCTTGTGGGCGCGGATATTTACGACAGCCGATGCGCGAGCGGCGCGGAGGTCCTTTTCATCGACCGCGACTGCGGATATTTCCTTAAAAGCATGAAGCGCGGCGAGCTTGAGGCTGAAGCGAGGATGACGAAGTATTTCGGTTCGCTCGGACTTGGCGCAAAGGTTATCTCTTTTGAGCAGACCGACCGCGATTATATGCTCACCGAGCGCGTGCGCGGCGAGGATTGCACCGATAGCCGCTATCTTTCCGACCCGAAGCGCCTTTGTGAGCTTTATGCCGAGCTGCTTTACGATCTTCATCAGCGCGATTTTACCGACTGCCCCGTGCAGAACAGGATCGAATCATACTCCGCGCTTGCATTTGAAAATTACCGCACGGGCAATTATGACAAGGATTCCTTCCCCGATTCCTTTGGCTACGCATCTGCCGAGGAGGCGATGGAGGTCATTAAAAAGTACGGCTCCGCGCTCAAAAACGATACCCTCATCCACGGTGACTACTGCCTGCCGAACGTGATGCTTGATGATTGGAAATTTTCCGCCTTTATCGACGTTGGAAACGGCGGCGTGGGCGACCGACACATCGATCTTTTCTGGGGCGCTTGGACGCTTTGGTACAATCTTAAAACCAACGAATACGAGGATCGATTCCTTGACGCTTACGGAAGGCAGAATTTCGACCGCGATATGCTCCGCGTTGTTGCGGCTTTCGAGGTATTTGGATAAAAATAAAAATAAAAAAACATAAATCAAACGGAGGCAATGTTATGAAAAACATTACACGCATTATCATCGCGCTTCTCATTCTTGCAATGACGCTCCCGATGGCTCTTGCCTGCGCCGAAACGGCTCCCCAGGAAGAAATAACCACCGCGCCTGCAGAAACAGAAGCTCCTTCTGCAACCGATCTTCCCGTGGAAACAACCGCGGAGGAGACCCTTTTCGTCCCCAGCAACATCCCCGAGAACCTCAGATTTGATGGCACCACCATCAACATCCTTCACAGAACCGACTCGAACAAGAATGAATTCTTCGTTGAAGATCAGTCCGGTGAATCTGTAAATGACGCCGTGTTCAGAAAGAACGCAAAAGTTCAGGAGCAGTTCGGAGTTACCCTTGAATTCTACGGTATCCCCGGTGCATACGAGCAGCAAAAGGACTTTGTAAACACCTGCATCAACAGCACTCAGGCTGGCGCGGATGCTTACGATCTTTTCTGCGGCTATTCTATGACAGGTGCAACTCTCGCGGTTGAGGGCGCTCTTCAGGATATGACCCAGTATCCTATCCTTGAATTCGACAAGCCCTGGTGGCCCGAGAGCCTTATTTCCAAGGCTACCATCAATGACGGTATTTATTTCGCATCCGGTGACATCGCACCCTCGTTCCTTTATATGATGTACCTCATTGTATTTAACAAGGACCTTTTCACCGATTTCCACAAGCTTCAGCCGAACGATCTTTACGAGCTCGTTTATAACGGCAAGTGGACTATCGACAGACTCATCGAGTACACCCAGGGTGTTTATCTCGATCAGGACGGCGATAATGCTTCAAGCGAAGCTGACCGCTACGGCCTTGTAATTACCACCGTACCCTTCGACTCCTTCTATACCGCATCCGATCTTTACACTGTTGAGCTCGATAAGGACGGCGCGTTCGTAATGTCCGACGATCTCTTCTCTCAGAAGACCGTTGACCTTCTTGACAAGGTATGTAACCTCCTTCACACCTCGGGTGATGCATATATCAAGACGGATACAGCACACTTTAAGACCGGTAACTCCCTCTTCATCATCCAGGCTGCAAGCATTACCGCAAATCACCTTACCGACGTTGATTTTACTTACGGTGTTCTTCCCATGCCCAAGTATAGTGATGATCAGGAAAACTACCGCACCGCGCTTTCCTTCCCCTACACTATGTATATGATTTCTGCAGCAGCACCCGACTCTGAGGCAGCAGCTGCAACCATCGAGCTTCTGGCTTACCAGAGCTATACAAACGTAACTCCCGCTATCTTTGAGGAGTCGATGAAGCTCCGCTACGCTGATCAGAGCGACGACGCATTTATGTTCGATATTATCCGCGAGAACGTTGTTATCGACATCGGCAGACTTCTCACCACTCAGCTTGACAATATGTCCTTCAGCATCTTCCGTAACGCGGTAAACAACAACACTGCAGGAAGCTATATGTCCGCGCAGAAGGTATATCAAAAGAACTTCGCAAAGAAGCTCGAAACGATCACCAAGAAGCTTGACGATCTCAAATAAAAAATAAACGGAGGCGTACTATGAAAAGCATTACACGCATTATTATCGCGTTGCTTGTAATCACAATGATACTGCCCATGGCACTTTCTTGTGCCGAGACCACACCCTCGGGCGAAACCACGGCTCCCGCTGAAACCCTTGCGCCTTCCGGAGATACTCCCGCTGAAACGACTGCAGAGGAAACTCTTTTCGCAAAAAGCGATATTCCCGAAGATCTCAGATTTGAGGGCACAACGGTCAATATTCTTTACTGGGATGACGTTCCCAACGTTGAATTCTTCGTTGAGAATCAGACCGGTGAGGCTGTAAACGATGCAATCTACAGAAGAAATGCAAAGATCCAGGAGCAGTTCGGGGTTAATCTCGAATTTGTTGGAACTCCCGGTAATAACTCCAATCAGGGTGCGTTTGTCAACGCTTGCGTAAACAGCACTCAGTCGGGTGCAGATGCATATGATATGTTCTGCGGTTACACAATGACAGGTGCTACCCTTATGACTCAGGGCGTTACCCAGGATCTTACCGACTATGAGATCATGGAGTTTGATAAGCCTTGGTGGCCCAAGAGCCTTATTTCCAAGGCTACCATCCGCGACGGTATCTATTTCGCATCAGGCGATATTTCCACCAACTTCATTCATATGATGTATCTCACCATATTCAACAAGGATATGCTGCTTGATATCCATAATATGAATGCGGAGGCTCTTTACGATCTCGCATATGAAGGCACCTGGACTCTTGATAAGCTGATCGAACTCACCGCCGGCACATACGTGGATCAGGACGGCGATACAGTTGCTTCCGAGGGTGACCGTTACGGTTTGGTTGTTACCAACGTGCATTTTGACCCCTTCTATGCAGGCTCGGATCTTACCACCGTTGAGGTAAATGAAGAGGGCAACCTTGTGCTTTCTGCAGATCTCTTCTCGCAGAAGACCGTCGACCTTCTTGAAAAGCTTTGCAACCTGCTTCACACTTCGGGTGACGCTTATATCAAGAAGAGCGAGCCTCTCTTTGCCGCAAATCAGGCGCTCTTCCTTGTTGACCGTCCCTACATAATCACCAGAAGCCTGACCGATACTTCCTTCAACTTCGGTATTCTTCCCATTCCGAAGTATGATGCCGAGCAGGAGGAATTCCGCACCTGTCTCGGATTCGGTTACACTATGTATATGCTCTCCGCAGCAGCTCCCGATCCCGAGGCTGCCGCAGCGACTCTTGAGCTTATGGCTTACCAGAGCTATCTCAACGTTACTCCCGCACTCTTTGAGGAGTCGATGAAGGTCAGATATGCCGACCAGAGCGATGATGCTTATATGTTCGACATCATTCGCGATGCCGTTGATATCGATATTGCAAGACTGTTCACCACCCAGCTTGATAAGATGTCCTACAGCATCTTCCGCAATGCAGTAAACGGCAACACCGCAGGTTCTTACATCTCTCAGCAGAAGGCTTACGAAAAGACTCTCAATAAGAGAATCACTGACATCAACGAAAGCTTCAAGAATCTTAAGTAATATCCGGGCTGATATATCCGCCCACACCCCGCACGGAAAAATTTCTCCGTGCGGGATTTTTTTGTTGACTTTTCCCCCATAATGTGCTAAAATCATAGAAGTATTAATACATTTGGAGGTTCAATATGGAAAGACTTAAAAAGATCGGTGCGCTCGAGCGCCTCTCATCAAGTGAGATTGAATATTCAAAAATAGGAATCGGCTTCGAAAAGCTCGACCGTGACGTTTTCGACCCCGAAAAGGCATATGATAAAGTCGCCGCCATCGGCGTCAAAAAGGTCAGAATTCAGTCGGGTTGGCTCAAGACCGAGCGTGAGCGCGGAGTTTATGATTTTGAGTGGCTTGATAAGATCGTGGATAACCTCCTCGCGCGCGGAATGGAGCCTTGGGTCTGCCTTTGCTACGGCAACCCGCTTTATACCGATTTTGCCGGCAAGGTCTTCGGCGCGGTCAAGTGTCCTCCTCTCGGCGAGGATGCAAGACGCGGTTGGGTTAACTATGTTACCGCCATCACCAAGCATTTCAAGGGCAGAATTGAGTTTTGGGAGATCTGGAACGAGCCCGAGCTTGGCTGGAAGCATTATTTTGAGGAAACGAAAGCTGACTACGATATGACGCAGAATGCGCGCGAGTACGCGCAGTTCGCCATCGACACCTCAAAGGCGATCAAGGCTGTTGATCCCGATGCCAAAGTTGTCGGCTTTGCCCTCGCACACACCCGCGCCCCCTATTTCGTAAACACCGCCCTCCGCGCGGGAATGGGTGATTATATTGATTATATCTCATTCCATCTCTATTCCGCATCCGATTGGCAGCGCGAGGACGTCATCCGCGCACTTCGTTCGCTCGTTGATATGTATAACCCGAAGATCGGACTCATTCAGGGCGAGGGCGGCGCGCAGTCGAGAAGCGACGGCAACGGCGCGGTCAAGGGATTTGCCTGGACGCCCGCAAAGCAGATGAAGATACTGCTCCGCACCCTCGTCACCGACCTTTGGTGCGGCGTTGAGTTTACTTCCTATTTTTCAACAATGGATATGATCGAGGCACTTTACGGTGTTGTCGGTGATAAGTCCACTTACCTTGATTACGGTTATTTTGGAGTTCTCGGTGCTGATTTTGACGAGAACGGCGTTGCGACGGGCGATTATACTCCCAAGCCCTCCTATTACGCGCTTCAGACCCTCGCCACTCTCTTCCGCGGCAACGTCAAGCGCGCAAATATCCCCTATTACCGCGCATATAACCCCTCGCGCCGTATTAACGCGACCGAGGAAGACGAGCAGGCAAAGATCTACGGCTTCGAGCTCGATGACGGCAGCCACGCTCTTGTTTATTGGAATGCAACTCCCGTCCTGACCACCACCTACGAGGGCACGATCTCCTTCGCCCTTTGCGGTCAGCGCCCCGAGGATATCCGCCTCTGCGACCTCCGCAACGGCACCCTCTACACTCTCCGCGAGGATATGATCGAAGACGCCGGCGAGGATATCGTAAGACTCAAGAATCTTCCTCTGCTTGACGCGCCGCTTGCAATTTTGATGAAGTAAGAATTTGGTTGCTAGTAACTAGCAACTTGATACAGAAAACAGGAGTACAAATAATATGAAAATAACTTGGCTCGGACAAGCGGGCTTATTATTCGAGCGCGGCGGAGTTTCCGTCATGATCGATCCCTACTTGTCGAATTACGTAGAAAAGGTTCAGCCCGCGAATTATCGCCGCTCTCCCGTCAACGAAGCGTTTTTCAATATCGATCCCGATATTATGATCTTTACCCACGACCACATCGACCACTACGACCCCGAAACTGCCCCCGTTTTCTTCAAGAAATCAAGAAAGCCGATGTCCGTCCTCGGACCTACCTCCGTCCGCGCGAAGGCTATGGGCGACCTCTGCGGTCAGAATTACATTCTCTTTGATAAATACACAAGTGTAACGCTCGAGGGATTTATCTTCACCGCCGTCCGCGCGGCGCATAGCGACCCTTATGCGATCGGTGTTGTCATCGAGGATACCGTCGAAAATAAGGTCTATTACGTCACGGGCGACACGCTTTATAACAGTAAAATTTTCGATAGCCTGCCCGACACGGGGCGCAATATCGACGTCCTCTTCTTGCCCATCAACGGCGTTGGCAACAATATGAATATGGCAGATGCCGCGCGATTTGCCAAGAAAATACACGCAATGACGGTCGTTCCGCTCCATTTCGGAATGTTCGACTCGCTTGACCCGAAGGATTTCCCCTGCAGAAATAAAGTGATTCCCGAAATCTGGGAAGAGATTGAGGTATAAAAATGAAGGTTATTGACGTTAAAACTTTTGCGGTCGATTGCTTCCGCACGAATTGGATGTTCGTCAAGGTCTACACCGACGAGGGCATCGACGGCGTGGGCGAGGCGACGCTTGAATATAAGGAAAAGGCGCTCATCGGCGCGGTTGAGCACATCAAGGAATATCTCGTCGGCAAGGATCCGCGCACGATCGAAAAGCATTTTCACGACATCTATCGCGATGCATATTGGCGCGGCGGACCCGTGCTTATGAGCGCGCTTTCTGCCGTTGAGATGGCTCTTTGGGATATCCTCGGTAAGTCGCTCGGCGTGCCCGTTTATCAGCTTCTCGGCGGAAAGGTTAATGAAAAATGCCGCATTTACGTAAACGGATGGTTCGCGGGCGCAAAAACCCCCGAGGAATTTGCCGAAAAGGCAAAGATTGCAGTAAAACGCGGTGTCACGGCAATGAAGTGGGATCCCTTCGGCAAGAGCTATCTTGAAATTTCCAATAAGGATCTTGATACCGCTCTGCGCAACATCGCGGCAGTTCGCGAGGCAGTCGGCGACAAGGTCGACCTTCTCATCGAGGGTCACGGCAGATTCAACGTGCCCACGGGCATCAAGATCGCAAAGCTGATCGAGGAATTCAAGCCGATGTTCTTTGAAGAACCCACGCCGCCCGATAATCTCGAAGCCCTCAAGGCGGTTCGCGATAAATCCCCCGTTGCAATTTCGGCGGGTGAGCGACTTTACTGCCTCAAGGATTTCAAGGATCTCTTCGAAATGCGCGCCGCCGACTTTATTCAGCCCGACGTCAGCCACGCGGGCGGAATTATGGAGCTCAAAAAGATTGCGGCAATGGCGGAAACCTATTATATCCCCTTTGCACCGCATAACCCCTCGGGCCCCGTTGCAAACGCGGCAACCCTCCAGCTTGCCGCTTGCTGCCCGAATTTCTCGATCCTTGAAATTATGTATAGCGACGTGACATGGAGAGCAGATGTTACAAACGAGTCGCTTGAATACGCAGACGGATATATCACAATCCCCGACAAGCCCGGTCTCGGCATCGAGATCAACGAGGAGGAGTGCCTGAAGCATCCCTATCAGCCGCACACCCTCCGCCACTACACGGGCGCGCTGACCGACATCCGTCCGCCCGAAACGGCTTTCTATTTCTGAGGTGCGAGATGAAAAGTGTACTTATCACCGGCGCGACGATCAACACGGGCGTTGCGATAGTTGAAAAATTCGCCTCGGAGGGCAAAAACATCGTCTTCACGGGCAGAGATCCCGAAAAGGTCGCCGAGGCAGAGAAGAAGTATCGCGCAAAATTCCCGAATGTAACCATTATCGGCTGCGCCATAGATTCGCTCCTCGACGAGCGTACCGTTGACGAGGAAGGCGTCGAGGAATTGTTTGCTTTCCTTGACAAAAAGGGCATTTTCATCGAAACCCTTGTCCTCAACGCCGCCGATCAGGGGCTTGGACAGAAGATCTTTGAGAATCCGCTAACCGACTTGATGAAGGTCATCAACACCAACGTTGTTTGGAACTATTGCATCTCGGAGCACGCGGCGGCAAGAATGAAGGAGCAGGGCGGCGGAAATATCGTGTTTATCAACTCGAACACAGCATACCGCGCCATCCCCGACCGCGTGGCATACGTTGCCTCAAAGGGCGGTCAGCTCGGCTTGATGCGCGCGCTTGCAATTGATCTCGGAAAGTATAATATCCGTGTCAACGCAGTGCTTCCGGGTATGATCAGAACCGACCGCTGGGAGAAGAATCCCGATTTCTACCGCGACGTTCCTTCACGTTTCACCCCCATCGGAGATGTTGCCGACGGCGCGGACATTGCAGACGCCGTTTGGTACTTCGCCGAGTGCGCCCGCAACACCACCGGCGCGGAGCTCGTCGTCGACGGCGGCAATACGGTTCAGCTTTATCCTATCATTCCAAAGGAGTAAGTTGTGAAAATAAAAGTCAACCGTTCCGAAAAGCTCGGAAGATATATTGATCCCACGAAGTGGCAAAACAGCACTCTGCGATATTCGCCGCCCGAGGATTTCCCCGCTTATATGGCAAAAGAGATCGGCAGAGCCGAGATCATGCGCGTTTGGATCACCCTTGACGAGTATTGGGATTACAGAACGAATGAGTTCTATCCCGATTACGATATCGGTGTCGCGCGCTATCCCGCAGAGGAGCTCCATTACCCCTACGATTGGAAAAACATCGTCCCTGCACCGTCGGGTACGCGATTCAAAGCCTACCTTACCTCCCACGCAAAAGAGGCGGACGAGCTTCTGCTCAACGTCCGCCGCCTTGAGCGCGAGGTTTCGGATGGCGCGATAACATACGATCAGTATGAAACTATATTCGAGAAGTCTGTCGAATATTGTAAGGAGCTCGCGCCGAATATCCGCTATATCGAGTGCTGTAACGAGGTCGATATCCGTTCTTTCGGACTTCTGAACGCCGAGGAATACGTAAAGATCTACCTTTGCGCCCACCGCGCGGTCAAGAGGCTCAACGAAAAGCATAATTATGAACTTCCCCTCGAGCTCGGCGGCTTCGCGGCGGCGCACCCGATCACTGTTTGGGATATGATGCGCGAGATAGTTGAAAAGCTCAAAGATGCGGGCGTTGAGATGGAGTTTTATTCCTATCACCACTACGACACAGGCGCGACGGCAAATCTTATCTCGAAAAAGAATTATGAAGTCGCACGTCTTTCGGGAGTGAACAAGCTTCGCCATATTTTGAAGCTCCATAACGAAATGCTTGCTGATTTCGGTCTGCCGAAGAGAAAGGTATTTCTCAACGAGCTTGGCAGAGCAAAGACCACGGGCATCGACGGCGACTCGATCTACAATGCCGCGGGGCTTATTACATATCTCCTCGCGCTCGGATGCGAGGATGAGCCCGAGCTTTACCCCTTCCCCTGGTGCACCTTCCACAATCCGAATCTGCAGATATCCTACACGCAGTTCCTGCTTTGCGATGACGGAAGCTACGCGATGACACCGAACGGTGTTGCGATCAAGATGCTCCACAGCATCGCGGGCGAGCGCCTCGGCGTCAGCATATCGGAAAACTCCGCGCGCGATCTTGAATATTGCGCCGTTGCCGCAGAGGACGAAAAGGGAATCTTCGTCCTTGCCGTCAACCCTTCGGGCGAGCCCGATATCGGCGAGCTTGAAATTGAGGGTATGCCCGAGGGCGAGTACGTCATCAAAGGTCACCTTTGTGACGCAAAGCACAACAACTGTGTGACTTGTCCCGCATGCGACGGCAAAACGCTCGAGCAGACGGGCGAAGCCATCCGCAAGGTCGGCGCAGACGGAGTTTTCAGGCACGTATTTTCGCTTGAAAATTACGCGTTTGTGCTTTATAGGATAGAAAAAGTATAAAAGTTATGGCTCTGTCCTAACAAATGACAGATAATTATGTTTTTTAGGGGACCCCCCACTTGTGTGTTCCCCTCTTTGCAAAGCTGCGCTTCGCAAATTCACCCCTCGTGGCGCTTATGAGCTTTGGGGTATTTCGACCTCTGCGGAGGTCGACCAACGCCACGCGGCGTTGGATTCGCGGTCGCTTTTTGAAAAAAGCGACGCAAAAACTTTCAAATATCAGTCGTTTTGCGTGACAGAGCCAAAGTTATTTACAAGGCGAAAAGATAATGGAAAAGCTTACATACACAAATAATATATCATACCTCGGCGAATACGAGGTTTGCGTTATAGGCGGCGGTCCTGCGGGAGTTTGCGCGGCTATTGAGGCGGCTCGCGAGGGCAAAAAGACCGTTATCGTTGAGTCCACGGGTATGCTCGGCGGTATGGCGACGGCCGCTCTGGTCGGTCCCTTTATGACCTGCTATGACAGCAAGGGGGAGGAGAGAGTTGTTCGCGGACTTTTTGACGAGATCGTTGAGCGCACTATTGCAATCGGCGGCGCACTATCGCCCGACGATACCGATGCGCCGAGCGTTTATACCTCCTTTCTCAAAAAGTACCACCGCCGCGTCACTCCCTTCGATTCATACGCGCTCCAGCTCACACTCGACAGAATGTGCATCGAGGCGGGCGTTGAGATCTTCCTTTATACAAAATACGTTGACAGCGTTTGCAAAGACGGCGCGATCGACTCGATCGTTCTTGCCGCGCCCGAGGGGATTGTTGCCCTAAAGGCGAAGCTCTATGTTGACTGCACGGGTAACGCGGACGTTGCCGAGAAATCGGGCGTTGAGACCTGGTGTGGCTCGGAGGACGGTATGCTTCCTCAGCCCGGCACCCTCTTCTTTGAGGTTGACGATGCCGATGACGAGGCATTCCTCGGCAGAGGAACACGTCCAAAACAGCCAACAAAATGCTACAGAAAGCCGATCCCCGGCACCTACAAGATCAACCATTACCGTGTTTACGGTGTCAACGCCAACAGCGCGCGCAGTATGACGGATGCTCACATCGAGGCACGCGAGCAGGTTCTTGATTCATACAGAGATCTGCTTGAAACCGAGGGATTTGAGCACTGCAAGATCACGCAGGTTGCTCCCGTTCTCGGCATCCGCGAGTCGCGCCACATCGTTGGCAAGTACCGCCTCACGGTGAACGATATCTCCGAGGGCGTGTTCTTTGACGATACTGTTGTTGTCTTCGGCTATGGAATGGACGTTCACAGCCGTGACGGTCAGATCTCGGGCGGTTTCCACGGCAAGGTCGCGCCCAAATATACGATTCCTTACCGCTCACTCGTTCCCGAGGGATGCACAAACCTTCTTGTTGCGGGCAGACCGATCTCTGCGGAGTCGCAGGCGGCGGGCGCATTCCGCGTAATTCCCGCTTGTATGGCAATGGGTCAGGCGGCGGGTCAGGCTTGCGCCATCGCAATTGACAAAAATTGCACCGTCGGCGATGTCGATATAGACCTTCTCCGCGAAAATCTCCGCGCACACGGGGCGATAGTTGATTATTAATAATTAAAACAAAAAACTCGGATATTTTGAAGAACTTCAAGATATCCGAGTTTATTTATGCGGCACTTAACATTAATTTACACAACGCCATTTACCATTATATCACACACTTATCAAGATGTCAAGCACAAATTCGTCATAGTACCTAAATTCTGCGAATTATACAAAAAATAATTGTATACTTTGTGGAATTTGCATATTGCAAAGCAGAAAAAGATGTGCTATAATATAGTCACAGGAAAGGAAGGTACGGGCCAATGTACAACTAAAGTACAGACTCACAAAGAATCCGCTTGAATAACTCGATGCTGTGGCGAAGGATCACGGGTCGAAAAGACGCAGAGCCGGGAGGCTTAAATAAAGATCAAGCCCGCGTGTAAAGGACACGGAGTGAAGGATCAATTAATATAAATAAGGTTCAAGCAGAAACTTTGAAAAATTTGAGTCGCAGGAAAACCTTCGCCTTTATCCGAATCAAAGATGCGCAAAAAAGCATATGGGAATTCTCCTTAGAGAAAAAGTAATTAGATGCTTTTGAATGGCGTGATGTGAAGGAAAAGGTAGATGAAGAAAGAGAGGATATACAAATGATGTTAGATACCAAGATCGAACACAAATGACCCTTGACTGGCAGGTGTAAAGAAACCGCAGTCAAGGGTCATTTGTTTTTTGTTTTGGTAATACTTTTCCCCTTGACATGGGGCTTTTTTTGTGTTAAAATATAATAAAAAACGGAGTACATAAATGATAAAATACATTGGCGTAAATGACAGAGAAATAGATCTTTTTGAGGGTCAGTACGTTGTTCCGAACGGAATGGCTTACAATTCTTACGTTATTATAGATGAAAAAATTGCTGTTTTTGACACGGTCGACGCACGCTTCGGCGGCGAGTGGATGGTAAATCTCAAATCTGCGCTTGATGGCAGAACCCCCGATTACCTCATCGTTCAGCACATGGAGCCCGACCATTCATCGAACATAAATCTTTTTGCTGATGAGTTCCCGAATGCAACGATTGTTGCATCCGAACGCGCTTTTGTTATGATGAAGCAGTTCTTCGGCAGAGATTATGCAGACCGCCGCATCGTTATCGCGGATGGTGACACTCTCAACCTCGGTTCGCATACCCTTAACTTCATCGGCGCAGCAATGATCCATTGGCCCGAGGTAATGATGACCTACGAATCGAGCGAAAAGGTGCTCTTTTCCGCAGACGGATTCGGCAAATTCGGCGCACTTGATGCCGATGAGGATTGGGCTTGCGAGGCGAGAAGATACTATTTCGGCATCGTCGGCAAGTACGGCGCGCAGGTGCAGAAGCTGCTTTCGAAGGCTTCGAAGCTTGAAATTACAAAGATCTGCCCCCTCCACGGCCCCATTTTGACCGAAAATCTCGGTTATTACATCGATCTTTACAACACTTGGTCGAGCTACGGCGTCGAAAGCGAGGGCGTTGCGATCGCGTACACCAGCGTTTACGGCAACACCAAAAAGGCGGCACTTCTGCTTGCCGATGAGCTTCGTGCACTCGGTTGCCCCAAGGTTGCCGTCAGCGATCTTGCGCGCGATGACAGTGCCGAGGCACTTGAGGATGCTTTCCGCTACGGCAAGCTCGTTCTTGCAACAACGACGTATCAGGGCGACATTTTCCCCTTTATGCATAATTTCATCCACGCACTCGTCGAGCACGGATATCAGAACCGCACCGTGGGTATAATAGAAAACGGAAGCTGGGCGCCTCTGGCGGCAAAGAAGATGAAGGCAATGCTTGCCGAGTGCAAGGACATCACCTTCACCGACACCACCGTCACCGTCCGCTCGGCCGTGACCGACGCGAACCGTGATGAGATCAAAAAGCTCGCCCGCGAGCTCGTCGGCGCTTCCGAAAACGATGAAAAGGAAGAGAATAGCGTGAAATACGTATGTGAAATCTGCGGTTACGAATATGACGAGTCCGGCGGCGATCCCGATAACGGAATCCCCGCCGGCACAAAGTTCGAGGATCTCCCCGAGGACTGGACCTGCCCCCTCTGCGGAGTTGGTAAGGAGAATTTTTCTAAGGAAGAATAAAAAGGAGCCGAAAGGCTCCTTTTTATTACAGCTTAAAATATTTCTCCATCATATCCTTCTGCTGACCCTTCATCGCTTTGAGGATGGTGACGGCTCTTGCGTCGCCGGCGAGGTAGCGGTTCATGTAGTAGCCTTCTGCCTCGCACGCGAGGTCGTGGAGCGGGAAGTAGTTTTCCATAAGGAACGAGCCGTACTTGATCAGTCGGAAGTCGCCGACAAGGCGGTATTCCTTGCTGATGGTGTCGACCGCGAGGGAGTATTTCTCCTTGATCGCGTCAATGAGGGCAACTCGCTCGTTCTGCTTTGCAAAAACGATGGTGGAGCAAATGTCGCCGTTGCGGTTGTGCTCGGTGGAGGAGTGGCTGTCGGTGCTTCCGACGATGGGGTGATCGTAGCCTTGCTCGCGCATCATATAGTAAAACGCCGTCTGGAAACCGTTGTGAGAGAAGATATTTTCGCCGCCAAGCACTTCAAAGGCATCGAAGGGCTTGTTTTTGTAGACGAATTCGGTGTAATCCTCGGGGAGCTGCATCATCTGGCAGAGCCAATAGGGGTGCGGGAAGATGCCAAGTCCGCCCGCCGCCTGCACCTGCTCGTGCGTCCACTCGAGAACTGCGTAGCTGAGGCGTTCTGCTTCGTGCTCGCGCGGAACGCTCTTTGCGCGCTCGCGGATCATTTCCTTCCATTCCTCAACAGGTATCGGATCGGGCGCGTTGCCGTCGATCGAGCGGTACTTGAGCGCTTGACCCGCCTTCTCCTCGTTTTTTGAGGGTGTAACGAGGGCGTTTATACTGTATGTGCCGCCAAAATTGACGTAATGCACGTTGTTGAGGGGCAGATGGACTTCCTCGCCCTGAATGATGGCGAGATCGGTGAGGTCACCGAAGACTGAGATGGCTTCAAGCGAGGGATAGTATCGGTGATGGTCGGAGATGACGGTGAAGTCATAGCCCTTCGCGCGGTAGTTCGCGGCAACGTTCGCGGGACCCTCCTTGCCGTCCGAACGGCAGGTGTGCATATGCAAGTCGCCGCGGAAGGGAAGTCTGCCCGCCATATCCTCGGCGAGGCTGTAAACCGAGAGGGTGAATTTCGGCTTCGCCGCGGGGTCTTCGTAGACGTTGATGAAGTGCTCGCCCTCGCCCTCAAAGCGGGCAGAGAAGCGGAGGCATCCGTCGCAATCAGGCTCGACCGTCAGCTCACTTCTGCCGCTTCTCTCGGGATATACCGAGGGATTCGACTCGCTGACCTTGAATATTCTTACGGTATAATTCTTTTCCTGAACAAACTCCGCGTGCAATCCGAGCGGCTGGATCGTGATCTTCTGCTCGCGATCACCGAGGAATACTTTGGGATAAATGTCGTAATGATAAAAAATAGGTTTCATTGACTTTCTCCTTTTCGGGAAGATTTTATGATTCAATTATAGCTTTATTTTTCGCCTTTGTCAATAGAATTGAGAAAAAAGCGGTATAATAAAATAAAAAAAGGGGGAATGTTTGGTGGACGGTACGGTGCGCTCGGTGGCGCGGAGGTTGCCTTGGCTCGTTTCGCTGCTGTTTCTCGGGCTTGCGGTTTCGGGAGTTTCGCGTTTTTTCGAGGGCGTTGTCGGTGAGTTGCCGATGCTTGTGGCGTTCCAACCCCTCCTTCTCGGAATGGCGGGCAACGCGGGCACGCAGTCACTTGCTGTCACGATGCGAGGACTCGTAAAGGATGAAAAAAGCCGCCCGAGGATGATTCTTTCCGAAATGCGGATAGCCTTTCTGGCGGGGCTTGTCATCGGTGCGCTATCATTTTTTGCGATATGGGTCTATCTCTGCCCGATTTTGAAATATTCCTCCGATTTTTCCGCCTCCGCTGCATTTTGCATTGGAGTTTCAAGCACGATCTCAATGACTGTCTCAGGACTCACGGGAAGCGCGATCCCCATCATTCTTTGTCGCTTTGGAGCCGACCCCGCCGTAGCATCGGGTCCGCTCATCACCACCGTCAGCGACCTTTGTGCGCTGATTTGCTATTATTCGATAGCGTGGGCGATGATGTTAAGATAAAAATCCTGCCCGTTTCGGACAGGATTTTTGGTTTATTGATTGCTTTTTTCAATATTGATACACTCCTCAATCACTGCATCTCGATCGGGGTTGAGGGTTCTTGTTTTGATCTCCCGGAAGAAGAATTCTTGCGTGCCGCAGGAGCATTCGGGGACGTAGAACTGGCTTTCCTCAGGTTTTTCGAAGCTTGAATAATAGCCGCCGCAGAGTCCGTCGTGGTCACTGCCGCCGGAAATGAAGAGATTGTGCTCTTTCGCGATCTTCAATGCCTCAAGTCGCTCCTCGGGAGTCAGCAGATGATGCCATACCTCAAGTCCCGAAAGTCCCATTTCTATAAGCTCGGGAATTGCGTGGAGCTGACGGTGCGGATGCGCGACAACGGCAAAACCACCCGCGTCGCGGATAAGGCGGAGCATTTGGTCGATCGGCTTGAATTCGTAAGGCGGCTTAACTTCGCTGCGGCGTTTGCCGTAAACTGTGTGGAAGAAATTCATATAATCAAGGTCGGTGGCGAGCCCCTTTGCCTTCATCGTTTCAAAAACGTGATTGTTGCAGAGCCAAGTGACACCCTTGTTATAGTCAAGAACTTCCTCCCACTCGATGCCGTGGATGAGTCCCTCGGATAGACCGCGTTCAAAGAGGATGCGCGTCTGTTCAGCCTCGCAAAAGCTCCGATCGGCGAGATATTCCTTCATTTCGGGGTATTCGGGATCAAAATCAAAACCGACGATGTGGAAATTTATCCGTCGCTTGCGCCAAGGGGAAGAGAACTCGCATCCGAAGATGAAATCAAGTCCCGACGCTTCGCATTCGCGGCGCATATCGGCATTGCCCGTGGTCGTATCGTGATCTGTCAGCGCAAGCGCACGGTAGCCCTCGTCTTTGGCAATTCTGACAAGCCCTGCGGGCGTGTAAACGCCGTCCGAATGGGTGGAATGAAGATGGAGATTTGCAAATTGTTTCATATTATTACCTCGGTAATACTTGACAAATTGAATTTATAATGCTATTATATAATAAAAGATTCAATAAGTCAATAGAAAGAGGCAAAAAATGAGTGGGAATACGTCGGCATTGTTTTTGAATATACTGATTATTTCCGCGATATTTGTCTTGAATTATTTCTATCAAAAGAACAATTTTGTCTTTTCACTGAAATGCATATGCAGCGCGGCATTTGCGTTGCTCGGCGTCATTAATCTTTTGTTCGCGATTGTGGAATCTCAAGAGGATCCGGAATTCTTTGTCCTGATGTCGGTGGCGCTTGTGTTTGCTATGCTCGGTGATGTTTTCATCAATAAGAGCTTTGCTATGGGCGCGGGATTTTTTGCCCTTGGGCACGTAGGATTTGCCGTTGCATATTCATTTTTGCAAGGATTCGACCCGCGTGACGTCATCATAGTCGGCATCATCTTTTTGGCAACCGCCGCATTTCTTCTTTTTGCACCCTGCGTTAATTTCGGATCGAAAAAAATCAAATGGATATGCCTTGCGTACTCATTTATCATTTCGATAATGCTCGGAAAGGCGATGGCAAATCTGATCTGTCAGGTGAATGCAGTGAACGCGCTTATTTCGGCGGGTAGCTTATTGTTTTTCTTTTCGGATCTGATGCTTGTTTTGAATTGGTTTGTAGGTGTCGGACGGTGGGCAGGCAACGCTTGTATGGGAACCTATTATCCTGCGCTTTGCATCCTTGCGTTTTCAATGTATTTTAAAGCTTTTTGAATGAAAATTTATTTTTGTGAGGTATAAAAATGGGCAGAAATGCAATTTACGGCGCGGGCTCGCTCGGAACTGTGCTTGGCGCTTACATAACGAAGAACGGTGGACAGATCGATCTGATCAACCGCAACAAGGCTCACGTTGAAGCTCTGCGTGAAAAGGGCGCGCGCATTACGGGCACAATTGAGATGACCGTTCCCGTAACCGCGTACACTCCCGACGAGATGAGCGGAACTTATGATATTATCCTTCTTATGACCAAACAGCTTTTCAATAAGGAAGTTGTTACTCAGCTTAAAGACTACCTCGCCGAGGACGGCGTTATCGTCACTCTGCAAAACGGTCTGCCCGAGCCGGGCATCGCCGAGATCGTTGGCTCAAACCGCACCGTGGGATGCGTTGTTGAGTGGGGAGCGACTCTTTCTGCTCCCGGCGAATGCACGCTGACGAGCGATCCCGCGTCGCTTTCCTTCCATATGGGCAAGATGGAGGGCATTTCTGACGAGCAGTTCAAAAAGGTTAAGGATCTGCTCCAGCTGATGTGTCCCGTTCACGAGGAAGAAAATCTCATCGGCGCACGTTGGTCGAAGCTTCTCATCAACGCTACCTTCTCGGGACTCGGCACGGTTGTCGGCGGAGTTTTCGGCGACGTTTCCGAAAATAAGGCGGCGGCAAAGGTTGCCGTTCGTTGTATGAAGGAGTGCATCGACGTCGGTCACGCCGCGGGCGCGGAATTTGCACCCGTTCAGGGCAAGAATATTACGGCACTTTTCTACTACAAGAACGCCATCAAGCGCGCGTTTGCGACCTTCCTTATTCCAATAGCAATGAAGAAGCACCGCGCCATCGAGCCATCGATGCTTCAAGACCTCAAAAAGGGCAAGCCCTGCGAGATCGATGCCATCAACGGCATCGTCTGCGAGTGGGGACGCAAGTGCGGAGTCAAGACTCCCATCAACGATAAGATCGTCGAGATCATCAAAAAATGCGAGGCGGGCGAGCTGACCCCCGACGCCGCAAACATCAAGCTTTTTGACGGAATTTTATAAATATGAATAGATTTCAAATTGATATCAGCGAGCCGAGAGTTGTTGCACAGGGCAAGAACACCGGCTGGGGCAACTATCAGTTCCCCGAAATATGCTTCACCAAAAACGGCTCGGTTTACGCGACCTGGGCAATGCGCCCCGATGACGTCGAGGCTTATGAGGGCAAGACCTACGGTGAGGCGGTGTCCGACGATCTCGGTCTGACTTGGCGCGAGCCCAACGAGGGGGATATACTCACTTGGGGCATTCCGCTGAAGGACGGCAAGCTTTTCAAGGGCTTTCAGCGTCAGTATGCTTTTGCAAGCGATTATATAAAAAATTACACTCCACTGGCAATCCACAAGGGAAGAAAATATCATTTCCTTGAGGATATAAAGGAATACGAGTCAACTCTCGAGGGAGTTATGCGCGATCCCGATACGGGTGAAGAAAGCTTGTTCCCCATCGATCTGAAATGGAAAAATCTTTCCCTGATCGAGTATGCGGACGGAAGATTATTACCCACGGCTTATATGATGGCGGTCTGCGGTGCCGCACCGAGAATCCTGCGACTTTCAGACGGTCTGTATTTTGCCACTTACCATTGGAGCTTTGATATAAACGCGAAGTCGCGCGCGGATATAATTGATCCATACCTTGATTACAGCGTGTTCGTCTTCCGTTCTGCGGATGAAGCGAAGACTTGGGAGTGCATCTCTCAAATAACGCCCGACGGGGACGTTCACAGAACCGATGACGGATATGAGGGCTTTTGCGAGCCTCAGCTTGAGCTGATGGAGGATGGCTCTGTTGCGGTGCTTATGAGAAGCGGATCACCGAGAGGCCCGCACGACCCAAAGCGTTACCCTTCCTATATTGCGCACTCAACGGATAATTGCCGCACTTGGTCAAAGCCCGAGGTCTTTGACGAGATTGGCGTGCTTCCGCAGATAACAAGACTCGGTTGCGGGGTGACTCTTGCCACCTACGGCAGACCCATAATCTATCTTAAGGCGACCGATGATCCCTCGGGCAAAGAATGGGCAGAGCATATTGAAATCGGGCTCTCTCCCTCCTCGCACGATAGATCCTGCTGCTACACCCGTCTTCTTCCGATAGACGATCACAGCGCGCTTTTGATCTACTCGGATTTTAATTATCCCGATAAGATCAGCGGCGAACCGAAAAAATCAGTACTCGTCAGAAAAATAACTGTCAAAGCAAATGATTAACAACATAGAAAAGAGGAAAATGAAATGATTCCAAAGACAAAGCACACTCTCCGCTTCCACGAGGACGGCTCGTTCCGTATTCTTATGGTTTCGGATCTTCAGGACAAGCTCGAATATGATCCCAGAACCCTTGCGGGATTTGATGCGATAGTTGAGGCGGCAAAGCCCGATCTCGTTATTCTCGGCGGTGACAACGTTGACGGCAGATATCTCAAGCCATACGATGAATTTATTAAATATATGGATATCTTCACCGCACCGCTTGAGAAGAGAGGCATCCCGTGGATGCATGTTTTCGGCAACCACGATTATGACGTTGACGTTCCGGGCATCGAAATGCAGAAGGTTTACGAATCTTATCCCCATTGTGTATCCTCTCACAGCGAGGGCATCCCCGGCATCACCAACTATATGGTCCCGATCCTCGCGCACGATTCCGACCGTGTTGAGTACGCTGTCTATGCCTTTGACTCACAGTACAAGGACAGAACAAGACGCCCCGGTGTAAGTCATAACGATCTGTTGCTACCCAACCGCGAGCCCTTCTACAAAAAGTGGGAACCCATTTATTTTGAACAGCAGATGTGGTATTGGAATCTCTCAAAGGAGCTTGAGGCACAGGAGGGACACACCGTTCGCGCAATGGCGGTAATGCACGTGCCTCCGCACGAGATCATGATGGCTGTCAACAACCCCGAAGAAACGGGTTATACCGGCACGGATGACGAAAAATTCCAGTGCCCCATGATCAACTCGGGCGTATTCTCGACAATGCTCGAGCGCGGCGACGTTGAGATAATCGCGGCGGGTCACTTGCATAAGAATATCTCCGACGGCGTTTACGGTGGCATCAGATTCACCCTTGATGCTTGCGGCGGATTTGCTATCGGCGGAGTTGACACTCGCCGCGGCGGACGAATCTTCGATATCCGCAATGACGGAACCCACGAAACACATATGATCTACGCCAAGGATTATATTGATGTCAGTAAACCCGAATAATTTCAAAAGGACTGCCCCAGCAGTCCTTTTTATTGCAGATGAAACAAAATTTGAATATATTTTTGAAATTTGTATTGACAGATTGTTAAAATCATGATATAATAAATCAACTATAATGGCTGAATGCCACAAAAAAGGAGAAAACTATGAAAAAGATCATTACAAGATCGCTCTGCGCACTTCTTATGCTCGCAATGCTCGTTCCCATGATGAGTGTTATGGCAAGCGCAGCGGACCTCACAAATCTCTATGACGCATCCAAGGCTGTGTGCGGAACACCTAATAGCGCTCAGAGAGATACCGCACCCACCTACAACGCAAACTACTACTGCTCCGAGCCGATCTACGTTAAGGAAGGCGACGTTATCACCGTAGGTCCCGTACATGTGGATCAGGGTTACTACTTCACAACCTACAAGGCAGACGGTTCCGTTCACACCAAGCAGGTAAAGTACGCTGACTGCGTAGAGCTCGAAGTTATTAAGGCTAACTCCGTTATCGTTAAGTGGACCGTTCCCGCAGGCGTTGACAGCTTCAGAATGGCTACCTCCCAGATGTTCGTTGATAACACCCTTATCACCAAGAACCAGGAATTCGGCAAGGCTGACTACATCGCTTTCATGGAAAAGGCAGGCGCTGATGTTTCTTACTTCACCGGCGTAAACGCAACCGGACTTGTAAACCTTTTCCCCACTTCAGACAGCACCTTTGCAGGCAGAGGCTCGACCTCCGGCGACATTGCTGACGCTAAGTATAAGACTTGCGATTACATCCCCGTTAAGGAAGGCGACGTTATCTACTTCGGCGCAGCTGCATCCGCTCAGAGCTATCAGATCGTTCTCTATGATGCAGACAAGAAGCCTACCACTCACGGCAACTACAAGTATATGGTAAACGTTGACTCCATCGACGATACTCACGTTATCTACTCGTACAGAATTCGTCCCGGTAGCGCATACGTTCGTTTCGTGGCTCCTACCGACGTTTACGAGGCAGGCAAGCAGCTCGTTACCGTCAACCAGCCTTTCACCGCTGAGGGTTACAACAATTTCTTCAATCCTCCCGCAGTGACCGAGCCCGAGGTTACCGAGCCCGTAACTCCTCCCACCACCGGTGACTCCTCTCTCGTATTCGCCGCTATCGCGATTATCTCCCTCATCGGAGTTGCAACCGTTGCAAAGAGAAGAGAAAACTAATATAAAAAGACCGCTTCGGCGGTCTTTTTTATTGACAAAAAATTTTTTTCGTGGTATAATAAAACTATCCAAAATAAGCAAAGGAGCAGACAATGAATAATCTCAGAAAAATAGTCTGTGCGCTTCTGATGCTCGCAATGCTCGTTCCTATGATGAACTTCGGCGCAAGCGCGGCAGATTTCGTAAACCTCTACGACAACGCTCTGGCAACGATCGGAGTCCCCCCCGCCACCAAGGATGCCCCGGGCAACGGAAACGCTAACTACTACGTTTCAAATCCCGTCGAGGTCAAGGAAGGCGACGTAGTTACATTCGGTCCCGTTCAGATCAACCAGGGTTACTTCCTCACAACTTATGATGCAAACGGAAATAAGAAGATCGCTCAGGTCACGTATGCAGACTGCACGAAGGTAGACACCATCCTTCCCGGCACTGAGATCGTTCAGTGGACGGTTCCCGCGGGAAGCGCGTATATCAGAATGGGCACCTCACAGCTCTACTTCGATTGCTCTATGATCACCGTAAACCAGACCTTCAAGACCGCGGATTACTTCGCAGCTATGGATAAGGCGGGTGTCAATGTTGAATTCCTCCGTCCTGCCGCGGCACAGGGTGAGCTCGTAAATGTCTTCCCTAAGTCCGACAAGGTATTTGCGGGACGTGTTGACAAGAGCAACACCGAGATCGCAGCAGAACAGTACCGCACCTCCCCCGCAGTTCCCGTTAACGAGGGCGACGTGATTTACCTCGCTGCCGCTGATCTCGGTCAGGGTTACCACCTCGTTCTTCTCGATAAGAACGGCAATGGTACTACTACCGTTCAGTTGGATTATATGGTCCAGTACGATATGATCGGTAACGGCTTTGGCGTTCTGGCGTTCAGAATGCGCGCAGGCACGGGATATGCTCGTATTATAGTATCCACCGGAGTTTATGACGACGGAATCGCGCTTGCAACCGTCAATCAGCCCTTTACTGCCGCTGATTATATGAAGATGTACAATATTACTCTTCCCGGTACCGTGGAGAGCACAAGCCCCCTCAATGGCAAGACGATGCTCTTTATGGGCGACTCGATCAGCTTCGGTGCGGGCGACACCATATCTCCCTTCCGCACCGGCCGCGCTTGGGCGGGCAGAATTGCCGATTGGACCGGAGCGATCACTACCAACGCAGCCGTCAGCGGCGCAAAGGTAAGCTTCCTGACCGGCGACGATAACTGGGTATACAGCCAGTACATTCCTTATCAGAACACCAAGTTCGATATCATCGTTATGCACGGCGGCGGTAATGACGCAAGATACAACAGAGCCGTCGGAACTCTTTCCGCGAGCAAGGATGAGGATACCCTCAAGAAGAATCAGACGTCCTTCGTCGGTGGTCTTGAGTGGATCTTCTACAACGTAAGCAAGACCAACACCGAAGCTAAACTCTTCTATATCGCAAACCACCATCTGGACGGTCACGATAAGGGTCGGGCGCAGGATATGAGCGAGTACTTCGACGCCGCAAAGCAGGCATGCGAGAAGTGGGGCATCATTTTCATCGACCTTTATAACAACAAGGAGCTCAACGATAAGCTCGATACCAAGACCACGAAGTATCTTCCCGATACCCTCCACCCCAACGCGGCAGGTTACGATATCATCACTCCCTATATCATCGAGGCACTTGAAGCGGGACTGACCGCTCCCGCAGAGTCCGAGACCACCGCAGTTCCCGAGACCGATGCTGCCGTTGAAACCACCGAGGTTCCCGTTCCTGTAGAAACCGAAGCTCCCGAGACTCAGGCCCCCGCTACCGAACCCATCACCGAAGCACCTTCCGCAGAAAAGGGATGCGGCGGTATGGTCGCAGGCGCGGTTGCAATTGTAGCGCTTCTCGGAACTGCTATTGTTTTTAAGAAGAAGGACTAAAATCATATTATAAGCAAAAACCTCGCGGTCGCGCGAGATTTTTGCTCAAAAGGTTTTGTCTGCTTATTGACTGTTTTTTGAATATATAGTATCAAAAATTCAAACTTGAAGCAGAGCGTAGCTGCTAGCTCACTCTGCGGAGTTGCAGTTATTGCAAAAAGAAGAGAAAACTAAATCTTAATAATGAAGAGCCGTTTCATTTGAAACGGCTCTTTTTTGTTGACAAATCCCTATTTTCGTGGTATAATAAAGCCATCCTAAAAACTTTACAAAGGAGAAGACAATGAAGAATTTCAGAAAATTCGTTTGCACGCTTCTTGTTCTTGCAATGCTTGTTCCCATGATGAGCTTTATGGCAAGCGCGGCAGATTTCACCAACCTCTATGATGCATCAAAGGCTATGTGCGGAACACCCTCTTCCACAGCTTCCGCTAATGCATCTTACAATGCAAACTACTACACCTCCAACCTCATCGAGGTCAAGGCCGGCGACGTGCTGACCTTCGGTCCCGTACAGATCAATCAGGGTTACTTCCTTACCACCTATGATGCAAGCGGAAACCGCAAGATCAGCCAGGTCAAGTATGCTGACTGCACCAAGGTTGACACCATCGTAAAGGGCACCGAAATCGTTCAGTGGACCGTTCCCGAGGGAAGCACCTCCATCAGAATGGCGACCGCACAGCTTTACTTTGATTGCACTATGATCACCGTTAACCAGCCCTTTAAGACCGCAGATTATTTTGCAACCATGGAAAAGGCGGGTACAAACGTTGATTTCCTCCGCCCCACCGCTGCAAAGGGCGAGCTTGTAAACATCTTCCCCAAGTCTGATAAGGTATATGCTGGCCGTGTAGACAAGAGCAATGCCGAGATCGCTGCTGCGCAGTACCGCACCTGCCCCGCTGTTCCCGTTAAGGAAGGCGACGTTATTTACTTCGGCGCAGCTGCTATCGATCAAGGATACCACCTTGTTCTTCTTGATACGAACGGCGTTGGTACTACTACCGTTCAGATCGACTATATGGTTCAGTACGATGAAATCGGCAACGGTTTTGGCATTTTTGCGTATAGAATGCGTCCCGGCACCGGATACGTTCGTGTCGTAGCTGCTACCGGTGTTTATGACGACGGCATTGAGCTTGCAACCCTCAATCAGCCTTTCACCGCCGAAGATTATATGAAGAAGTTCAACGTAACTCTTCCCGGCAGCGCTCCCGAGGGCAGCCCTCTTTACGGCAAGAAGATGCTCTTTATGGGCGACTCGATCAGCTACGGCGCGGGTGATGCAGTTTCTCCCTTCCGTACCGGACGTGCTTGGGCGGGCAGAATCGCTGACCGTACCGGCGCGATCGTTACCAATGCATCCGTCAGCGGCGCAAAGGCAAGCTTTGTGCGTGGAGATGATACCGCAAAGTGGCTTTATACACAGTTTGATCAGAACAAGAACGCAAAGTATGATATCATTGTTATGCACGGCGGCGTTAACGACGCAAGACACAACAGAACCATCGGCACTATCCTTGATTCTGAGGACGCATCCGCTCTTGACAAGGCAAAGACCTCATATGTTGGCGGTCTGCAGTGGCTCTTCTACAATGTAAAGAAGGAACAGCCACAGGCGATCCTCTTCTTCATTGCAAACCATCGCCTTGACGGTCACGACACGGGTCACGCAAAGGATATGAGCGCATACTTTAACAAGGCAAAGGAGCTTTGTGAGAAGTACGGCATCATCTTCATCGACCTTTACAACAATAAGGAACTCAACGATAAGCTTGAGACCACCACAACCAAGTATCTCCCCGATACCCTCCACCTCAACTCTGCTGGTTATGAGATCATCACTCCCTACATTATCAGCGCACTTGAGGCAGGTCTGACTGCTCCCGTAGAGCCCGAGACCACTGTTGCTCCCGAGACTCAGGCTCCTGAAACTCAGGCTCCCGAAACTCAAGCCCCCGAAACTCAGGCTCCCGAGACCCAGGCTCCCGCAACCGAGCCCATCACCGAAGCACCTCCCGTAGAGAAGGGATGCGGCGGTATGGTTGCAAGCGCAGTTGCAGTTATCGCACTTCTCGGAACCGCTATCGTGTTCAAGAAGAAGGACTAATATATAAAAATTGGCAGAGAATTCATTTTCTCTGCCAATTTTTATTGACAAATGGATCAATATGTGCTACAATAATTTCAAACTCGTAGCAGAAAGGGTTACCGATATGAGAATTGGAAGAATACAAAATAACTATACAGCGGCGGGATTTGACCTCGTCAAGAATACGAATCTTGAGTTCATCGAGATCTGCTGTAACAATCAGGCGGAGGCTGAAAAGCTGATAGCAAACAAGGACAATATCAAGGCGGAGATCGCTCGCACGGGCATCGACGTTTCTTGCGTTGGCAGATGGAATCACGACATCAACGTCGGCGGTAAGATCGATTCGGACAGACTGAACGTGTATTTTGCTCAGCTCGATGCGGCTATTGAGCTTGGTGCCAAGACCTTTGTTTGCGGATGCAACTATGCCGATGAGGTCTCGCTTTATAAGAATTACACAGTTGCGCTTGAGTTCCTCGGTCAGCTTACCGAGAGGGCAAAGGCGAGCGAGAGCGGCATAAAGATTGCCATCCAGAACTGCCATTGGAATAACTTTATCGATTCTCCCGAGCAGTGGAAGGTCATCCTCGGTGAAAATCCCGATCTTTGGCTTAAATATGACGCATCTCACGCATATAACAGAAACGCTGACTATCTTGCTGAAATGTCAGATTACGGTGAAAAGATCGCGCATTTCCACGTCAAAGGCACAACCCACGCGGGAAGCCGCGCAGTTTCCGATCCCCCCGCGGGAATGGACGATCTTCATTGGGGAAGCATTTTCTCCATACTTTATGCAAGAGGATATGACGGAGATCTCAGCATCGAGCCCCATTCAAAGACCTGGCAGGGCGAGCTCGGCGCGGCAGGAGTTGAATTTACAAGACAGTTTATCAGTAAGTTCATTTTGAAATAAAACCAACAACCCCGACAGACTTCAAAATCTGTCGGGGTTGTTATTCTCAATAGTATATTTCCGATATTATTTGCTTGCATTCTTCTTTATTCATTCCGCATCTAATCGACGGATGATAGAGCAGTCGCAAAATCAGCATATCGACGTCGGTCATTTTTTGCGGTGCGGAAAAGCCCGAATAAATAATGCTGTCCGATCTCAGCGAAGTATCCTGTATTGGCCCGAGACTGTTATATATTTCTTCCATTATTACTGAATTGCGAAGCTCTTGACCGATATCGTTGCGGATGCAAATAACGGAGTCGTATATTTCGTCGTTTGAGTACCAAAACGTAACGTATCCGTCATTGCCGTCGCAGTTGTGTCCTATTATAACTGAAAATTCATTTGCGGGACAAAAATATATCTTCATATTGGCGGTGTTGGGGTCATTTGTTTGTGAGATTCCCGGGAAACCCTCTACGCTGTTGAGAAATGATGCCATTTTGTTGATGACGGCTATGTCCTCTGCCGTAGGCGAACCGCTGAGCATGTAAAAGATGGGAGTTGCCCACTTCTGAAGCCGTGTCGGATCTCCCGCATTGACAAATTCCGCATCAAGGCAGACCTCGGAGAAGTATCTGACGGCATCATTCAAAGAAAGCGACGGCAGATAAAGCTCGGAATGCATTTCCTCGGCAGTTGTGATTTCGGGTACGGCGGTAGTCTCGGGTGCAGTAGTGGCTTCGGGAGCAATTGTAGTTTTAGGAATGACCGTAGTTTCGGGAGCTTCTGTTTCGGTAGTGCTTACGGTGGTTTCAGGGGCGGAGAAAGGCTCCGTGGATGGCGGTGCGGATGTGGATTCGATCGGTAGAGTTGTGTCGGTTTCACCGAAAGAGTCTGCCGCGCATCCGAAAGATAACGTAACCGAGATTACTAAAATAGATATAAAAATCGATTTTATAACAAGATTCAAATCAATCACCTCATTCTATATTATAACACAAAAGCATACCTTCTGCAATATAGTCGGATCAAAAAAAGAGCTATCGCGATAGCTCTTTTTATAATTTCATCTTATCAAGTCTTTTCAGTATCATAGCGGCGGTAAGGCCGATCAGGATTCCCGCGATCGTGCCGCTGATGAGGAGGACGGGGAGATAATATGCTATCTGCGCCGTTTCCATAACTATGCAAGCGGTTGCGATCTGACCGATGTTGTGAAGTATTCCGCCCGCAACGCTTACCGTGATGGGTGCGAAAAGGTTCGTCTTTTTGAGCAATATCATTCCGATAAGGCTCAGCGCCGCGCCGACGAGAGAGTAGATCATCGAAAGGGGAGTGCCAAAGAGGATGCCGACGAGGATCACGCGCAGTATGCTGACGATCGCGGTGTCTTTTGCCCCGATCTTATAGAGCATAAAGACCATAACGATGTTCGGCAGACCCATCTTGACGCCGGGCACAGCCATAAGCGGCGGTATCTGGCTTTCAACAAAGGACAGTATCATTGAAAGCGCAATGCACATTCCTAAAAACGCGACTTTTTTCGTTTTCATAATACTGTCCTCCTATTTTTAACTAACTAAATCTACGCTTTCTTCCGCGCCGAAAACGGTGACGGTCAGCTTGTTGGGCAGGCAGGTGATGGTCTCGCCCGTCCTTGATATCTTGCCCTGATGAACGCAGAGTTTATCGGGGCAATTTGCATCTGTGAGATAAGCCTTACCGTTCTCGATTACGAGAATATTGGTGCCTCCGTTGAGTGGGTAGGTGCCGTTCTTCGAGAGCGAATATTCGGCGACCTTGACTCCGTCAACCTTGACGGTCACCCCCGCGCCCTCCTCCTTCGTCAGCTCGACGATGAGGAAGAACGCGATGGCGACGATCAGAATCGATGCAATGAGAATTATATCTCTTTTCTTCATTTAGAAGTTGAGTGCGAGAAGCGCGAGTGCGATCATTCCTGCGGTGAGAAGCGCAATGGGAAGTCCGCGGAAGGAAGCGGGAATAGCCTCTTCGTCAACGGGCTCGTCCTTGAGCTTGGCAAATACGCACATAGTAACCATAAGTCCAAGACCAACACCAAGGGAGGTGATAAGAGTCTCAACATAGGTGAGGTGATGCTCAACGTTGTGGATGCAAAGACCGAGGATTGCGCCGTTGATGGCAAACTTAACGAAATCTGCGTGGCAGTAGCCGTCAAGAAGCTTCTTTGCGATGATGTGAAGTACCTCAACAACGATGAGGATCACAAGAACGAATGCCATTGTCTGCAGGTAGGGCACGTGCTCAAGCACGTAAGTGTTGAGAGGCCAGCAGATTGCATTGGTGATGAGCATTACGAGGGTAGTGCCAAGACCAAGAACAACGGACTGCTTGGTGGAGCGCTCGTTTTCCATAACGGCACCGGTGCCAAGGAAGTGGAGAAGTGCGTAGTTGTCGGAAAGAAGACCGGCAAGAAGAATACCGAAGATCATTTGGGTGGTAAGCATTATTCGTTCGCCTCCCCTTCAAGATGTTCCTCTGCGCCTGTCAGCTTCTTGATAGCTGCAAGAACGCAAGCAAGGACGATGTATGCGCCGAATGCGCCCGCAAGAGCGCTTACCTTGTAGTTAGCAAGGAATGCGATCTCTTTGCCCCAGATGGAGGCGTTGCCGAGAGTTTCGCGGATGAGAGCGCAGATGACCATAATTACGGTCAGGAAAATACCGGTGGAAAGTGCGGTTTTGATCGAGGTCCATTCGCCGTTGTGGTCTGCAACCTCCTCTGCATCGCGGTAGATAACTGCACTTACTGCGAGAGCCGCAAGGTGTGCGCCGAGCATATCAACAACGATGGGGAAGAATGCCTGCATAAGCATCTGAATGATCGAAACGAAGCCGGTGATGATGAGAAGATAAACGGGAAGCTTTGCGTAATCGGGGATGAACTTGTGGATAGCCGAGACCACGATGGAGGTCAGCAGCATCGAAACGAGTACAGCCGCGCCCATACCGAGAGCCGCACGGATATCCGCGCTCGAAGCCATAACAAATCCCGAGCCGAGGGCAAGCACCATCGAGGGTGTGCCGCGGAGAAGGCAATTCTTAAAGAAGTTTTTCATTACTGAGCACCTCCCTTGATAGCGTTAAATGCCGCAAAAGCATCGTCGGTCGACTGCTTGATTGCGTTCGATGTCATGGTGGCGGTTGCGATAACTGCAGCGTCGCCGTTCCAAGTGTCGGTGGTGATGCCGACGAATCCGCCCTTGTAAGCGCCAACGTCCATGCCGCCGAAATTGCCGAAGTATTCTTCGTCAAAAATGAACTGCTTTGCATCCATCTTTGCGATGGCGCCGTTTGCGTCGATCACGAAGTAAACGTCCATCTGGTGGAAGCCGATGCTTCTCGAGTAGAAGCCGTAGTACTGCGCGCCGTCAACCTTGAAGGCGGCAGCCGCAACGACGGTGTTGAAGGTAGGAGGCGCAATGGGAATGATGTCGGTCGCATTCGCATAGAGACGGGTGATCTTGGTGTTCAGATCCTCGGCGTAGGACTTCTGATTTGCCGAAGCTCTTTTAGCCTCATCGACGAAAGCCTTTGCCGTGTCTGTAATGTCTGCGCCGGTCACGTCGTAGACCCTGCCTACGCCGCTTGCATTGACGAGAACGAGCCAAGAAGTTTCTTTGAGCGTTATAACGTAAGCAAAGCCTGCATCGTTAGCGGCTTTCCATGCCTTTTCGATGTTGCCGCCCTCATACGGAACCTCGAACTCCTCGAGTCCCAGCATACCGGGAGCGAGGGTGGGGATCATTTCCTGAAGGATCTGAGCATCGCTCTTAACACCCTCTGCGATGAGAGAGTTGGAGATGAGAACCGAGAAGCCTTCGCTTACTGCACTCTTGAATGCGGTGGAGGAGTAGGTCGCGCCCGAAACGGTGCCGATGTCGGCAAGGGCGGAGTCCTTTTCAAGGTAGGAAGTGATATAGTTTGCGTCCTTTGCGCGGAAGTCGATCGAGTCGGTGTAAACGTCGAGCTGGATTCCGCAGATCTTACCGTCAGCGGTGATGCCGAAGGTGATCTCCATGGGTTCTTTTGAATACTGGGTGGAAGCCTTAGCGCGGACAACAAATCCCTTGCCGGAGGTTTCCTTGTAGATTGCGATAACGGACTCGGGAACGCCCGCGAGAGTGGAGGTCACTTCCTCGAAGTTATCAGCCTCGGGCATAACAGCGAGAAGGGGAGCAAATTCCGCGCCCTTGTTGTTCTCGGCGATGATGGGGCCGGTGAGGAAGTTGAGTCCGAACATTGCAACGCCGAAGATTGCGACGATGCAAAGAAGGATAAGGATAGTTTTGAGAAGATGCTTGATATTCATTATTTGATACCTCCAAGGGGCTTCTTCTTCGTCCATTCATTGATGAAGGGAACGAGGAGGTTCATTGTGAGGATTGCGATAGATACGCCCTCGGGATAGGATCCCCAGAAGCGGATCGCAAAGGTGAGAAGTCCTGCGCCGATGCAGAATACAACTCGACCCTTGTTGGTCGCGGGGGTGGTTACGTAGTCGGTAGCCATAAAGATAGCGCCGAGGAATACGCCGCCCGCAAGGATGTGCTGAAGCGCGAAGGTTACGTCAAAGCCGCCCGCGATGAGGTAGCAAACGAAAACGGTCGCGATGAAGGAAACGGGGATGTACCACTTGATAACCTTACGGCAAACAAGGTAGATAAAGCCGATAACGAGCGCGATCGCGCAGGTCTCGCCGATAGTACCGCCGTGTGCGCCAACAAGAAGCTGAAGAACGGTGGGAGCCTGGGAGGCAGCCTCTGCGCCCTCATTGAGGAAGGAGAGGGGAGTTGCACCCGCTGCGATCTCGGGAACGGCATTGCCAAAGAAGGAGAGATCAAAGAGGGGGGAGATAGCCGCGCCGCCTGCAACCGAAGCGAAGGTGAGAAGCATAAGTACACGAGCCGCAATTGCGGGGTTTACAATGTTCTTGCCAAGACCGCCAAAGAAGCCCTTGACAACTACGATAGCGAAAACGGAGCCGAGAGCAGCCTGCCAGAGTTCAACATTGGTCGAAAGGTTGAGTGCGAGAAGAAGACCGGTTACGGTAGCGGAGAAATCGCCGACCGTCTGCTTCTTCTTAACGCAGAGATTGAAGATCACTTCTGCAGCCACTGCGCTTGCAACGCAGGTGAGGATGAGAAGGAGCGCCTTGATGCCGAAGAAAACGATTGCCGCGATGGAGGCGGGGATCATTGCGATCACGACGTCAAGCATAATATTGTGGGTGGATACGCCGCTGTTGATATGAGGTGCGGCAGTAAGTGAAAGCTTTTTCATTGACTGTTTCCTCCTTATCTCGACTGCTTGGAGCGCTCGTACTGCTTGAGCCACCATTTTGCATCCTGGTTGGTTGCAAGCAGAGGACGGTGCGCGGGGCAAACGTAGGAACAGCATCCGCAGTCAACGCACTGGCGAACGCCGGTGTCGATAAGAGCTGCTTCACGCTTTTCTTCGTTCTTTATTTTCATAGCGGATTCAACAGCGCCGATGTTGATATCAACGGGGCACTTTTCCATACATCTGCCGCAGCGGATGCAGGCGGAGGGCTCGGGGAGAGTTGCTCTCTTTTCGTCGAATGCGAGGATGCAGTTGGATACCTTAACGATGGGGGAGTCAACGGAAACGGTTGCGTTACCGTTCATAGGACCGCCGATAACAACCTTGCCAACCTTTTCAAGGTCGGTCTCGGTGAGCTCAAGAAGGGTACGGATGGAGGTACCGATGGGAGCAATGAAGTTGCCGGGCTTCTTAACTGCGGGACCGTCAACGGTTACGATACGCTCGACAAGGGGCATACCGGTGTTAAGGTATTCCGCCATCTTCGCGAGGGTCGAAACGTTGATGATGAGTGCACCGAAGGAGGGGAAACGCTTGCCCGCGATGGCAACTCTGCCGGTCGCGTTGTAAAGCATAACCTGCTTTGCACCCTGGGGATAGATCGCATTGAGCTCGTGGATAACCACGTAGGGCTTGTTTGCAAACTGCCGCTTGAGCACCTCGATCGCATCGGGCTTGTTTTTCTCGATACAGATCTTAAAGGTAGCTTCTCCAAGATACTCACTCATATACTTGCGCATATATTCAATTCCGTCATCGATGAGATCTGCATGAGCGAGCATCATTCTGTGGTCGGATGTGATGTAGGGCTCACATTCAGCCGCGTTGACAAGAACGGTATCAACTTTATAGTCGGGATTCTTTGCCTCGTTGAGCTTTGCCCAAGTGGGGAAAGCCGCACCGCCAAGACCGACAACTCCGCTCTCGCGGACTGCCTGAAGGAAACCGTCACAGCCCTCGAATACGGGGGGCTTCATATTGGGATCTGCCTCCATCTTGCCATCGCTTTCAATGCGGATCGCAGCAACGTCGCGGCCGCGAGCGGTGGGAAGGCTGAGTATCTCGGTAACAGTACCCGATACGGTTGCGTGTACGGGGGAAGAGAATCTTTCTCCCTCGCGTGCGATAAGCTGTCCTACGTAAACGTGATCACCCACGTTGACGATAGGCTCGGCAACGCTACCAGAATGCATGTTCATAGGCAGGATAACTTCTTTGGGTGTCTGAATTTTCACGGGTTCGCATCCTGCCGTGTTTTTATTGTGCGGCACGTGCAGGGACGAAATGTCTTTCTTGAAAATCATAGCACTCCTCCTGTTTATATTAATTATAATTTTTTAACGATTCTGTCCGCCTTCGGCGGAGTTAAGGTATTTGCCTTCGGCAAATTTCGAATTAATCTTGCTCGGTAATGAGAAGTTTGAATCCCTCGGTCATCAGTTTTTCTCCGTCGGGGGTGATCCAGAGGACTTCAACACCGTCAAGTGAATCAACGAGAGCTCGTCCTTCCTCATAGCTCACTGTGAAGAGCGCTGTGGAGAGTGCGTCGGCAAGTCCCGAGTCCTTTGTGATGATGCTGACGGATGAAAAATGCTTTGAGGGCATAAGTGTGTCTTTATCGATTATATGGTGGTACTGTACGCCGTCAACGGTGTAGAATCTTTCGTAGATTCCCGAGGTGACGCACGAGGTATCTGTCAAAGTTATATATTCTGCGTAGGTTTCGCCTCTGTCAAGAGGATTTTTGATGCCGGTAAGCCAGCCGCTGCCGTCGGGCTTTGTACCGATGATGCGGATATTGCCGCCAATGTTGAGAACGTATGAGCTGAGTCCGAGCGATTCAAGGTATTGCGCAGCCTTTTCGGTGGCGTATCCCTTGCCGAGCGCACCGACATCGAGTGATGCGGCAGGGTCGCTGATGCGGACTGTGAGGTTTTCTTCGTCGATCTCAAGCAGATCGATCGAGGTGTGCTTGCTTGCTTCCTCCAAAACTTCGGTGGAGGGGATCGAAGCGTTTGCGGGATCGCTTGATGCCGCTTGTCTGCAGTCGTGCCAAGGGCGAAGCACCGCGCCCATCATTACGTTCATCTCGCCGCCCGTGAGCGTATAAAGCTCTTTGGCATAAAGAAGAAAATCAATTAATTTTTGGTCGACCTTAAGGGGTTCACCACCCGCATTCAGATTGATGGTGCGGAGGTTTGTGACACCCGAATGTTCATAATAGATGTCAAAAAGGTTGTGGTATTCTTCGAGAATTTTTGCAGTTTCGGAACAAATTTCTTCAAATTCCTCGCTGCCCTCGCCTGAGTAATTGTAAATATAGGAAACAGTGTCAAAAAATGTGTAATATACCATTCCGAGGGGTTCTGTCTTAACTGCAGATTGAGGGCAGCCCGTCATAAAGACGAGCAGCCCCCAAATCAGAGATAGACAGGAAAGGGATTTCAGAATCTTCACAATTCCTATCTCCTGTTAGTGAATTTTAATTATCTAGCGTTGTTAGCAGCCTGTGCAACTACTGCGCAGATACCGGTGATCTGCATGGTGCAGCCTGCATCAAGAAGAGCCTGCTCAACAGAGATCTGGTGAGCGTTTACTTCCTTGGTCTGCATGCCTGCGATCTCTGCAGCGGTCTTGCCGAGAACGTAGCTGGAGAATGCAGCGGACTGGATGTACCACTCCTTAACGGTGCCGCCCTCAACGTTGGGCTGGCCGTAAGCTGCCATGTTGTAGCCTTCCTTGAGCTCACGCTTGGTGCCCTTGAACTCCTGAGCGGTGGGAACACCTGCAACAGTGATGTCGATCTTGGGCTGGATAGCGTCGTTAAGGGTAGCGATAACCTTGCCGTCAGCAACTACTGCGCAAGCGATGTCGGAGTACATAGCTACGAGACCGTCAGCCTCAGCGGTAGCAGCCTTGGAATCAGCAGCAGCGGTCTTAGCAGCTACACCAAGGGTGAAGGTGCCGGGAACTGCCTTGAATGCCATGCCCTGCTCGTCAGCGCAAGCCTTTGCAACTGCAGCCATGAAATCGGTGATCTGCATGGAGCAGCCTGCCTCGAGGAGTGCGGTGTCAACAGCGATCTGGTGGCCGCCTGCTTCCTGAGTCTGGAGAGCTGCAACCTCAGCGCCGGTCTTGCCTACAACGTAGGACTCGAAAGCCTTAGCCTGAGCGTCCCACTCGAGCATAACGCCGTTGCCGTCGTTGTCAACCTTGCCCTCCATACCGTATCTGGAGCCGAGCTCCATCTTGGTCTCGAAGGTCTTTGCGGTGTCAACTGCACCGTCGGTGATAGCCATCTTGTTCTGTGCAACGTCGATACGGCAGAGAACGATCTTGCCCTCAGCGTCGGTAACAACGGTAGCGATGGTAGCGTCTACCTGTGCGTTGCCTTCCTTGGAGGAAGCGGTGCTAACTACTACGCCAAGTCC
>JAGBRZ010000169.1 GCA_017632155.1 Clostridia bacterium
AAGGGAGCCGTTGAGCTTGGTGCTGTCTTCTCCATGACAAACGAAGAGCTCGATGCTCAGAAGCAAAAAATGTATGAGTTAGGCGCATACATGGACGAGGATGCGATCGCTGCGTCTGATAACTATCAGGACACAATGATCGACCTGCAGGACTCACTCAAGGGCTTGAAAATCAGCATGATGAGTGACTTCCTTCCGGGAATCACTCAGGTCATGACGGGCCTCGCTGGTGTCTTCTCCGGAAACGGTGGCATCGAAGAGATCCGCGGAGGTCTTGAGACTGTGATCGGCAAGATCACGGAGCTCGCGCCTCAGTTCCTATCACTTGGCCAGACCTTGATCTTGAGCCTGATCTCAGGCTTTGCGCCTATGTTGCCTCAGCTCGTCAGCACGGTTTTCAGCGTACTGGTCCAGGGCATCACAACGATCACCTCAATGATCCCCTCCATGATGCCGTCAATAATTGCAGGCATCGAGGGCATCATGATGGCGCTCCTGGATGCTGCCCCGGTCATCATAGACGGACTGACGCAGCTCATTGTCGAACTCGTCACCTGGCTCAGCACAGGCGACACAATAACCACATTTGTAAACGGAATCATCCAACTGGCCAGCCAGATCACGAACTCGATCGCTTTAATTCTTCCGGTCCTGCTTCCTGCCATTGTTCGAATCATTTCCGAACTGGCGCAGGCCCTCACAAGTCCCGAGAATGTCATGATGATCCTCAACTCGACGCTCATGATTATCGGGGCCGTTGTTATGGCCTTGATTGAAGCCTTCCCGGAGATCATCAACTTGGTTGTCGGTCTACTTGGAAACATCGGCGAGACGCTGCTCATGTTTATCGACACGGCCAGCACGGACCTCGCTGGCTGGTTTGCTGAAGTGATCCCGAACGTGATCGCCTTCTTCGCCAACATCGGCGGAAAAATTAAAAGCTGGTTTACTGAAACAGTATCAAAGGCGGCACAGTTTGGCGCTGACTTGCTTGGAAAGTTCCGTGAGCTCCCGAGCAAGATCATCGAAGTCGGTTCAAATCTGATCCGTGGCATCTGGGAAGGCATCAGCAACATGGGCCAGTGGATCAAGGACAAGATCGCAGGCTTTGGTGAAACAATTACAAACGGTTTCAAGGCTGTTTTTGGAATTGCATCACCTTCGAAGTTATTCGCTGACGTGATCGGTTCAAACTTGGCGCTTGGAATCGGTGAAGGCTTCGAGGATGAGATTGGAAACGTTGAGGCTGACATGGTCGGCTCAATGGATGACCTCACCGGAAGCATGACCGCTAACGTGCAGGCTTACGCTGCAACAGGTGCGGCCATCGCTGGAGATGCGACAACATACAACGGCGGGAACATTTCAATCAATGTTTACGGCGCTGAAGGTCAGAGTGAGACCGCTCTGGCTGAGATCATCGCGGTCAAACTTCAGGATATGACAAGAAGGCAGGGATTGATTTATGGCTAAGGTCTTTAACATGACTACAAACAAGAATGGTCTGTTTGTATATGCGGGCGAGGCTTCGGCTGATTATGGCATGGTGATCGCTGAAGCCCCAGCCTTTGAAAGAGGAAAAAGGAAGACAACCGTCTACAATGTTCCGGGAAGGAATGGCTCCGTCATCGTCCAGCAGGACGCATGGGAAGACGTTCCCCGTGCATATAAGGTTTGGCTGACAGTAGACGGCAAGCAGGCATTAAACGAGGCCGTGGACGCTGTCGAGGCTTGGCTCAATTCCGTGAAAGGTTATCAGAGGCTTGAAGACAACTTCGAGCCGGAGATCTTCCGCCTCGCTTATTACAACGGCGGGGATGAATTCAGCAACATGGCAATGATGGCAGGCGAGGGAACGCTCCGATTCACATGCAGGGCTGAACGTTTTTATAAATCAGGCGAGCAGGCCATCACTGTCACCAACGGCACAAAGATCTACAACCCCACAAGGTACACGTCAAAGCCTTTGATTCACATCGAAGGCAGCGGAACGGTGACGGTCTCGATCGGAGGGAACACTATCAGCGCAAACGTGACCGATTACATCAACATCGACAGCGACACAATGAACGCTTACCGTTTACCCGCGGAAAACAAAAACGGAGACATCAGCGGGAGCTTCCCCGTCATTCCTGCAGGCGCTCAGACCATAGGCATCACAGGAACGACCACGAAGGTCACAGTTGTCCCTCGCTGGTTCACAATTTAAGAGGTAGAACATGAAGCCTATTCTTTACGCATCAGTTACAGAGGGGACCGTTCCCGTCAGCTTTGGAATCGGCACATTGAACGACTGCATCAGGGCGGAAGTCCCGGAAGACCTCAATGGAAAATTTGAAATGTCTTTCGAATATGCTGCGGACGGCATACATGCCGACCAGATCGTTCCGAACGCTATCATCAAGGCAAAACCCAATTACACGGATGACCCGCAGCTCTTCAGGATCTATAAGGTCGGGAAGACTATCAACGGCAAATTTACAGTAAACGCTCAACATATTAGTTATGATCTGAGCGGCAAAGTCATCGCAACAGGCTCAGCAGCGTCCTGCGTTAACGCCTGCCTGCTTCTGACAGGTTCCGCGGGTAATTTCACTATAAACACCGACAAGACCGTCAGCGCTTCGTTTGAGGTCTCTGAACCGTCAAGCGTCCGCTCATGGTTCGGAGGTAAACAGGGCAGTCTTTTGGATGTTTATGGCGGTGAATGGAAATATGACAACTACACGGCAAGCCTCAAGCAAGCTCGTGGAACCGACAGAGGTGTCACGATTCGCTATGGCAAGAACCTCGTCGACTTGTCCCAGGAGCTCAGCATCGAGAACCTTGTCACGGGTGTCATTCCGTACTACATCGACGGACAGACAAACGCGAAGACAGTCGGCGCACTTGTCCCGACCGGTCTCGTTCTGGATGTCGACAGGAACATCGCGGTCAATTTCTCCCAGGACGTAGATCCTGAAAGTGCGACCTCGATCAGTGACCAGCTCGCAGCTCTTGCGGCGGACTATATTGCAAAGAACAACCTCACCAACGCAGTCAACAGCATCACGCTCGACTTCGTTCAGCTCCAGGGCTTAACGGAGCGGGTTGATCTGGGTGATACCGTACATATTTATTTCGAGGCGCTGGGAATCAGTGCGGCCTTGAAGTGTGTTTCGGTTGTCTGGGACGTTCTCGAAGAACGTTATTCAAAAGTCACCTTTGGAAGTGTCCAGGCTAACATCGCGCAGACGATTGCGGTGCAGCAGAAGGAAGTCGCTGAGAAGCCGAGCACTTCGTTCTTGTATGAGGCGGCAAAAAGAGCCTCAGAGCTCATCACGGGAAACCTCGGCGGTTATGTGGTCATACATGACAGTAACGGCGACGGTGAACCTGATGAGATCCTGATCATGGACACGGCTGACATTTCCACAGCGGTCAAGGTGTGGAGATGGAACCAGAACGGTCTTGGTTATTCCGGGAACGGTTACGCTGGACCATATAACACGCTCGCACTGACTGCAGACGGCCAGATCGTTGCCACGGCCATCACGACCGGAACGTTAAACGCTGACCTAATAAAAGCGGGAACGATCGAAGACGCGGCAGGCAATTCGACCATCGACATGACGAACGGAGCCGCGACACTTTACTCATTACGGGCAAAGCGTGACCTCACGATCATTGGAACGGACGGACTGACTAAAGGCTTTTTCTCGCAGTCCGGTAATGATCAGGCGCTTATTGAACTTGACAACTCAGCAACAAACACGCCCACGGTTCAAATATACGGGTTAAGTGATGGCGGCAACGTTGTCATCAGAAACGCAGCAGGCACTTCAGTCGGTGCGTTGTTTGCTCAGAATGGCCGCGGCTATTTCTACCAAAAGAACGACCAGAACGTCCAGACGGTCAACATTCAGGCCGATCAGGACGGCGGTCTCATAAACTTACGAGATAACAGTGGAGACCTTGCGCTTCAGATCGCGGTGTCTTCCGGTGGCGGTGGCACGTTCTTCTGTAACGATGCAAACGGGAACAAGACGATCCAGGGCATCGGTGAGACCGGTGACTTGATCTGTGTAGTTCTCACACAGACATCAAGCCGAAAGGTCAAGGAAAACATCAAGCCCATCGAAGACGCTCGAAAGATTTTAGAGCTCCAGGCGGTCAGCTTCGATTATAAGAACAAGAACCTCGGAACAAATAAACGCGGATTTATAGCCGAAGACGTTGCCGAAGTTCTTCCGAACCTCGTCAAAGCTGAGACTGAAGACACACCCGCGACCCTTAACTACATTGAAATGATCCCTTACTTGCAGGAGATCATCAAAGAACAGGATGCAAGAATCAAAAAACTGGAGGAACTTATCAATGGAACAGATTAACCTCAACCTTATCCCTGGCCGCACGATGCCTGTGGCTCACGCTTCGCAGTATGATGTCGGCCGAACAATCAGGTTCAATCTTTTCGAAGGTGACACAATCTATACGCTCGACGGAACTGAGACCGTCAACGTCAATGTTCGAAAGACTGACGGCAACGTGGTCACGGAAGAGCTCACGGTCACAGCTTCCGCTTCTTATGTTGAAGTTGTAACAACTGAACAGATGACTGCCTGCTCCGGTTCTAATCTTGCAGAGATCCAGATCATCAAGGGCGACGACACACTTGGAACGCTCAACTTCATTCTGGAAGTTGAAGAGGACCCTATGGAGGGCGGAATTCAGAGCGAAAGCGAGATCCACAACCTCCGCAGCCAGGTCAATGCGATGGTATCTGAAGAAGTTGCAGAACAGTATGACAGCGCCGACGTTATTTTTGACAACGTTCCAACGGCAGGCCATGGGATTGGCTACACAGTAACAAGCGAAGGCATAAAAGCGATTGAAGACAGCATCAACGCTGATGTTCAGGCGGAAGAAACCGCACGAGTAACGGCGGACACTGTACTCAATGCAAGAATTGATAATATCGTTGCGTTGCCCGAGGGATCAACTCAAGGCGACGCCGAGTTAATGGATATTAGAATAGGCGTAAACGGCGATACTTACGCAAGCGCTGGCGACGCTGTGAGAGGTCAATTTGCGGCTCTTGATTTTTTGGGTTATGTAAATCTAGATCCCGCTGACGTTACAATTCAACAGGATAAAAGATGGGCGGCGGACGGGAGTGCCGCACAAGATATGACGGGATACACCGCTGTATCTTTTGCTTGTAAAGCCGGAGAAAAATATAAATGTATTGGTAAAAACATCGGCGTTGCCGGCGGTTTAACAAACATTAATTTTTATGACTCAAATAATACAAGAGTTACTTATATTAATACTATTACGCAAGAGAGCGGTTATGTAACATATTTTACCGTTCCGAACGACGCAAATATAACATGGGTTGGTTATACTCAACTCAAAGATAATAATTATTTATCTCAAGCCTTTTATAGATTAAAGCCTATTTCTCCCCTCGAGGACGATATAACAGCTTTACAACACAATCTTAAGGATCTTTTTAAGCAATATGCAACAACTGTTACAACTCTTGATGCAAACACTTTAAAAAACGGAATTGTATCATTTACAAAAGGAAGCACACCAAGTAATTTCCCTAATATAAGTTACGCAAGCGGCGCGATAGTTTGGACTATAAGAGCAAGCGACGAGGCTTTTAATAATTATGATAGACAATATATTATTACTGACGAGTATATTGCAAATAGAGCTTATATATCGGGCGCTTGGGAGAGTTGGAAAGTATCAAGGATATCAAAAAATATAATTAGTTATGGCAATACGCCTCCGTCTTTATTTGATTTAGACAATGGTTTGTATTTTGTTCAATCAAGTCAAAAACCAGTTAATTATCCACCTATGTCTTTGTCAACAGGCGTATGGATAACAGTCGAAAAAAAGACAAACGGCATTAACTCCGATAACGATAACATCCGTGTAAGCTCGGATGCTGTTACTTATGTTAATAAATATTCTGGTGGTAATTGGCTGGGCTGGGAGGCAACAGCGGGCGTTATTACTTGCGGTACGGATAAAGATTACACGACTTTAAGAGAAGCAATTTCAGCCGGCTCTAAATACGGTTGTAAAGTCGTTGTATATCCTAAAGAGTACGATCTGACTCAAGAGTTTGCGACTGAAATAGCTCAAGAGTCAACAACGGGCTTTACTGGTATCGAATTAAAAAATGGCGTTCACGTTGAATTTTTACACGGAGCTTATGTTAAAGCTATTTTTGACGGCTCGAGCTCTTGGACTCAGACATATTTCAATCCTTTTTATAGTAGTGGAAGTTTTACGCTTGAAAACTTAAATATTGAGGCAAAAAACTGTCGTTATTGCGTACACGACGAGCACGCCGGTTTAACTGAGGCTTATCACCACATCTATAAAAATTGTATTATGAAATACGAGAACACTTACGACACTCCGATATATATTCAATGTATAGGCGGCGGACTTGGCGTAAATGGTACGATTGAAATCGTCGGCGGAAAATATGAAAGCAAGTCAGATAATCCCGTAGGATCTTACCCGACGGCTGACGATAGCGAAGTTTGCATTTCATATCATAACGGCGTTGGTGCAAATTGTGATAGCTTTATTACTGTTAGAGATTTATATCTATCCGATAACGGTTTTTTAAGATTTGGCAATTACGGCGCCTCTACGATAAAATCGCCCGTTTTAGTTTGTGGCTGTAGAATGGGCAAAGCGATTGAAGAGATTTTTGAAAATCCGAACCTTTATCAAAATGTGAATTTTGATGTTACCTCTTGGAATAACACAATAGGGAATAGTTAAAGATTATGGACACAGTAATACAGTTTACTCCGGCTCAGCTTATCGCTCTTGTTTTGGCTATATGCGGCGCGATTGTAACAATATCCGCCGCAATCGGAGTTATTGCAAAAGCTCTTGATAAGGCTCGAGCTCCGGAAAAAGAGCAAAACGATCGACTCGACGCTCATGAAAAACGTCTCAATGCTCACGATGAAATAATTGAAAAGTTCAAAGAGTATTTTGACAACGATGACAAGCGCTTCAAGGAAATCGAAAAGAGCAACAAAATCACTCAATCTGCTTTGCTTGCCTTGTTAAAACACAGCTTGAACGGCAACGACACAGAAAGCCTGAAAGAAGAAATGAAAAAACTCGAAGCCTATTTAATTCAAAAGTGAAGGGAGGGCAAACTATGAGCAATAAGACATACGACATTTTGAAGTGGGTGGCGACTGTTGTGCTTCCCGCCCTGGCAACTCTAACCCTCACGATCGGACAGATCTGGGGGATCTCAGACTGGACCGTTCCGATCGGCGCGACCATCGCAGCGCTGGCGACCTTCTTCGGGGCCATCCTCGGGATCAGTTCGATCCAGTACCAGAAGACGATCGAGAAGGGAGGCAAGTGATGGGCTCGTTATTTAAGGCGGATGTCATTCGTTTGGCAAAGGAACAGGTCGGATATATCGGAGGAAAAGGCACGTCAAAATTCAGCCATGACCTCGATGTCTGCAACTATTGGAACATGCCACCAAAAGACGGCTGTCCTGATGCAGACTGGTGCAGCATCTTCTTCAACTGGCTGATCTATATGAGCACAAGGAACTCAAGCGGTGAAATAGATCCTGATGTTTGGGATGCGCACTATTTCACTTTCGAGCCTGACAGTGGTGAAAACCTCGCCGCTGGCTGTGGTTATGCTGCCGACTATTACATGCAGCACGACGCATGGAGCGGGACCAGTCAAGGCGCTTGTGTTGGTGATCAGATTTTCTTTCGTAATTTTGCGCACACTGGTCTCGTGTATGACTGGGATGATGAATATATTTACACCATTGAAGGGAATACCCGCGTCGATGGCGAGCCCTATCACGTCGCATATAAAAAGTATAGGCTTGATGATCCTGACATTGATGGGTATGGCCATCCCCGTTATGATGGCGATGAATATGAGAGCGGCGACGATTCAGCCGATGACGTTCAGCCTGAACCCGATCCGGCCGACGATCTTCCTCAGTCTGTCAGCATCGACATGGACATCATCCAGATCGGCGACAAAGGCAACCAGGTCGAGACGTTGCAGATCCTGCTCAATGCGTTCGGATATTCAGATCAGGACGGCAACAAGCTGGCCGTTGATTCGATCTTTGGCTCGCGTACTGATTACGCTGTCAAAGTGTTCCAGGAAAACCATGACATCGAACCGGACGGAATCGTCGGGTTCCAGACATGGACCGCATTACTCAAATAAAAAGATCAGTTCATTGGTCATATATTTCTCCGTAAAGAATTAGCCCGTGGGTTCGCAGCGCCCGCGGGCTTTTTCTTTTGGTGTAGTTTTTGGTGTAACTTTTGTATTTTTCACCGTGGACAACCATAAGGTCCAAAATTCAAAAGTGCCTATTTTGGGCGGTTTTGGAGCTTTTTCAGTCCACGGGTGGACTAACGGCAGAGGGTTCAAGTCCCACCAGCCCCACCATAAGAAACCCCGAGAGCGTAAGGCTTTCGGGGTTTTTGTCATTTATATGGTGTAGTTTTTGGTGTAGTTTTTGAAATATGGCCTAAATTTACAAAATTATATTTCAATTTTCCGATGCTTTCAGTCTTTCGAAAGTCAGATTGATAACATCGGCAGCAGCTTCGAGCTCACCGTCAACGGTATGCTTATAGGTTCCGAATGTGTCCATGCTCTCGCTGTGTCCGATCAGGCTGCGGAGCGTTCCCTCAGCTAAATGAGTTTGACTTGAGACGATGCTCACAAAGGTATGTCTGAGCGAGTAAGGTGTTCCGGGAAGGCCACGCTCTTCCTTGAGCCTGTTCCATTCTTTTCGGGCTGTGCCCTGGTTGGCTTTATCTCCACAGTAATTGCAGAAGACCCACGGGGTTCCGAAATTGGCCTCATGATTGCGCTGGATCGTTTCCTCGATGATGCTGGCGGCTATCGGAGGGAGTGGAATGACACGCTGCGCGTTTTTGTTTTTGCCTTCCGTGATCTCGCCGTCGTCATTTATAGACCTGCGTATATAAAGAATATTGCCCTTGATGTCATCCTCTTGGATGCCGTAACACTCGCCGGGGCGGAGACCACACAACAGCATTGTTCTAAATGCCCCAACGTACCAGAACGAGCACGGCTCGAATAATGCAGCGATGTCGGAGGGCTGCAGGATCTCACGCTCACCCTTCTGGTGGCCTTTTGGAATGTAAAGCTGACCGCGCCATTCGTCACACATATAATTCACATATGCGAACTTATGCAAACCGACGCAGATCGTTCGGAGGTGCGTCATGGTTTTGTAGCTGAGGGGCTTTGATGGGTCTTTTTGCCTTCTGGCTTCGTTCAGGATGCTCTGCCAGTCCCTCAACGTTAAATTACTCATTTTACATTTGCCGAGCGCAGGGAGAATGTATAAACGGCTATATATATCCGTCTTGTTCCATGTGTCTCGTTTCCCGAGCCTTGCCTCGATGTCATCAAGGTACAACTGCACACATTTCTCGACCGTGACCTTCTGGGTCCCTCCGAACTCGACCCAGTCATCACAGCGGTCCATAACCTCACGCTTGCCTTGAAGTCCGGGCTTGGAAGATCTGAAGACCTTCCTGATGCCATTGTGCTGCGCTTGGAGTTCCCAGCAATTTCTTTGTTTATTCCATTTAGGTGTTGCCATTGTCTTCCCCCTGGGAATCGAGAAGCGCCTGATAATAGGCGAGCAGTCTCGCCTTGTTCTCACTGGTCAGGCTTTCCGTGTCAATCTTTACTTCGTCCGGATCTTTTCCGTCAATGGTCAGATCGTAGCCTAATATCCACGCAGGGGACACGTTCAACGCTGCCGCCATTTTTCCAATGGCAACAGAGCGGGGAATGTTCTCGCCTGATAAATAACGGGAAACGGAGGATTTCGCCATTCCGCTCTTTTTGGCTAAATCTGCCGCGGTCATTCCACGAAGCTGAAGAGCTTCGTTTAGTCTGTCTTTAATTTTGTAAAAATTCTGCATATCATCAAAACCTTCCTTCTGTCTGATTATATGACAACCTTGTTACAGATTGCAAATTTTGCAATTTTAGTGGTTGCAAAAAGTGCAACGGATTGATATATTCGAGTTAGTTGCAAAACTTGCAACGAATCAAACGAAAGGAGGCACGACATGGACAAGCTGAAGGCAAAAATTGACGAGTCTTTTAAAACTCGCGAGGAATTCGCGAAGGCGATCGGAGTGGAACCTTCCACACTGTCGAGAATGTTGAAATCTGGCAACTGGAAAGCGGACAGGATAGAGGCAGCCGTTAAGGTCTTAAAGATTCCGGCGAAGGACATACCTGTTTATTTTTTTGCTTCTGAGGTTGCAAAAACTGGAACAACGGAGGCGGCGAAATGAAAACGACCAGACCGGACGGGATAAGGTTCCCGCGAGTCTATCAATCATTTGATTCGATGGAACAGATCGGCAACGTGATCAACAGGTCAAGGTCATACGTTGCAAAAGCACTTAAAAACGGATTCACGGCTCGCGAGTGGGAAATGCTCAGCAAGTTCGCAGACCGTGATGATCTGACAGCAGAAAGGAAGATTTGAAAATGTATACAGTTTATAAGGCATTAGAGGGCAGGAAGACCTATTTAGTTTTTGATTACCACATTGATGACGATATGGGTGACGTTGTTTTTATGGCTAAGCAGGCAAGAAAATACTTCAAGGTCAAAGAGAAACACATCGAGGTCGAGCTCGCTTGGATTTATGACGACCTTCTTTATTTCTACAACCCGGACAAAAAGCACGCCGTTCCTTGTTGGGCTGCATACTGGATCAAATGAAAGACGAGACGGTCATCAAATCCGTCAATTACCTCTTACTGGTTGCCTCGGCTTTTATTTTTTACGGTGTGACGTATATCGTCAGCGAAGACCGTACAACGCAGCGCCTCAGGAATCCACCAATTAAGCACAGACAATGGAAATACATTCAGAAGGCTCCGGAGCTTCCCGAGCTCTTACCTGGGACCATTGAGGTAATTGTCACATATACGACCACAACAATCGAAACGGAATACATCGGCACCTATTTCGTCACAGCTTACTGTCCTGAAGAATGTGGTGGTTCCTGGATGACATCCAGCGGAGCGACTTGCTACCACTCGGAAGATCCAAATGAACCCACGACGTGCGCCATAGATCTCCGCGTTCATGATTACGGTGATTTACTGGCCATCGACTTCGGTGACGAGTTGAAGGTCTACGAAGCACAAGACACCGGTCCGGGCGTGCAAGGTTATTGGATCGACTGCTTTGTTGAAACTATGGACGAGGTTAGAGGCTGGCCGACCGGTTGGTTCCCTGTCTATTCCGTCACATACAAAACCCATACATACACAACCACAGAGAAACGGAGGACTTTTAATGAATACTTTAACAATCATTTATTTGGTGACAGCTTTTGCAGTCGGGACTTTTGTCGGGATGGTCTTGGAATTGATTGCTGACAATTCCCTCATTCAGTCACTTGAAGACGAAAACCGTCACCTTCGCATCAAGCTCGCAGCGGAAGAGAAGAAGCCGGAGCGCATTGAGATCATCGACCGCACCAGCGTCGAAGCTAAAAACCTCTTTGATCCTTTTTGATTCGGAGGTGCGTGATGGATGAATGTGATCGCAACTTCGAACACTGCACTTTTTACACTGACCACAAGAGCGGGGTGCTTTTAGGTGATGGCCTTTGTGTTGTTGTAAGGAAAAAGCCGAAACCGGTCCGCAAGTGGTTCAAAGGCTGCAAAGAATTTACAAGAAAGGAAGATTTATAAAATGGCACAGTTATCAATATTTGAAAAACAAAGACACTTTTCCGACAAAGATCTGACTATCTCGGTCGGAAAATACGACACAATATATATTACGTTCCGCCATGATTCCTGGAAACGTTTCACTGATTTCGATTATATTGCTGTCGCAATCAGGGACAACGTTCTGATCTTCGGCGATCCTTATGAAAAAATCAGTTGGGTGCACTTCAAACTGAAACAGACACACGGAAATCCCGAAACATATGAACATACTCGTTATGTGCAGATCAGTGGCAAAGCGTGGCCTGAGTTCTTAAAAGCTGCGCGGAATATGGTCGGCAGCTTCAACTTTGACGATGTTCCGACGATCAAGAACGTCAGCGAGGAAGACATTGAGAAGCTGAAGGAATTACTGGCGAACGCTGGCCCTACAAAACTCGAACCGCTTGAGGACATTGTTCCGACTGGTTTCATTCTCGTCCATGATCAAACTGACGATTTGCGTATCGCTTTGCGCGTTTCAACTATTTATGAAGTCCTTGAGAATTGTCAGGATACAGTTATTAGATTTAACAATACTGAATCAAATTCTCAGCAGTTAGCGGTCAACGAGTCTTTTGATGAAGTAATGCAGCAGATCCGCAAGGCTCATGACGTAATACTTGAATCAGTTCGCATGGCTTCGGAGGTGTGACATGTTTATCAAGTTGCACGGAGTCAAAGGCAGCCGCCTGATCGTGAACATCAACGAGATCAAGGTGATGCAAGAGATCACGCAAGACTCAAAATATGCCGTGAATCTGGAGCACGGTGCGAAGTCGCTGATCCAGATTGATGACAAGCTGATCCCGATCAAAGAGTCAATCATTCAGCTCGAAAACATCCTCAAGAAGCACGGCCAGATCGGAGGCCCATCATGAAGGACAAGATTCTCAAAGCGGAATTGATGACCGCCTGCGAGCATATTGCCAGAGCGCTCAGATCTTACACAGGTGAGCCGCTTGGATGTTCCGCATATATCGGGACCAGAAAAGACGGCGAAGACTGTGACGAGGCTGCTATTGAGGTTCATTGGAACACTGACCAGGAAGACGGTGAGCTCTTCAGTAAAAAGGTCCGGATCTATTACTCATTTGACAAGCGTGAAGGCGAGTCGATTCGGAGGGTGGAAGTCATCCAGGAAGAAGGTGATGAAAATGGTCCATAGAGAAGAACACAATGAAGGTTTCACAATCATCGACAACGCTGTCCTTCTTAACGTCAATTTGTCGTGGGAAGCTCGCGGGTTCTTTGCTTACCTTCTTAGCCTTCCGGATGATTGGAACTTCAACGTGAAGGGACTGGCGAAGCAAACGGGTGCAACTGAGCACACAATCAAGCGACTTTTGAGGGAATTGCAGGCTGAAGGCTATATCAAACTAACCCGACACACTGACGCACGCGGAAAGGTGACAAGGTGGTCGTGGGATATATATGAGGCAGGAAAAACACCCGAAACAGTCCAGATGTTGAAATCGCCACAAGTTGAAACCGCCACTAGTGGCGAAAGCCACAAGGTGGACGAGCCAGATGGTGGACTTACCACATGTGGTAAAAGCGACTATATACAAAGTACTAATAATAACAAAGTACTAATTGAACAAAGTACTAAATCTATAAAAGAGAAAATAGATAAAAGAGAAAAGCACTTTGTTCCCCCATCAGTTGAAGAAGTTCGAGCCTATTGTTTGGAACGTAACAATCAGATTAACCCGGAGACGTTCGTCGACTTTTACACGGCAAAGGGCTGGATGGTAGGCAAGAACAAAATGAAGGACTGGAAGGCTGCAGTCCGCACCTGGGAAAAGGACAGGCAACCCGCTCCGAAGGCCCAGACGCTCCCGACCAGTTCGAACCCGTTCACTGAACTGAAAAGAAGGGAGGGACTTATATGAACCGGAACGAAATCATCGACTTACTTGAAATCGTTATTTCAGCTTATCCGAACACGAAGATCTCAGACCCTTCAGCGATGGCGACATCCTGGGAGATGGTCCTCGGCGAGTATGAGGCTCAAGCCATATACAAAGCGGCAAGGCTCCACATGGCGACCTCGCCCTTCTTCCCGAAGCCTGCGGATCTGATCGAGAAGATGATCCGGGCCGAAATGCTCTACACAGACCGACCGCGTCCGGTGCTGGAGCCGCCGAAGAGGGCAAAGGTCACAGCGATCCCGGACGGAATGACGGAAGAAGAGTTCATTGATTCCGTTTGGAACGCTGTCGTTGAGACAGAGCGGGGAATGTACCCCGATGACCCTCAGCCTGTCGACTCAAATGTTTTAGGGAGGTCACTGCCTTATGAAAACTGAATTTTATATGCGCTTCGAGAACGGCATGCCGAAGGGCACAGCTCAGGAGAAGGGCGAGACGATCAAATACAGACGGAACAAAGCCGGGAAGCTCGTGCCCTACATAAAGCACTACCAGCGTGGAAACGTCAAAGCGGCCAGCACGTTGTTCGGTTATCAGCTCAAGAAGTACGCGCCGAAGAAACCGATCGAGGGACCAGTCAGGCTCACAATGATCTTTTACTTCGACATAAAGAGCCCAAAAAAGCTATGGGGCACCTACAAGACCACGAGGCCCGACGTTGAAAATTTTTACAAGGAAATCGCTGACGTGATGACCTCGTGCGGGTACTGGTGCGACGACAGCCAGGTCGTTGACTTACGTCTTACAAAATACTACGCGGAAAAGGCGACGATTTACATCAAAGTGGAGGAATTAGACAATGAACAATAATATCGTGATGATCAACAGATCAAAACTTCAACCTCACCCGGACAACCCGAGGAAGGACTTGGGCGACCTCACTGAGCTCGCTGACTCGATCGCTGAGCATGGCATCATGCAGAACCTCACCGTTGTCCCTTTTGGTGACTGCTACCGTGTTTTAATAGGCCACAGAAGACTCGCAGCATCAAAGGGAATCATTGACGAGCTCCCTTGTGTTATTGCTGACAACCTCACGGACCGCGAACAGGTCGGCATCATGCTCGTGGAAAACATGCAGCGCTCTGATCTGACCTATTTGGAACAGGCTCACGGCTTCCAGATGATGCTCGACCTCGGCGACACTGTTGAGACCATCGCCGAGAAAACAGGCTTTAGCAAGGCCACAGTCAAGCACAGGCTTGCGATCAATCAGATCGACCAGGATGCACTTGCTGAGGCTTCCAAATATTTCCAGCCTACTATTGCGGACTTCATTGAACTGGAGAAGGTCAAGGACCTGGAAAGAAGGAACGAGATCCTTGAAAATGCCATGTGTTCGAAAGACATAACTAACGAGGTTGATGAATATCTCGAAGAGCAGACTCTTGAAGCAACCTTCAAAAAATATAAGGAAGTTCTTGATGAGGTCGGTTGGAAGGACATCGGCAAGGGATGGATCAGCGGCCCGGGCTTCGAGCGCCTTCCTGAGTTTGGTTATGGCGACATTCGTCTTGATAAGTTCGAGATCGACAACGTCCACAGGATCAGAGACGCAGCGGAAGAACACAAAAATGATGATGTTTATTTCGCCAGATCTTACAGAAGCCTGTCCTTTGCGATGAAGCAGACCAAAGAACAGAAGAAGAAGACGAAGACAAAGGAAGAGCTGCGTGAGGAAGCAATCAAGAAAAAGACCAACGAGCTCGAACACGCCCGCGCCCAGATCTGTGACGAATATCTTCGTTATATCCTCGACTTGCCTGAGAAGGACATCAATGAACTTGCTCCGGCTTCATACAAGAACAAGGTTGGGAACTGCCTCAAGATCCTCGAAAAAAATAGCGGATGCGTTCAAAGCTTTTCGAACTTCTACGGCGGAAACATTAGAACATTGATTCATGAAAAAATAGACATCAATGAGATCTATAAAAAGAGCGAACCGCTCAAGAAGCTCATGATCCTCGTCTGGTATGAGCTGGCGCTTTCCTATAGGAACAAGTTCGTGAGCTATGGCTTTGAAAAGAGCAAGCCGACACTCGACTCACATGCCTCATTCTATTCGGTTCTTTTTTCGTTTGGTTTCAGGCTCCCGAAGGACTTGCTGGAATATATCGAAGGAACTGCTGAATCGTATCAGCTTGACGGGAAGAAGGTGAAATCATGACAAACGACAAAGCGATCGAGCGCCTGGAAGTCATGCGTGACTGTTATGAAATGTTTTTCGGAGGTAATGACTCGGCAGGCTTTGAGGCGAAGTATAGAGAAAACAGGGAAGCGTTTGATTGTGCTGTGAATGTCCTGCAGAAGATCCCGGACGGTTCCAGACTGATCGACGCGAATCAGCTCAAGGCTGACCTTCAACTCTATTTTAACCAGGCCATACTTCAGGGCCTCACCGCTGAAACGGTCTTCATGCAGATCCTTGCAGACATCGACAACGCTCCCACGATCCTCGGAGGTGCATCATGAACTACATCAGCAAATACAAATGCAAATATTGCGGGAAGGTCTTCACAGGCTCAATAACAGGGAATGAAAGGATTGCCTTCTCTGCAATTATACAGGCTTGCGCTGATATTAAAACATACGACGCGGCCACGGTACTGGACAAAGAGCCTCACATTGAGCCTGATCATTATGGAATAGGTGACTTGATAGGCGTCGAGATCGAGAGAGGTGAATCATGAACATCGCAAACAGTGACAAACTGATCCATCACTTCCAGCACGTTGTCGACGTGAAGCTCTTCACACCGGCGCAGATCATCACCATCATCGAAAACTTCAGCGTCGAGATCCCGGACGGAGCTGTAAAGCGTGAAGACATCAGAGCGGGAAAGTTTCAGGATGAAATTGTCTTCAGAAACGAAAGAGGCAACAGCAAGACAATGACGGCCATCTATCAAATGGGATGGAATGACGCACTTGATGCCGTGGCTGATAAAGCGCCGGACATTTTCGGAGGTACACCTTTATGAATGACGAAATGCAGGACACAAAGGCATGGCTCCAAAGGTATTTTTACGAAAAGAAGGAACTGGCTGCGAGAAAGAGAAAGCTCGCAGTCATAGAGAACAGACTCGGCTCCGGTGTTGCCAGGTATGAAGACGATGGAACGAAGTGCTTCGACACAGACGCAGCTCGTCAAAGACATGAGGACGCTCTGGCTGATTATTCAGGCCAGCAGAACCGAGTCGAGGAACAGGCCCGCAAGGTTTACGCAATTTACACCCAGATCACCGAGGCCATCGAGGAACTGGATGATCCTGACCACAGACTTGTGGCGATGGATCGCTATATCTTCCGCCTGAAGTGGAACGACATCGCCGAGCTTGAACACATAAGCAGGGCGCAAGTGTTCCGCTATCACGGGAGAATGTTGGAAAAGATGGCAAAGATAAGAAAAAGCAGGAGGTTCGACACATGAGCGAATGGATTCCAATCACAACAAGAAAGCTGACAAAGGAAGAGAAGGAAGAAGCGGCCGAAAAGTATGGAATGAAACCCGAAGATTTTGATGACGGTTGGGCTTTTACTTGTCCACTTCCCGACATTGATCAGGAGGTCCTTGTCACATCAAAATTATGGGGCAACGTTGTCATTGACACATTTGTCGAAGATGACGAAGGCTGCAGTTATTTCGAAGACCATTGTGACGAGGATGATCTTCTTGCCTGGATGCCCTTGCCTGAACCTTACAAGGACCCGCTCGATCACAGCGATGAGCCTATAAGATGCAAAGCTGAGAACTGCAGCCCTGAAGGATGCAAACACTGTTCTGGATATAAACCTATAGATTTCGGAGGTGAATCATGAGACTGATTGACGCAGATGCTTTAGCGATGAAAATGTTCTCACATTCCTATTGTGTCCCGGTTCTCGAAAACGAGCAGAAGGTTCTCGGTGAAGCCTTGCACATGGTACACGAGGCCCCGACCGTGGTGGTTTGTGAAAATTGTGACTTTCGCATATTTTCCAACACGATAATTAACTTCATTGTTGACAAGATGATCGAGCTGGGAATTGATAACCTGGATGATTTGCAGAAGCTCATCGAAGAGCAGGAGGCATCAACATGAAGATCGGGCTGATTATTCCATATAAGAACGCAGCCGAATGGCTTCCCAGATGTCTCAATTCGATCGGGTTCCAGCCTTTTGAGGTTTACCTGGTAAATGACCACAGTGTTGATGATAGCCACGTCATAGCAACGGAGTGCGCCATGTCTTCTGATAACGTTTATCCTTTATGGCTGGGACCTGATCAACATGGAGTATCAACGGCAAGAAATGAGGGCATACTTGAGGCGATTGAGCAGGAATGTGACTATATTTCCTTTTTGGACGCTGACGATGAGCTGACACCTGACGCATATGACAACATGATCCGAACCATTGAAGCGGAGCCCGAAGCTCCAATAATTCAATTTAATCATTACATGCTTGATAAAAACGGGTGGAAGGTCCCACGGATGCAAAACAACGCCGGAACCTATGACCTCGGAAACCTTCCGAAGCTCTGGGTAAATTGCAACAACAAGTTAATCAAGACCGAACTCGTAAAAGGTATCAGCTTCAACAACCAGCTCCGCCACGGTGAGGATGAGCTTTTTGTTCTGGAATGTCTCGCAAAGGCTCGGAGGATCTACTGCTCAAAACTTTTCACGATGATATACCACAGGGACAACCCGAACAGCCTCAGCAAGTCCACAACCCTCGACGATGTCCTGGAAGAACAGCGTGCTCTTTATGAGTTTATTGTTGATCATTCTGATGATGTTCCGCTCCGGAACGCTGTCAGGATCAGAAACGCAGAACTATGGGATAATGCAGTTTATAGACGAGTTTTTGGAGGTGCATGATGAGCAGTTATAACGAAGGCAAAGAAGAAGCAATCAAATGGATCTGTGCAAATTTCAGCAAGGGCTCAACGTGTCTTGATGTCGGTGCCTGTGATGGCAAATGGTCCGACCTTCTGGGTGATTACCTTATAATTGACGCGGTCGAAATTTGGGGCCCTTATATTGAGAAGTTCAAGATACATGATAAATATCGGGCTGTTTTTCAGTGCCAGATCCAGAACTTCCAATACAAGCACTATGATCTCGTCATATTTGGCGACGTGTTGGAGCATATGAGCGCCGCAGATGCTCGGAGGGTAATCGAATACGCTTGGCCGCGCTGCAAGGACATGATCATCGCTGTGCCTTATGAATATAAACAGGGCGCAAAGAATAATAATCCTTATGAGCGCCATCTTCAGGATGACCTCACGCCTGAGCTGTTCGAAAAGCGTTTCCCTGGCTTTAGACCAATATATCAGTCCCAACAATACGCCTATTATGTCAAAGCGTAAAAATTGAGACTATATGAGACTTTTTTATATTGCATAATCTAATTGATTAGATGGCGCTACTGATACCTGAACCCAATTCAATCATCACACTCAACAGCCATCGAAATCTTCCTTTCAAGCCCCGCGGCCGGTCCCTCGGGGCTTTTATATTGGAGACCAAAACCATGCCACACGATATTGTTTACATACTGAAGCCAGACATCAATCCGGAAGAACTGCGCTATTCACTGCGCAGCATTGAAAAGAACTTCCCGGTGCGGAAGGTCTTTTTTGTTTGCGGTCAGCCAGAAGGCTTCGAACCGGATGGCAGGATCAAGCACAAACAGATCGGAGCCTCAAAGTGGGATCTGATCAAATCGAGCATGTGGGAAGTGATCAGGTGCGAGGAAGTCAGTGATGACTTCTTTCTTTTCAATGATGACTTCTTCGTCATGCAACCCTTTGAGGGCGATTTTGTGAACTATGTGAGCGGATCGCTTGGGGATTATGTCCAGCACTTACGCGAGACGGTTCACAAGTGGCTCAACCCTTACGGTCGAACCATATACAAAGCCGAGCAGGAGCTGAAGCAACTGGGAGCGACAACGATGAACTTCGACGTTCACCTTCCCATGTTGTTCAACAAGAAGCTCGCAGCGGAAACGATCAACCTGTGCAGCTCGCCACAGATGCGCAGCGTGTACGGGAATCTTTCAAAGTGTCCTTACATCATAAGGGAGGACGTGAAAGTTTACTCAATGGACGAAGTCCCAGATGATTCCTGTGACTTCTTGAGTACGAATGACGACACCTTTAAGAATGGCAAGGTCGGGGAGTACATCCGGGAAAAGTTCCCCACCCCTTCAAGATGGGAGGGGGGTGCTTCTGGTGGCTGAATCAGGACGCGCCGGATCAAGGTGGAGGCGGGTGCGCCTCCTGGCATGGAACAGGGACAGGAGACTCAAAGCCGTCTGTCATATATGCGGCGAGCCAATCGACTACACGATTCCAGCGTCGAGCGCTCCATTGTCTTGGGAACCTGACCACATTGTCGCGTTCTCGAAAGCTCCAGAGCTTGAGCTCGATCTGAACAACATACGCCCCTCCCATATGCGCTGCAATCGTCAGCGTGGAAACGGTTCGAACGATGGCGCAATAGGCCAAAGGTCTCGAATCTGGTGAGGCGGCGAAGGGTAGGGCCTCGCAATCTTTGCGAAACCTCCGGGGCGACAG
>JAGBRZ010000021.1 GCA_017632155.1 Clostridia bacterium
ACAACCGTCCGCGATGTCACGCCCCGCTTGCCGGGCGCGCCTTTGAATTTCTGCAACGTCGTCTTGCATCTTTTTTTCCGCACGAAGGCGTTGCGTTTCTTGCAGTAAATCCAAGAAATAGCCCATAAGGATAAACCACTCCTTTCGTGTTATAGTGCGGGGCGCTCAAATCCCAAGTGCTTCCTTGATCGCGTTGACGATCTTCGGATTGTTGCTCTGTCCGTGGGTAATGCGCCGGATATAGGAGCGGTCGAAGTAAAGACCCGTTCTGCGGTGTACTTCTTCAATCAGCCACTTCTGCGTTTTTCCCTGCGTGACAAGAGCAATTTTGATCTGCTTTCCAAATTCTGTCAAAATATCGCTCCTTTCTGCGTAATCTTTCGGGCAAAAGGGCAAAAAAATACACAAAAGTGAAACTTTTTTGCCCCAAGCCCTTGACAAGAGTTACACCTTTGTGTATAATGGTATTCCCCAACACCAGTAGTACGCGAAAGTGAAATCTCTTGTGCTGATTATAATACACTTTCGCGTAATTGTCAACACGTTTTTCCAAAAAAATTCATGAAAAAGTAATTTTGTGGAAAAGCGACAAAGAAAGGAGTACGAAATTGGCACAGTTGTACAACAGAATAGCGCAACTTTGCGAGAAGCAGGGCATAACCGTAACGGATCTATGCCGCTTTTCCGGCGCTCCGCGCGGCTCTTTGACCGACTTGAAACAAGGGCGCAAACAAAGTCTTTCGACTGATACTTTGCAGAGGATAGCCGAGTATTTCGGCGTGTCCGTAGACTATCTTCTCGGCAATTCTTCCTCGCGCAGCGGCGGCGTTCTCGTCCCGATATACGGTCGGATCGCCGCGGGCATACCCTTTGAAGCAATAACGATGATCGAGGACTACGAAGAAATCTCCGAAGCCCTTGCAAAAACCGGGGACTTCTTCGGTCTGCGTATCTGCGGAAAGAGTATGGAGCCGTATATTCCCGACAAAGCTGTAATAATCTGCCGCAAGCAGGAAACGTGCGAGGACGGCGACATTTGCGCCGTGCTGATAAACGGCGACGATGCGACTTGCAAAAAAATAAAAAAGACCCCCAAAGGAGTCTATCTGATACCGAATAACCAAGCATACGACCCGATGTTTTACAGCAACAACGAGATCGAAAGTCTGCCCGTCCGTATAATCGGCAAAGTCGTTGAAGTGCGGATAAAGTACGAATCGGTGTAAAGAAAGGACAGCGCAAAAAATGCCTTCCTATGAGAAAAGAAACGATCTGTGGAGCATACGATTTCGTGTGTTCGACGGTCTGCACGAACACAACAAACGCCTTTCGGGATATAAAACGAAGAAGGACGCCCGCGCCGCATACGAAGAGTATCTGCGCAAGAATATCGTGCAAACGACGCCGACCGCAGATCCCGTAAACAGTTTCCGCGATCTCGTCGTGGAGTTCCTGCAACGCAAAAAGGGAGATTGGGCAAGCAGTTCGTACCTTGACGCCGAAATGCGGATAAACAAGCACATTCTCCCAACGTTCGGCAATAAGAAGCCCGCAGAAATCTCCGTAAAGGATATTGAGGACTGGCAGAGCAAGCTGACCGACGCGGGGTACGCATACAAGTACAAGCACAATCTCCGCGCATATATGGTGCAGATATACAAGTACGCAAACCGCGTCTACAACGTCCCGAACGTGATGGATAAGGTAAGCACCTTCCGCAATCCGAGCGGCAAAAAAGAAATGCAGATTTACACCCCCGAAGAAATGAAAGCGTTCCTCAAGGCCGCCGAAGCCGACCCGATCTACCATGCCTTCTTCCGCTTCTTGTACTTCTCCGGCTGCCGACGCGGGGAAGCCCTTGCATTAAGTAAAGACGACCTCTGCCCGAAAGACAATAAAGTAAAGATTTCCCGAAATCTGACTTTCAAATGTAAAGGCGCGACCTTTGACATTAAGACAACAAAGAATGAAAGCAGTATAAGAGAAGTATATATCCCGCAGGACGTGATGCGCGAGCTCCTTGCGCTCCCCCGCAATAAGTTTCTCTTCGGGACAAACGACAAGCCCCTCTCCGAAAACACGATAACGCGCAAGTTCCATTCCTTCGCACAAAAGGCGGGAGTAAAGGAAATCCGCCTGCACGATCTCCGACACTCTTGCGCTTCGCTCTTGATAAGCAACGGCGTTCCGATAACCGCCGTGAGCGAGCAGTTGGGACACGCAAACACGCAACAAACCTTGACGACATACGCGCACATGATGCCGAAAGACAAAGACAAGATCCTGCAAGCTCTCTCTTCGTTCTGACCGTCGACGCACTCGTTGAGTGTATCGTCGAGGGACTTGACAAAAAATGAAAAAGGGCTGCCGGGGAGGTGCAAAGCCGACAGCCCTTCCTTGCGTCTGCCGCAGGAGGACGACAGCAAACACAAGTTTTGCAAATATAAAAGGAGAACGCAACCGCGAACGTGAAAAGATACCCCCCCTCCGACCGATCCGATACGATCTGCCACGGTTTCACAAGGACACCCCGCACCGATACATGACACAATCGTTTGCCTTGAGGATACCACACCGCATCTACTTGAGTGCCGCAATTATTTGCGCACTCCCCGCAAATACTTCTCAATTGCGTTCATACTACTCCTTTGGTCTTTTACACCACGGTAGATTCGGTTCTGAACGCCTTCGACAGACTCCACCTTCGACCCTTGAACCGCGCGCAATACTCAACGATGTAGGTTGAGTACGCCGCTTGATCTCAAGCCATTTCCTCGAAGTTGGGCTGATTTTCGCTTCCCCTTTCCCCTTGTGTAACAAACTCTCCGTAGCACGGACAGTTCACGGGTACCATTCAGTTTGCTTACTCTATAAACCTCAAGGCAATACGACCACGGAACTTTTCACGCCTGCGCCTGCATAGTAGGTCGCATCCGTCATCTACATAACCCCGGCGTAGGGACATAATTAGTTCGCGCCCGTACTCTATGCTACGCGGCGTAAAGCTCTTCACAGTCTCTATCGTTTCAACTGACGGTAGAGCCAGCCGGAAGGACTTTATGAGTCCTTGTAGAAAAAGATGCTCCGCATCTTGATCTCATTTTTATGGGTACGAAAGGTATACCCAAGTGGGTACGAAAGGCATACCCGCCGCTTTCGCTTGTGGGTACGAAAGTGGGTACGCACTTGTGCGTTTTACTGTACCGTAAATGCACCTTTTATGCGTTTTTGCCGTAAAGTATACCCTAAATATACCTCAAAACAGCGTACTTTGCCCCTTTGTGAGTTTCCCTATCTCTCCGCCATAGGCGAGTTTACCTATTTTTTGTAGGTTGCTCGCCTTTTTTCTTTGCTTTTTCGCC
>JAGBRZ010000170.1 GCA_017632155.1 Clostridia bacterium
GGAGTTTCCTGCCGCGGTCTTCATCGCCTCTGCCTGTGCGCCGACCAGCGTTGCACCTGCCATCGTGGGATCGCGGTACATAGCGGTCTTCTGTGCATCCTTGAGCATCTGTGCGTCTTCTTCGGAGAGTGTGGGCGGATTAACCGCTACTTTCACGTCACCGATACCGCGTGCTCCCCATTCAGCAGAAAGCTCCTGGTTCAGATAAACTTCCAGTTCTTCTGCGTGTGCAGGAATCTGATTCGGACGGATTTCGAGGGTGGAGAGCTTTGCGATGGAAACACCGAGAGCGGAGAGGAACTCCGTCTTCATGGTATCCATCAGCTCGGACTTGTTGTAAGATTCGGTTACGTTGCCGCCGATCTTGGTGTAGAACATCAGCGGGTCGGTAAGACGGAAGGTGTAGATACCGTTGACACGGAGATCTACGTCCACGTCAAAGCCGATTCTGGAATCCACAACGCGGAATGCGATAGGATTCTTTGTGCCGAATTTGTTGTCGAGAATTTCCTTTGTATTGAAATAGTAAACTCTCTGATCCTTACCGGTGTCGCCGCCGTATGTAAAACGCTTTCCGATTGTCTTGAAGGTATCAATAATCGAGGTTCCGAGGCTTCCGGCAAAGAGAGAAGGCTCTGTGGAAGAATCCCAGGTGAACTCACCGGGTTCTGCACAGAATTCAACGACCTTGCCTTGTTCCACGATGATCATGCACTGTCCGTCTGCTACGGCAATGCCCGATCCGTTGGAGATAATGTTGTCTTCACCCTTGGTGTTGGAGGAACGGGAAGATGTCTTCTTCTGGCCTTTTACCATCAGAATATCGTTGGCAATAGATTCACAGTAGAAAAACTCTTTCCACTGATCGGCAAGTACGCCACCGGCAGCTCCTGTAATTGCTTTAATAAGTCCCATAACAGAACTCCTTTCGAAATATTGTTTGAGTATGATTACTTGTTCATGTTTCGATCCGTATTATTGGGCTTTTTTGCACCTACCGAATACGGATTTTTGTTTTCTTTCGGGGGATCCTTTTCACTGCCGCATCTCGCAGCCCAGCCCAAAATATCCATCCACAGAAGAATATTCAGAAGCCAGACTCCAAGCGCAATCCAGAACCAGAGTATTTTCCAGCCAAAGAAATAGTGGCAGGCGAGGAGAATCCACGCAGGAATTGTCCATTCCAGATTCAAGATCATATTGACGAGCAGTGCAAGAAAGAAATTGCCGCTGTTTCGGAGACGTTTCATAGACGACTCCTTTACTGCTTATCCGCTTTTTCTGCGAATTCTTTTTTCAGAAGCTCAGCAATCGCGTCATCCACTTCCGACGGCGTTGCCTTTTCCACTTGATACCCGTCTGCATATCCGAGCGTCAGGCCACCGGAGGAATCGTCGAGGATCAACACATCTTCCATTTCGGGATCAGGCTCCGCTTTCCGTACGGCTACATACCGGTCAAGGTTCATTGCGCGAATTGCTTCCATGGTTTGATCGGATAGTACAATCCCGTTTTCGCTTTCGTATCGGCGGTACTCTTTATCCGAGCAGAACCCTTTTGCGATCCACTCTCCGGCACTGTTCTGACACACTTCAAAATCGTACCATTCAGAATAATTGTCGTTTCTGAAGCTCAGCCACAGCTTATCCCATTCTCCGTGTACTTCGACCGATAACGCCGCTACCAGCTCGCCTTTAAGAAGAGAAACGATTTCTGTTCTCTGTTCGTTGGACAGAAAGATCGCAAACTCAGTTCCGTCTTCGTAGGCAACCTGTGCGATTCTTTCCACAGCATCTGCAGCCTTGAACGGCCAGGTCTTTCTTTTGAGGCTGTATGTTGATAGCTTTTCGATCTCCATTGCACGGAGCTTATCAGCGGTCTGCGAGGACAGTACAATACCGTCATCCGAGCGATATTCATTCTCATCGTCATTGCAGTATCCGATAAGTATCATCTCACCGCTCCCCGGCACGTTTACGCGGAAACTGTATGAATCCCGTCTGTCGGGCGAGAGATTGCTTACCACAAGAGAAGTCCACGAACCGTGATCCACTGTTTTTGAACATCCGAACAGGGATGAAAGAAAACCAAGCGCCATCAGAATCACTCCCGTTCGTTTAAGAAATTTCATTTTATGCCCAAGGATTCTTGGATTTGGGTTCGCGGATGCTTACAAGAAGAACCTGATCCCAAAGGAGCCACTTGCCGTCGGAAGTCTTTCTCATTACAACTTCACGAGCATTGTCCGCACCGCTGCTCTTGATGAACAGCTTCATGTAGCCTTCATTTGCGTCGGAGTAAGGATTTGACTCTACGGTTACCTTGAAAGGAGTATTGGGAGTATAGTCATTTTCGGGAGTTGCACCTTCGAAATAAGAGAAGGGAACGTGTGTGCCGTCACGGAAACGGTCGTTAAGGAAGGAGATATCCATTCCACTGAGAGGACGGGGACCGCGGAGCCAGTTGAGCATTTCGGTACCGATATTCTTGTCAGCGGCATACGCGCAGAGTGCACAAAGAGTGAGTGCGGCAGTCTGATAGGGGCTGGTAAGCTCTGCTTCGGGAAGTGCCTTCATCTCTGCAAGGCTTTCCGGGAGTGCTGCAAAGGTAAAGGTCTCGCTCTTGTTTCCAAAGCTCTGTGCTGCGGTTTTTGCCACTTCAGCGGCACCTTTCTTGAGTTTATCGAAGATAGACATAGTAGTTCCTCCTAAGTAATTTAAGATTTACAGTAGATCATACAGTTTTCTTTCGTATATGATTCCACCAATTTTACATTTACATTATATCAA
>JAGBRZ010000171.1 GCA_017632155.1 Clostridia bacterium
AAAGGGTCTGACGCTCACGGTTTCCGTTCGCGGGTCTACGAAGAGTTTTGCGGGGTGGGAGTCCATCATTTTGTGAACGTGCGCCATAATCACGACATCCACGCCGCTCAAGGCATATCCCCAACGCTCAACGCGGTTGATGGAACTACCCGGCAGCACGCCGCCACCAGTTCCGTGTACAAGCGCAACACAATAGGTCTGCTTCGGGGCATCTCTGTGTCCTACTCCACGATTGTGTATTCCGACGCCAATTTTGATAAAGGCGGCGTTCGGTCTGTACAAGTCCTCAAGGTCAAGTTTCGCTGCGATGTCATAGGTCGGATCGTCGTCCGTGTCCCGCGCGCTGCGGGCTTCATGGTTGCCTCCTACGAGCCCGATGACTTTGTGGCGGATCGGGCGCAGGAACTCGACCATGTGCGCCTTCTGCTCGCGCGGACGGACGAGATCGTCAAAATGACCGTTGCCAACGGAATTGCGTGTGCTATTGTTTATTAAGTCGCCCCCTAACACGATGTAGGAGTTTTCTTCCGCTTCCAGTCGCTTGCAAAACGCAAGCCACTCTGCGTGTTGGTGTTCGATTGCTCCGTAATGCACGTCGGCAATAGGGTAAATCGAGATCGGCTTGTCGAACTTGTGGCTTATCATTTCAAAATCTGTTTTCACTCGTTATACCCTCCGTTTCCGTTCTCTTGCGCGGGGCATCTGACATCTCGCGCTCCTGCTCCAAGAACCGCCGTTCGTATTCTTTTACTTTTTTTACAACATACATGAAGTTCTGCTTCCACCTTTCGGCTTCGGCTTGCTTTTTGAAAGCGGGTCGCGCGAGAATGATGATGGCGCAGTAATCTTCGTAGGTGATCTTATGCTTCCGGCATATCTCGTCGATTGATATTTCGTCCGAAATCACGTCGTCGATGATCTCCGCGATGCCCTGCGCATCTGCCTTGCTTGGTAACGTCATGGTTTTCTCCTTTACAATTCGTTTTGTTTGCGCGAACGCCTTGAGTTATGCCTTGACTATCCTTTTCTTGCTCTCTTTCCAAAATTCCGCTTCGCTCCAGTACACTCTGCCCTTGTTCCAATCGGCAACCGCGTCTACCGCGCACTCGCGCGTGAGCGTCTGCATATAGCACCGCCGACAGAGTATCTTCACGCCGCTTTTCGTCCGCACCTTGACTGGGGCGTTCCCGCAAGCGCAGGGGATCGGCTTTACAGTTTTCGCTGCCATTCAGACCACCTCCACGGAATAGTTGACTTTCAGCTTCTCGGCAATATCGGCGGGTGTGATACCCGTGTAGTCTTGCAGTTCGTGCTGACAGAGCCAAGTTAAATCGTCCTGCCCCATTTCGTAGTGGGTGACAAGTTCGTCGAAGCAGGGTTGCATACGCTCTGCAACGCGCAGAAGGCGTTTCTTGCCCCACTTTTGATCGGTGGCGTCGTAGAGCGCCCACAGAAACAACGAGGTAAGCGCCACGGAGTGTCTGCGGACTTCTTCGGCGATCTGTTTGTGTACGGTCTTTTTGAGATACTTTTCAAGGATCTTTTCTTGTTCTTTTTTTCGCTCATCTTCAAGGTAATTGTTTCGCGTTTTCAATGCGTTCATATCCGTTTCCTTTCCTTTCAGTTTTTCTTGTTTTTGCGCCGGGCGCGCTCCTCATCGCAAAGCTCTTTCAAGCGCTCAAGGGAAACGCCCTTTGTGATTTCAAGCAGTTTGGCGACCCTGCTCTTTTTGTCCTCGCCCTCGGATTGAAGAATTGCGCCGTATAAAGTGTCGTCGTGAAACATATCTTTGCCCCCTTTAGGTATTCCGTTGTTCCGAAGCCGCGATTGCTCTGCTGAAAAAGTCATCGACCTCAAAGGAAGTCAAGTCTTGCTTTTTGCCCGCGCTCTGTTTTTTGCTTTTGCCGGAGAGCATATCAAGCAGTTTCTTCTCGCCGTACTTTTCGACATCCTGTTTGTACCATTCGACTACAATTCCGAAAGGTACGTCTGCATTTTTGTTCGCCGTCCAAGTGTCGTATCTTTTTTTGTACAGCGGAAAGAATTTTTCGCCGAGAATTTCTTTGATTTCGTCCTCGGAAAGCTGATTTCCTTCTCCGTTTTTGTCGTTTTCCTCGCGTGCGCGGGCGCGCGCTGTAAGAGTAGTAGTATAATCTTCTTCTTTTTCTTCTTCTACTTCTACACCATTAACGTGCAAGTCACAGTTAAAGTCACAGTTAAAGTCACGGTCGCTCACAACGAGTTCACTTTGTGCATTTTCGCGCTCTTTTTTGCGCCTTTGTGCCATATACTCGCGGTGATACTCCTTCTGCTTTTCGTATGTGTCGAGTTGCTGATATTTGCTCCAGTTCTTAATGACGATCGCGCCGTCCTCGACGGTAATCATACCGT
>JAGBRZ010000172.1 GCA_017632155.1 Clostridia bacterium
GCAACCACCGAGGAAGAAACAACTGCGGCGCCCGAAACTACGGCTGAAGTCACAACAGCCGAGGAAACCGTTGACTGCGGTATGCCCGACAACACCACAACAGAACCCGTTTCCGAAAAAGGATGCGGAGGATTTGTATCAATTCCTGCAATCACATTGATCATCTGCGGCGCGTGCACGCTTTTGTTCAAGAAAAAAGAGCAGTAACAACTCAAGAGTCCCGACGAAATTCGTCGGGACTCTTTTATTCAAAACAGATCGGTGCTTAGATACCGCTCTCCTCCGTCAGGGAGGATGACAGTAATATTCTTGCCTTTGTTTTCTTCAAGCTTTGCAAGCTTCAGTGCCGCCGCGAGTGCCGCGCCCGAGGAAATGCCGACAAGAACGCCCTCTCTTGCCGCAAGATTACGGCAAGCGGTCTTTGCCTCGTCAACCGAGATCGGCATTACTTCGTCAATAAGGGAACGGTCAAGCACTTCGGGAATGAATCCCGCGCCGATGCCCGAAAGTCCGTGCGCGCCGGCGGGTTTGCCCGAAAGTACGGCGGACGTGTCGGGTTCAACGGCAACAACTTGAACATCAGGCTTCATCTCCTTGAGATAACGCGCAGAACCCGTGAGCGTTCCTCCCGTGCCGACACCCGCGACGAAGATATCAACCTCCCCGTCCGTGTCGTTCCAGATCTCTCTGCCCGTTGTCAGATAATGTGCCTCGGCATTCGCGGGGTTATCAAACTGGCTCGGGATGAAGGAATTCGGAGTATTTGCCGCGATCTCCTTTGCCTTGGCAATGGATGCGCTCATTCCGCCCGCCGCAGGGGTCAGAATGACCTCCGCGCCGTAGGCACGCATCAGCTTCTGTCTTTCGAGCGACATATTATCGGGCATAACAACGATAACCTTATACCCTCTGTGAACACCGACAGCGGCAAGTCCTATACCCGTGTTGCCCGATGTCGGCTCGATCAGAGTCGCGCCCGCAGTTATCAGACCGCGCTCCTCGGCATCGTTTATCATTCGGAGCGCCACGCGATCCTTTGCCGATCCCGCGGGATTGAAATATTCAAGCTTTGCAATGACTGCCGCGTGCGCGTGCTCCGCCGCCTCGGTCTTTTTTAATCTGAGCATCGGCGTCGAGCCGATAAGCAGATCAAGATCTTCAAAAATTTTCATAACAATACCTTATTTGCTTGTTTCCGCAATAAATTCGTCGATGCGGTCAGCAATGATCTGAAGGCTGGTGCGCCAGAATTCGGGATTGGTCAGGTCGATGCCCGCGATCTTTGCAACGTTTTCAACGCTTTCAACGGTGGTTGCCTTGAGAAGCGCGCGGTACTTGGGAAGGAACGCCTCGCCCTCCTCAAGATACTTCGCGTAAAGTCCGCGCGAGAAGAGTCCGCCGAAGGCGTAGGGGAAATTATAGTAGCTGAGACCTGCTCTGTAATAGTGGCTCTTGCAGCACCACATATAGGGGTGCAGATAATTCGGATCAAGACCGTCGCCGTAAGCCTGCTTCTGTGCATCGAGCATGATCTGTTCAAGCTCGTCTGCAAACATAAACTTGTTCTTTCTGCGGCGGATAACCTCGTCCTCGAAGAGGAATCTTGAATAGATATCAACGATGATCTGGTTGCAGTCCTGGATCTGGCTTTCGATAAGCGCGATCTTCTCGCCGCCCGTAGCCTTCGAGATAGCATCATTTACAATGATGAGCTCGTTGAAGTTCGATGCGGTTTCCGCAACGGGCATAGTGTAACCCGTGTTGAGCGGGCGGTGATCCTCGATCTGCTGACCGTGGTATGCGTGACCGAGCTCGTGAGCGAGAGTTACCACCGAGCCGAAGCTGCCCGAGAAGTTTGTGAGGATTCGGCTCTGACCGATGAAGGGCAGATTCGAGCAGAACGCGCCGCCAACCTTGCCCGCGCGGGGATAAAAGTCGATCCATTCCTCCTTAAACGCGCGGTCAACCATCTCGGCAAGATCGGGAGCAAAGCTTGCGAAATGCTCAACGAGATACTTGTGCGCCTCCTCTGCCGTGAAGGTCTGTGCGCTCGCGTCGCCCATCTGCGCGTACATCTCGTACCAGGGCAGACCGTTTTCGTATCCGAGAAGCTTTGCCTTGTGGCGCATATACTCACGGAACTTGGGCATATACTCGCGCATTGCCTCAAGCATTGCATCGAGAGTTGCCTTTTCCATACGCGAATCTTCAAGTGTCATTGCAAGCGGATCGGCATAGCCGCGAAGCTCTGCCTCGGTGTTTACCTGCGACTTGATGCTGTTGAGTGCAAACGCGATCGAATCGCGGATCTTTGAGTAGCAAGCAAGCTCTGCCTCGTAAGCCTCCTTGCGGACGGTAGCGTCATCACTCTCCGCAAGTCCGCGGATAGCGGAAAGAGTGGTTTTTTCACCCTTGTAATCAACCTCAACGTTTGCGGTGAGATAGGAGAAAAGATCGCCCCAGGCTCTGCCGCCGCTGATATTGAGCTTAGCGAATACCTCCTCAGCTTCGTCCGAAAGAGTGTGGGAGATAGATTTCTTGATCTCGCCGAAATAGAATCCATACTGAGAAAGAACCTCATCACCCGCGATAACGGAATCAATATCCTCGATCGCGCCGACAAATTTATCATAAGCAACGTTAACCTTTGCAAGTGAAGCCATCATGCCCTGGATCTTGGTCATATAGACCGCGCCCGCGGTATCGGAGGCGTTTGCCGAGCGGCGAAGGCTGAAAAAGCCCATAAGACGGCGAACAAGCACGCCCATCTCTTCCTTCACGTCAATTACACGGCGAAGGCTTTCGGTGGGTTTCTCTGCATCAAGTGCCGCAACAGCCGACTTATATTCTGCAACGCAATCCTCGATCTTCTTCATATCAAGCTCGAGTGCAGGATCATCCGCACCCTTATAAAATACGTCAAGTGACCATTCATTATACATTTTTTGTATCTCCTTTAGAATGTTTTTCTTCATTATACAATAAAAAAGAAATAATTACAATAGTTAATAGCAAAAAATTCGCTTTTTTTCTCAACTCTCTTGCCTCGAAAAGCAATATATGGTATAATTATCATATATTCCGAAAGGAGAACATAATATGAAACTTAAATATCTCGGAACAGCGGCGGCTGAAGCTTTTCCCGCTGTATTTTGCAACTGTAAATACTGCAATGAGGCAAGAGAGCTCGGGGGCAAGAACATCCGCACCCGTTCGCAATCGCTCATAAACGACGATCTGCTGATCGATTTTCCCCCCGACACCTACCACCATTTTATCACGCACGGCATTCGCGGTGACCGTATCAAATACCTTCTTATAACTCACGCGCATTCCGATCACCTCTATCAGCGCGATCTTTTCAGACGCTACGGCTGTTACGCGCATAATATGAGCGTGCCCACGCTCGAGCTTTGCTGCTCCTCCTATGCCGCAGACACCCTCGGCGACATACCGAACGTGCACGTCAATGTCATAAAGGCTTTTGACGTTGTGGAATTCGGCGGCTACAAGATCACCGCTCTTCCCGCCCGTCATATGCCGGGCGGCGAACCGCTCAATTACATCATTGAGAGTGAGGGCAAAGCTCTGCTCTACGCCCACGATACCGGCTATTTTCTTGACGAAACCTTTGATTATATCGAAAAAAGCGGCATCCGCTTCGATATGCTCAGCCTTGACTGCACCAACGTTGATATTCCCGCCCCCGACACGGGCTATCATATGGGCTTCCCGAACATTGAGCGCGTGGTGGAAAAGCTTCGCACGCTCGGTGCTGTCGGTGCCAATACCGCTATCTGTGTAAATCACTTCTCACACAACGGAAACCCGCTTCACGCTCACATCTGCGAAAGAGCCTCCGAATACGGATATTTTGCATCCTATGACGGTTGCGAGATCGAGTTTTAAGAGAACGAATGGAACCCTTGCACTTTTTATACGTCATTCTCGTCGGCTTTGGCGCGGCGTTCGTTCAGCGCGTCAGCGGATTTGGACTCGGCATCTTCGCAATGATGTTTCTGCCGCATTTTCTGCCCTCGCACACAGCGGCGGCAACGATATCCTGCCTCTTCTCCTGCTACACAACTACGTTTAATTCGATCAAATACCGCAAAAAAGTTGCATATAAGACCGCTATTCCGATGCTTGCGGCGGCACTGATCTCGATCCCTATAGCAGTCTACTTCGCCGCAAAGGTTTCGGCAAAGATATTCGAGATTCTGCTCGGCTCCGTGCTTGTTGTGCTCAGCATCTATTTTCTCTTCTTCAACAAGAAAATAAAAAGCAAGCCGACGATACCGAACGGCATCATCGCGGGAACTCTCGGCGGTGCTCTGAACGGTCTTTTCTCCACGGGCGGACCTCCCGCAGTTCTCTACCTGACAAACGCAACGCCCGATAACGCCACCTATTTTGCTACCATTCAGTTTTATTTCTGCCTAACCAATATCTATGCAACCGCCAACCGTGCGATTGGCGGTCTTATCACCGTCGATCTGCTCATTTATGCAGGTGTAGGTATACTCGGTTGCATTGCCGGCGACTTCCTCGGCAGAAAAATATTCGATAAGCTCGATGCGCAAAAGCTGAAATATATCATTTACACAGGAATGATAATCAGCGGCGTGCTGATGCTGTTCTGAAACAAGGAGATCGATAATGAAAAAAGCACTGTCCTTTATCCTTTCAATACTTATGCTGACCTCTTCACTCTCGCTTTTGGCAAGTGCCGCAGATAAGCATTCGGGCATTACTTTTGAAAGAACCGAAACAAACGGGATCAACCATCCCGTCGGTTATTACAACACCGAAAAGCGATACGAAAAGATGCCCATTACTTTTGAGGCTTGGGTATACGTTCCAAAGAACGTCTATTCCTCGCGTTGCGGTGCGATACTCGGTAACTACCAGAGCTTTGCCAAAGATGTTTACGTCAACTTTGAGATCCACTCAAACGGCGTTCCGCGCCTTGTCTTCGGTGACAATGCAGGAAATATGTATGATTACAAATTCTCCCGCGCTCCCGTTCCCGCAGACAAGTGGACACACGTTGCCATTGTTTACGGCACGGGCACCGACGGAAAACAGATCTCTTGCTACATCAATGGTCAGTTCAAGCAAAAAACAGCTGTGAAGGAATGGTACAGCGTTCCCGATGAAGTTCGCGACAATATGATCTGCCTCGCGGGTGACTATCGCGCGCTCAACGAGCAGGCGTTCCGCGGAACTCTTGGTGACGTTTGGGTTTATTCCGACATCCGAAGCGATGCGGAAATACTTTCCGATTATCAAAACGGCCCCGACCTCGCCGACGGCGAGCTTATGATGTTTTACGAGCTGTCAAAGGCACAGCCGAAGTCCGATATTCCCGATGCAAGCGGAAACGGCTACGATATGACCTATTCCCGTTTCTTTTTGACGGAAAACGAGATGAATGCTATCCGCGCAGAGGATGAGTACGAATACGAATACGCCCTCGCGTTTCTTCCCGACATTCAGTATATGACGCAAAGCTACCCCGGCTCACTGCAGATCATGATCGATTATCTCGTCGAAAAAGGCAAAACAAAGAACATTCAGTACGTCCTTGGTCTTGGCGACATAACCAACTCAAACACAGACAAGGAATGGTCAACTATCCTTCGTCAAACCAACCGCCTCAACGGCTATCTACCCTACGCTCTCACCCCCGGTAACCACGACGGTATCAACTCGGGCGGAAAAGAAGTCCTTGACAATATTTACGCTAAAAAGACAGGCCATTACTATCAGCTTGTCGAAAAAAACGGCGGATTCTTCAACAAAGATTCTGTGCGCAACACTTATCATACCTTCACGGTCGGAGAGGTAGATTTCCTTGTCATCGCCCTTGACTTTGGCGCAACCGACGATATCCTCGCTTGGGCAGGGGAGCTTCTCAACTCTCATCCCAATCACCGCGCGATCATTCTCACTCACGGATATCTCAATTCCGACGGCACCACGCTTGATTCGAATGACTACGCATCCCCGGACACATACGTCCGATCTCTCAACAGCGGCGAGGATATTTGGGAAAAGCTTGTCAGCAAGCACGAAAATATCGCAATGATCGTCAGCGGTCATATGCACCACGATACGATAGTGGTCACTCCTCGCGAAGGTGATGCAGGCAACACAGTTTATCAGATCCTTATGGATCCTCAGTCCACCTGCAAAAAGCTCGGGGGACTTGGTGCGATCGGTATGATGTATTTTACCGCAGACGGAAATCACGCGAAGGTTGAATATTACTCCACGGTATTCGAAAAGTATTTTGCCGAATCAAACAAAGCCATCAAGCTTACCTTCGGTAAAGATGAACCGGAAGAAACCACCGCACCCGAAACCGAAGTTACGACCGAAGCGCCCACGGAATCGACCGATACTGAGGCTATCGTCGAAGAATCGGGATGTTCAGGAATAATTTCCGCCGCATCGGTGACCCTCGTGCTTCTCTTCCTGCCCGTTTTCCTGAATCGCAAGAAATACGAATCTTAAAATTATATTAATTTACTTTACTTTTATAAATGTTTGTGATATAATTAGCTCATCAAACTATTTTGAAAGGCTTCGCTATGAAAGAGTTTTTCCATTATTTTTTCGGCGAGGGCACGGAAGTTGAATTCAGCAACTTCACGCTTACTCACCTTGCGCCGATACTCGTCGGCATCGGAGTAATTTTGCTCATATACTTCAACCGTGAAAGAATTGCCGCGTGCAAGAACGAGCACCGATTCAGATACGCCATCGCGTTTACGATGATAATTTCCGAAATGGCTTACTATTGGCGTCTGGTCGGCATACCCGAGCTTGACCCAAATCCCGTTGAGAATCTTCCCATTGCCGTTTGCGGATGGCTTGTAATCTTCGGTTGCTTTATGGTAGTCGGAAAGAACCAATATCTCTTCGATATCTGCTATTTCTGGGCTCTCTGCGGCACCACCTTTGCGCTTATAACGCCCACGGTGCTCACCTATGCCGGCCCCACTCGCTTCCGTTTCTATCAGTTCTGGACCGAGCATCTTATCGGATACGTCGGTATTTTCTATTTGATATTCGTGCACAAGATGCGCCCGTATTTCAAATCCATCTTCCGCTCATATATCTGGCTTGCGATTCTTGCCGTCGTTGCCTATGTGGCAAACGTCATCATCGGTCCCGGTGCGAACTATCTGTTTATGGCTCGTCCTGAAGCAACACCCTCAGTACTCGACATTCTGCCCTCGAACTTTGCGCTCAGATTGCTCATTATGGCATCCGTCATAACCGCGCTCTACTTCCTTGCTTATCTGCCGTGGTATCTCATTGATAAAAAAGCAGAAAAGGCTCAAATTACGACCGCAAACGAGGTTAAATGATGGAAGAGATATTTTATTACATAGGCCAAGGGCTTGGCATTATTGCCGTTGTGCTCGGATTCATCTCATTCCAGATGAAAACGCCGAAGGGGATCCTGGCTTTTCAGATCACCATAGCGTTCATATTCGCGGCACATTATCTCTTCATCGGCGCACCCGGCGCGGCGGCACTCAACCTCTTGGCGGCAGTCAACAACATTCTCTACTTCTTCCGCGCCAAACGCGGCGGCAAGGGATGGTTTGAGCCGATATTTTATATCGTTATGGTCACCGCAACGACAATACTTACCTGGGAGGCGTGGTATTCCCTCTTCCTAATGTTCGGTCTTTACGGCACCGCAGTAGGACTTTCGCTTTCCGACCCGCAGAACACACGTAAAGTAATGCTTGTCAAAGCTCCCCTTTGCCTTATCTATAACGCCTTCGTCCTCTCGATCGGCGGCGTGGTTTATGAGAGTGCAGTACTGGCTTCGGCGATAATCGGACTTATAAGGAACCGCAAAAAACCACTTGACACCCACACCAAAATGTGATATACTAAAATAAAAATTTATAAATCAGGAGGATCTTTCAATGAACCGTTTAGAAGGAAAAGTTGCCATTATCACGGGCGGTAACTCGGGCGTAGGAGCCGCTACCGCACAGAAATTTGCCGCTGAGGGCGCAAAAGTCGTCATCACAGCGCGCCGCGAAGCACAGCTTGAAGAGGTTGCCGCAAAGATCCGCGAAGCGGGCGGCGAGGTTCTTCCCGTCGTCAGCGATATATCCAAAGCAGATGATGCCAAAAGAGTTGTTGCCGAAACAATTGCAAAATTCGGCAAGGTCGATGTTCTCATCAACAACGCGGGCGTTCTCGACAACGGACTCAAGGCTATCGACAGCTTCACCGATGACGATATGAACAAGGTCATCGACATCAACACCAAGGGCACAATGTGCATGACCCGCGAGGTTGCTGTTGAAATGGCAAAGACGGGCTACGGCTCGATCGTTAACGTAGCTTCTGTTGCAGGCGTTATGGGTTGTGGCGGTGCGGCTTACGTTGCTTCGAAGGCTGCCGTTATCGGTCTGACAAGACACACCGCTCTCCGTTTTGCGGGCACAAACGTCCGTTGCAACGCCATCTGCCCCGGCACTATCGTCACACCCATGGTTGCGGGAATGAATCCCGCAAATATGGATATGAACATCTTCGGTCAGATGATGAAGCACAACGACCTCAAGGTTCAGCCCTGCATGCCCGAGGACGTTGCGAATATGCTTCTCTTCTTCGCTTCCGATGAGTCAAGAGCGATCACGGGACAAACGATCGTTACCGACTTTGGTTCAACTCTCTAATTCAATACATAACAAAAGGTTGGCGCGTGCCAACCTTTTGTTATTATTTTAATTTCCACGCTCTTGCTCTGCCCTTTTTCTCGGCTTCTTCGATGATTCCGATGTTTGAAAGCGCGGCAAGAGCCATATACGCGTGCTTTGAGTGCGGTATCTTTGCCGCCTTGCGGTATTCCTCGGTGGTGAAGCTTTCGCTGAGTCCTTCGGGAATGAGGGCGAGAAAATCGCTTTTTTCGGCAAATACAGCCTCATCGAGTATATCCACAGGGAGGCGCTCGAAGCGTGATGAGCGTACTTTTTTATCCTTCCCTCTGCCGTCGAGGAAACGGTATTCCTCTTCCTCAATAAAGAGGAACCAAACGGCAACCCTGCCCGTGGCAAGTGCCTCCGAGATGTAAACAAGCTCGTGAGCACCGCCAAAAACGTTCGTGATACCCGCTACCCTTCTTCTCGGCTGTGACTCGCCCGTTTTGGGGTCGATCCACACGCGGTATTTCTTCATCGGCAGGGGATGCACGACGGTGACGTGGCAATCCGAAGTTTCAAGATAATGCTCAAGCTTTGCCTTTAAGGGATAGAGCGAGCCGGTTTGTATCTCGAAGATCTCCTCATCGTGCTTGACGTCGGCAACGAAGCGCTTGCCCATGTCGATCTCATATTTAGATTCATCGGAGCAGACAAAGCGTTTGAGCGCGATATGCATCCTTTTTTCGTTGAGAGTTCCGATCCCGCCGCCCTCCGCCGCGGTCCTTTCGGTTAGGACCGCGCGGCAGATGGAGCGGAATTTTTCTCTTTCAAGCTCGCTTATCACGTTGCAATACCCGCAAACTGATTCGAATAGAGCTTATGATACTCGCCGCCAAGGGCAAGAAGCTCCTCGTGGCTGCCCGTTTCAACGATCCTTCCGTGATTGAGAACAACGATCATATCGGCATCGCGGATGGTGGAAAGACGGTGTGCTATAACAAGCGAAGTGCGGTTCTTCATCAGCGCGATCATTGCCTTCTGAATGTGCATTTCGGTTCTTGTATCGACAGAGGAAGTCGCCTCATCGAGAATGAGAATTCTCGGGTCGGCAAGTACTGCGCGGGAGATCGAAAGAAGCTGACGCTGACCCTGCGAGAGGTTGCTTCCCGACTCTGCAAGCTCGGTATTATATCCCTCGGGCAGACGGTCAATGAAGAAATCTGCATACGATGTGTGCGCCGCGCGCTTCATATCCTCGTCGGTCGAGTCCTCGCGTCCGTATTTGATATTCTTATCGATGGTATCCGAGAACAGAACCGTGTCCTGAAGAACGATCGCGATCGCGCGGCGAAGATCAGCCTTCGGGATCGTTGTGATATCAACGCCGTCAACTGTGATCGAGCCGCTGTCGGGTTCATAGAATCTTGTCAAAAGGTTGACAATAGTAGTCTTACCCGAACCCGTCGCACCGACAATGGCAACCTTTTGTCCTGCCTTTACGCTGAGGCTGAGATTCTTGAGAACCTTTTCACCCTCGACGTATGAAAAATCAATATCCTTGAACTCGATATCTCCGCGAAGCGCGGTGATGTCGATTTTTTCTTTACCCTCGTCAACCTCGGGTGCGCTGTCAAGAATGGCAAAAATTCTCTCCGCACCCGCAAGAGCGGTCAGAATCGTTGAATACTGATTTGCAATCATATTGATCGGGTGCGAGAATTTCTTTGAATACTGAAGCATCGCCTGAACCGAGCCGATTGTGAACGCCGCGCCGGTGAGCGGGTCGGCATTCAGAATGAGATATCCGCCAACTGCGGCGATGAGAACGTACTGCAGATTTCCAATAAAGTTCATCACGGGTCCCATAATCGAGCCCCAGACACGCGCCGAGATCGAGCAAGAGCGGAAATTATCCGAGATCTCACCAAATTTTTCGATTGCATCGGGCTCCTTGCCGTAAGCCATAACGGTCTTGTATCCCGTGACCATCTCCTCGATCTGCCCGTTGAGCTGACCGAGAAGCTTTTGGCGGCGAATGAAATACTTTCGCATAAATTTCGCCAAAGTTGACGATACTAAAATGGTTATCGGTATTGTCACGATCGCAACAAGAGTGACGATCCAGCTGTAATGAAGCATCATACAAAGCGCGCCGATGAGCGTCAGCACGCCCGAGAAAAGCGCGGTCAGCGACTGCGACATTGCGGTTGACACGTTTTCCGCATCGTTGGTAAGTCGGCTCATAATGTCGCCGTGGCGGTGGCGGTCGGTGTAGCTTATGGGAAGCTTTGAGATCTTATTGAAAAGATCGCGGCGGATGTGGTAAACGGTATTCTGCGCGAGCTTTGCGGCAACGCGCGACTGAATAAGCTGGCTTCCTGCGCGGAGAATATACGCGCAGAACATAACAACAAGCACCGTTGTCAAAGCCTTCATATCTACACAAAGCTTGCCCGCGCCGTCAAAATAAAATTCATCGATTGCAAGCTGCTGGAACATAGGGCTGAGAACGTCGGAAACGGTTACGATGATTGTAGCAGCAATGAGGAAAATGAGGATAAACGCGTTCTTGCCCGAGTATTTCAGGAGGCGCGAAATCGTTTTGCCGAGATCCTTCGGCTTTTCGCGGTTGATTCGCGCGTTCATACCTCCGGGACCGCCGGGTCCTCCGCCGGGGCGGAGATTCATTCTTACTTCCTGTCTTTCGGGAGGTCTCTGTTCAGCCATTAGTTTGCACCTCCTTCAACATTTTGACGCTGTGAAGCGCAGATATCGCGATAAGTTTCGCTGATCTTCAGCAACTCTTCGTGCGGTGCGCAATGAAGAATGCGTCCGTCGGATTCAATAACGGCAATTCTATCTGCGTGGCGCACGCTTGCGATTCTCTGCGCGACCATAACGACCGTGGTATCCTTCATAGCCTCACGCAGAGCCTTCTGCAGCTTCGACTCTGTTGCAAGGTCGAGTGCGGAGGTCGCATCATCGAGAATGAGTATCTCGGGGCGTCTTACGATAGCGCGGGCGATCGAAAGACGCTGCTTCTGTCCGCCCGAAAGAGATGCGCCCTTTTCTGCAATGAAGGTATTGTATCCATCGGTAAATTCGCTGACAAAGGAATCCGCCTGTGCGATGGATGCCGCCGCGCGGATCTCCTCCTCGGTTGCATCGTCCTTGCCCCATTTGATGTTATTCGAAATGGTATCCGAGAAGAGCTCGCTCTTCTGCATAACGTAGCCGATCTTTTTGCGGAGCGTGGGCAGATCGTATTCGGCAATATCTCTTCCTTCTATATATACTTTGCCCTTTGCGGCATCGTAATATCTCGGAATGAGCGAAATAAGTGAGGACTTGCCCGAGCCCGTCGCGCCGATAACTGCAAGGGTCTCACCCTTTTTGACGGTCAGGGATATATCCGAAAGCACGTTTTTACCCGTGGTATTAGGATATTTGAAATCAACGCCCTTGAATTCGATTGCAATCTCGGAGTTTCTTCCTTCCTTCTCATTACCGCCCTTGATGACGGGATCGGATTCGAGAACCTCGATAATTCTCTTCGAGGACGCACCCGCGCGGGAGATGGTCTGGAAGATCATCGTCAGCATCATAAGCGAGTTTACGACCTGCGTGACGTAGGTGATCGCCGCCATAACGGTACCCGTGGTCATACCCGAAGCCTCGATCTGCGTCTGCAGACCGCCGATATAGATAATGGCAACCGTTGCAAAGGCAAGTGAAACGATGAGAATCGGGTTAATGAAGGTCAAAAGAAGCTGAACCTTGAGGTTTGTATCGCGCATTTCGCTGTTCGCGCCCTCAAAGCGCTCACATTCGTAGTCCTCGCGGACGTATGCCTTGATGACTCTCGCGCCGGTGATATTTTCACGCGCGACCGAATTTATGCGGTCAAGCTTTTTCTGCACCTCGGAGAACAGCGGGACAGCCTTGCGGATGACGAAAACCATCGCAAAAAGCTGAAGCGGGAGAGTGCAAAGAAGCACAAGACCGAATCTGACGTTGAGCGAAAGCAGCATCACCGTGCCGCCGATGAAGAACATGGGCGAGCGCACGACCATACGGAGCATGTGCTCGACAAATTCGACAAGAATGGTGATGTCGTTTGTCATTCTTGTGACGAGCGAGCCCGTGGTGAACTTATCGGTCTGCTCGATCGAAAGCGACATAACGCGCGAATAAGCATCGCGGCGAAGGTCGTTGCCGAATCCCTGTGAAGCCTTTGCGGCAGTATAAGCACAGAAAGTTCCGAAAAATCCGCCGACAAGAGTGACGCAGAGCATCAGAATTCCGAAAAGAATGATGATCTCCATTCTCGTCGCATCCGCGCCGAGGAAAAGATTGATCAGCTTTGCGGCAAGGGGTGAGCCGTGTTCAAGATCGGTAGGGGAATATCCCTCAACGCCGAAATTGACTATGTATGACATTAAATAAGGCAGACAAAGGTCGCCAAGCACCTCGCCGATCATCATCAGCGGTGAGATGAGCGCCACGAACCAATAGGGTTTAAGGTATGGAAGCAGTTTTTTCATTCTTCTCTTCCTTTCGGTTTTTCAAGATTATCGCGGATTCGCAGAAGCATCGAACGCAAAAGCTCGATCTCCTCGGGCAAGAACCCCGCCATCATCTCGTTATCGACAGTAACGAATCGTTCGTCATTGTCCCTTCTGAGGGCGTGACCCTTGTCGGAAAGATAAACACGCGCGGCGCGTTTATCGTCGTCATCGGTCACGCGGACAACGTAACCTTCATCCTCAAGGTGTTTCAGCGCAACGCTGACGGTGGGCGGCTTGAGTCCCGCGCGGCGCGAAAGCTCAAGCTGAGTGATTCCCTCTTCTCGGGAAAGGCAAAAAAGAATAGATCGACAGCTGTTTTGTGTCATTATCGGATCATTTTCGCGCGAGCGCAGGGTGCATCTTTGCGCGCGTGAAATATGCCCAATCAACATTGCAGGCGTCAGCATATCATCTGTTAGTGGTGCCTTTTTCATTTTCTTCTCCTTCAAAATTAATTTATTAGTAAACTAACCAATATTATAGCAGATTTTGGCGAAAAGTCAAGCAATTAATTAGTTTATTAACAAATTATTTTTATAAAAAATGGCACGGGATTCGAATTTTACTACACATTAAATCCGATCAAGGGGGCAAATTAGTATTGCGGAAAGGTTGCGGCGATCGTTTCCTTGCCGCAACAAAAGAAACCGGTGGATCTTATGCAAATTAAAAAGAAAATAAGCAGACTGACGACATTGGTCTGCCTGCTTGCGGCACTATTTCTCTTTACCTCAAGTGGCGAAGGGCTCGATGTGACGGCAAGGGCACTTCCCGCCTCCGCAAGCGCAGAATCGGAAGAGATAAAGCTGATTCCCGGGGGAATGGTCTTCGGTGTCAGATTTTTCACAGAGGGTGTGCTCGTCGTCGGCATACCCGAAAGCTCGCAAAGTCCCGCGTATGCGGCGGGAATACGGGTAAATGACGTCATAATCAAGGTTGGCGGCGCAAAGATCAGCGATGCCGAGGGACTCAGCCGAGCCGTCAACTCAAGCGAGGGGAAACCCATCGAATTCATCTGCCGCCGCGGAGATCGTGAATTCAAGGCGAACGTCACGCCGAGGCTTGAAGAGAGCGGTTACAAGACGGGTATCTGGGTGCGCGACAGCGGCGCGGGTATCGGCACCGTAACCTTCATTGACCCGAAAACGGGGCTATTCGGCGGACTCGGACACGGAATTTGCGATGCGGACACGGGCAAACCGATGCCGCTCGGGCGCGGCGTCCTGCTCGGAGTCAATATTGGCGGCATAACCAAGGGAGCTGCGGGCGATCCCGGTGAAATACGCGGCAGCTTCCGGCAGGAAAAGCTCGGCGCGGTGACGGATAACACCGACCGAGGCATATTCGGCATCTATTCAAAGATCCCGCGCTCGCTCTACGGTGAGTTACCCATAGCACACAAGGACGAGGTCAGGGGCGGCGCGGCAACCATTCTCTGCACTCTTGAGGACGGCAAGATCTGCGAATACAAGGTTGAGCTTTCCTCGATCGACCCAACGGCAAGCGGCGGACGCTGCTTCACCGTCAAAGTTACCGATCCCGCCCTCATCGCGCAAACGGGCGGAATCGTTCAAGGTATGAGCGGAAGTCCCATTATCCAAAACGGCAAGCTCATCGGAGCAGTCACACATGTTCTTGTAGGGGATCCGACCCGCGGCTACGGCATATTTATCGAAAATATGCTTGAGGCGGCAGAAAAATGAGAAAATCACCGAGGCTCCGCGGAGTCTCGGTGATAGTTTTTTATTCCCATACAACGCCCTATCAAGCAAAAATCCCACCAACCGTGGAAAAAATCGCAAAATCGCGGTTATTGATTTTCATTCAATAATATGATATCATTATACCAACGGCAGGGCCCGCCGCAGAAAGGAGAATTAATGGAACTTTTAATCGCAGAAAGAATCAAAAAATTCCGCAAGGAGCGGGATATGACACAGGATGCGCTCGCATCGGCGCTAGGAATTTCTCCGCAGTCGATCTCAAAATGGGAATGCGCCGACGGTTACCCCGATATTACTCTGCTACCCTCGATTGCAAACTTCTTTGGAATCACCGTTGATGAGCTGATTGGAAACGACGAGATCAGCGCGAAGGAAGATATTCAGAAGAATTACTTTTTCAGACTTCACGACAGACCCGTTGACGAAAGGCTCGAGCTTTCGCTGAAATATCACAGAAAATATCCGAGAAATTGGCATATCGCTACCTCTCTGATGCACCAGATCACGCGCTATAACCGTGACAAGATCGATGAATACAAGCCTATGCTTACCGAAATATGCGAGCGTATACTCAAGGAATGCTCCGACACCACTTCGCGGCAAAACGCGGTGAAATCAATGTGTATGATCTGCGACGAGGAAGATATAGGCAAATGGTTGCGTAAAGACAGTATATTTTGGCGCGATGAAAAGCTTGAGATTTACGAAGAAAGATATAAGCTTTCGGGTGACAAAGAAAAATATTGGATGTACCGTCATGCCGTAAATGTTGTAAAAGCCGCAAGCGTGATCAATCAATTCTACGGCCCAAGTCCGTACTCAAATGCCGAAGAAGCTATCGCGTGGTACAATAATTGTATTCATATTCTTGACAGTTTTACCTTACGCAAGACCGATTCCGACATTCCCGACGGATTTATCTGCGAATACCGCCGCGAATACATTCATTTGGCTGCGGCGTATTTCAAGTGCGGCGATAAAGAAAACGGCTACGATTATCTCGAACGCGCACTTGCTTTAACCGAAAGATTCGCCGTAATACCCCGCGGAACGCCGCTTGACCTTGGAAACGAGTTGTTTTTCGGAAAAACCAAACTGATCGAGGGTAAATGGAGAATTGAATTACCGAACGGAAAAAGTTATATCCATTTGCTCGGACTTGTCTGCAAAATGGGCAATATCGACAAAAAGATGACCGCCGAAAAGGGTTGGGAATGGTTCGACTCGGTTCGCGGTGAGGCAAGATGGAATGAGATTCTTGAAAGGGCGCGAGCATTGAATAATACTGACAACAACTAAATTCAAAACACTGAACTAAATGCTCTGCACTCTTAAACTCCTCCCTTCGGTTTACGTAAGTGAATCCAACTTTGCAAGCAAAGTTGGGTGGGAGGGATGTCCCGATTTGCTCAAGCGAAGTTATTAGGATATCGGCGAAATCAATGTAGCTGAACAAAACTTGAACGCTCGCGAGCTTCCCCGCCCCTGTTTAAGGGGCGGGGGCAGGGGTGGGGTCCCTATTGCCGCCGCGTTTTCCATTATATGTAAATTCAAAAGCCGAGGCACTAAACCTCGGCTTTTAATTATTCTCCCAATGGAGTCAAAGTTCTGTAAACTACCGTATGCTTGTCATCAAGATACTTCGTTTTATGCCAATGACCCGAATACCAATGCTTATATTCGACGCAGTTGTCAACGAAATTCATAAATCCGTTCTGACCGAGGGGATTTGCCTTCGGATTTTCGATACGGTATTTATGTGTCAGCACGTAATCGACCTTGTTTTTATGCGCTTTCAGATTGCGATAAGCACGGATGATCTCCTCCTCGGTCGGCTTTTCCTGCTCCCAGCGAAGACCCATGTCAAACCACTTCTGCGAAGACTTGCATCCGCCCATCGTAAGGAAGGTGTGCCCCTCGATCTCAAAAATATATCCGCGCATAAGGTGGATGAATCTATCCGAAATGCGGTGAATTCTGCCGCCGCACCAATCTTCCTCGGGGAAGGAATAAAGGTAATCAAAATTCTCGTGATTTCCGTCAACAAGAGCGATCTTGCAGGTAAGTTCCTCGAAATACTTTGAAAACTCGCGGTTTTCATCGGTATCGCGGAAATGAAGCTCGATATCTCCGAGGATGATCAAAAGATCGTCCTCTTTTGCATTTTTGACGTAATCATTGAGCGCGTCAATATTTTTGTCACCGTGTATGTCGCTGATAAAATATATCATTCCCCAATACCGCCGACCGCAAAAATGAGCTTTCTTGAACGAACGAGATCAAGATACTGCTCAACGCTTTCGATCTTCTCCTCCGAAAGTGTTGCGGAAACGCCAACGTCCTCGGGGCGGTGGCAATCCGAGCCGACGGTGAGAGGCATATCGTATTCCTTTGCCAACACAAGAGTCTTTTCGTTGTTGTTTTCCTTGCGGCGGCAGAAATTGAGCTCAAAGCCGTCAACGTAATCAGGCTGGGGAACGCAATCCTCACTGCGGGCGCGGTGGGAATGCGCCTGAATAATGGTTATTCCGTGCGCCTTGAGATGCGCGTAAAGCTCGTCAATATCAATATCAAAAATATCCTCGCGGAGCTTGAGGAACTCGCGCGTTACGCCGTAAAGCAGATAGTGATTCTTGTGGAAGGAGAGCTCGACCGAGAAAAGCACCGTAAGACCGATGCGGTCACCCTCTGCCTTTGCCTCAAGATAAGCATCGCAGAGCTTGTCCACCTTTTCGGCAAATGTCAGATCCGCGCCAAGCTTCTTGAAATGGTGGGGTGAAAAATGGTCGGATACAAATACGGTATCATAACCCGCTTCCTTGAAAAGTCTTACCTGCTCGACGGGTGAAAGCTTCGAGCAAGAGGAGACGGGATAGGTGTGCATATGTGCTTCGGTTTTAAACAAAATTCTGTCCTCTTTTCTGATTATAATTCGATCTCGGCGCAAACGATCTTTTTGCGGTTATAGGTATAAACTATATGAAGTATGCCGCCGAGTTCAATTACCGACGGATAGGCAAATCCGCCCTCCTCGGTTTCAAGATCAAGCTCTTTTTTGAAGCTTACTCCGTTGTCCTCCGATACAAATACAGACAAGGGAGTTCTCGGACCCCAATTCTTTTCGATGGGGTTGCAGATCAGAACGATTCTTCCGTCCGAAAGCTTGACGCAATCGATACCGCTGTTATTGTTAGGCATATCGGTCGGATAGATCGGCGACCAGGTTTCTCCGTAATCCTTCGAATCCGAACGGTATATTCTTCCGATATTTGAGCGCACAAGCGCGTGAATATTGCCCGCTTCACTTTCCCACAGAGTTGGCTGAATAACGTTGACCTTTTCTGCATTTTCAAGCTCGACGGGAAGGTCTTTTTTATGCCATTCCTTGCCATCGAAAATATCGACAAAGCAACGCCACGGGCCCTTTTCTGTGGATCCGGGAGCGAGGATGTTTCCGTTTGAAATGCGGATAGGCTTGTTCTTGACGGGTCCTCTGCCGCCGCTTGCGTCGCCTTCGACAAGCTCGCGCGGTTCTGACCAGGTCTCGCCGAAATCCTTCGAGGTAATATATCGCGTGTGCCAATCGGCGATGGGATAACCCATTTTATAAAACAATACAACTTCCCCGTTCATCTCAAATAAAACGGGATTCCAATGCTGAATTCCAAGCTCCGGCGTGACCGCGCGCGGGGCGCTCCAACACTCACCGTCAAAGCTGCTGACAAATATGAGAACGTCGGGATTCGCCTCCTTTGTTCCTGCAAACCAAGCCGCGAGCTTTCTGCCATCCTCACGGACGATGATGGTCGATGCGTGGCATTCGGGTGTCGGAAGCGGCTCGCCGAATATGAACTCCTGCTTTATGAGCTTCATTTTACGCCTCCATATGATACTGCTGGAGCAATTTTCTCGTGTTCTTCGCGGCGTCAAAAACGAAGTTCCAATCCGCACCCACGGTCATCATATCAATTCCAAGCTCCGACCAGAATTTGAGCGTTTCGGGACGAAGGTCACCCGTTGCAAGACCGACGTATTTGCCGTTTTCCTTGACTATCTTCAGCGCGCGGCGGATCTGCTCCATCGTCTTCTCGCCGAAAACGTTTCCAAGCTCTCCAAGAGAGCCCGAAAGATCGTTCGGGCCGAAGATAAATCCGTCGATATAGGGGATCTTGACGATCTCTTCAAGATTCTCAACACATTCAACGTGCTCGATCTGCATAAATCGGCAAAGCTCAAGGCTTTCTTCATCGGTGTAATACTTGCAGTCGGTCTCGCCGTATCGGATAGCTCTCATCGGACCAAATCCGCGCGTACCGTGAGGCGGGTAAAGCGTTGCTCCAATCATCTCACGAACCTCCTCGGGAGTGCGCATCATCGGGAAAATGATGCCCTCGGGACCCATTTCAAGTATCTTTTTGGTAACGGTGAGGTCATTCTGCGGCAGTCTTACGACCGATGCCGCGCCCACCGAACGCGCCGCATTCAGGTGGCAGAGCACCTCCTTATATGACATATATGTATGCTCCATATTTATCCAAATGTAGTCATATCCAACGATGCCCATGATCTCGCAAAGTGCGGGATCGGTAAGGCTGACAAGCGTGCCGCAAGTCTTTTCACCATTTTTGATCTTTTCACGAAGAATATTCATAGGAATCTCCTTAAAATATAAAAAATGTATGGAATAATAATATCACAAAAGAACTCAAAAATCAAGTATTTTCTTGACAAATTATTTCCCTTTTGATATAATAAAGAAAAATACCTCGGAGGTGACATTATGAAACGCATTATGATCATCGGCTGTCCCGGAAGCGGCAAGAGCACCTTTGCTCGCGCGCTTGCGGCAAAAAAGGGGCTGCCACTTTACTACCTTGATATGATGTATTGGAACCCCGACCGAACGACCAAGCCTAAGGAGGAATTCCGCGCGGCACTCCGCGAAACCGTTGCGCTGCCCGAATGGATAATCGACGGCAATTACGGTTCGACGCTCGAAATAAGGATGGAAGTCTGCGACACCGTCATATTCCTCGACTATCCCGTCGAGGTGTGCATCGCCGGAGTCGAAGAACGCCGCGGCAAACCGCGACCCGATATGCCGTGGGTCGAAACCGAGCCCGATCTTGAATTCATCGAATTTATCAAAAAATACAATGAAGAAAGCCGCCCGAAGGTGATTGAATTGCTTGAAAAATATAAGGAAAAGAATATTATCATTTTCAAATCGAGAGCCGAGGCGGATGAGTATTTAAGGAGGGCATTGTGATGAAACGAGTGATTTGCGCTTTGATTGCTTTTATAATGCTTTTCTGCACCGTCGCTTGCTCTCCGGGTACAGGTGGAGCCGTCACAGACGAAGCAACAACTAAACATATCGAAACCGAACCCGAAACCACGGAAGAACCCGAAGAAACAGAAACACCACTCGTCATCAAGGAGGACACGCTCGTGTTTGCACAGAACAATATTTCAGAATACACCATCATCCGTCCCGAAAATTCGACGGATGCGAATATGAAAGCCGCAAGTGAGCTTCGCAGCTACATCGAAAAGATCTCGGGCATCCAGATTCCCGTAAAGACCGATGCCGAACCGATAGGCAAGTATGAGATCCTTGTCGGCTACACCAACCGTTCTGCGGAAGGTCAGTTTGATACGGCAAAGCTCGGGGATGAGGGATTTGTTATCGAAACCGTCGGCAAAAAGCTTTTCATCGCGGGCAGCGGCGTGCGCGGCGCGCTTTATGGCGTTTACACCTTTCTCGAGGACTACCTTGGATGCCGTTTTTACGCATCTGATTTCGAAAAGATCCCGAAGCGTGACACGCTCGGCATTCAGCCCATCGAGCGCGACGAGCAGATCCCCGTTTTCGAATACCGTGACATTGACTTTGTAACCTCAAGACAAAACAATTTCCAAGCCAAGCTCAAGGCAAACGGCGTTTACAACAACACCCCCGCGGAATACGGCGGAAAGATCGAGTACATCGGCGGTTTTGTTCATACCTTGGAGAACTGGATTTCCGTAAAAGAATATTTTGCCGACCATCCCGAGTATTTTGCCCTCAATGAAGATGGCACGCGCCAGAGTGGCTGGGGCGCACAGCCCTGCCTTTCGAATCCCGACGTGATGAATCTCGTCAAAGAGAAGGTTCGTTCCCTTCTGGAAGACCGCCCCGATGCGAAGATCATCTCGATCTCACAGCCCGATAACGGCACTGCGCAAAAGCCTTGTATGTGCAAGAATTGCAAAAAGATCTATGAGGAAGAGGGCGCATATTCGGGCGCCCAGATCCGATTTGTCAACGCCATTGCCGAAGAATTTGCGAAGGATTATCCCGATCTGAAATTCGATACCCTCGCTTATCACCACACCAGAAGCATCTGCAAAACACCTCCCGCAGACAACGTCATCATCCGCTTCTGCACTATTGAATGCTGCTTCTCGCATCCTCTTGGCACTTGCAAGGATGTTTACGCTATGGCGGGCAGCGAAAAGACGATCTCCGAGGACATTTCCGACTGGGCCAAGGTCAGCGACAAGCTCTACGTTTGGGACTATACCACCAACTACGTTGAATCGGTAGCATTCTTCCCCAACTTCAACGTTCTGCTTCAGAACGCTAAATTCTTTGCCGATAACCACGTCATCGGCGTTTATGAGGAAGGCAACTTCTTCTCAGACACCTGCGACTTCTCCGAGCTCCGCTCATACATTATGGCAAAAATTCTTTGGGATCCCTATATGTCCGAGGAGGAATATTGGGGACTGATCGATGACTTCCTGCGCGATTATTACGGCAAGGGATGGAAATACATCCGCGAATATATCAACCTCGGCCAGAAGATCGTCGAGGATAAGCATTTCGGCATCCACGATAAATTCTCCTATACCATCTTTGCCCCCACGGTTGACCACACCAACCGAAAGCTCCCCGCAGACCTCACGCTTGATATGATAAAGAATTACAAGGAAACCGATTGGTCGAAGTATATCAATTACAGTGCAAAGGTCGAAGAATGCGAGCTCGTCACCCGCGGCTTTGAGCTTTTCGATGCCGCGCTTGAAAAAGCCACGCCCGATCAGGCAGAGCGCATCAAAAAGCTCCGCCTCATTCCCGAATTCGCTCATTCCTATGCATTGAATGAGGTATACGGCGGCGATGCATTGAAGGATAATATCATCAATCTCCTTTATGACTTCTTCAAGACCGATGCGGGAAAGAACGTGCCCATGAGCGAAAGGACCGCGCTGACCCTTGCAGTACGTGATCACGTTGAGAAAATGTACGGCGATATATATGAAAATTACAACCGCGATCTTTACTCTCGCGCGCTCGAATACGGTCTTTATCAGATCTATGAGGGTATGCCCCGCGTTGAAAGCATTGACGATCCCAAGCTCAACCTCAAGGTTACTCCTGACAAATGGAGACCGAGAAATTAACCCCCTCGTTTTTCAAAATTCATTAAAATCATCAAAATATTTTTTTAAGAATCTATTGACAACCCAGTTTTATTGTGCTATAATATCCCCATCAAATGCGATGAGCAAAAAGTAGTAGGTTGGAAAAACCTTTCAGAGAGTTGCCGGATGGTGCGAGGCAATGGGGTATCCTTCTCGAATTCATTTTGTTAGCAGTGCGCTGAATCGGAGTGATCCGTAGTAGGATGCAACGGGTGTTCCCGTCACAGAACTAAGGTATGCAAGTACCTGAAAAGGTCGTCTTCGTGAGATGACGGCGAACTGAGGTGGTACCACGGGATATAATTTCTCGTCCTCTGTATTCTTTTCGGATGCAGAGGACGTTTTTGTTTGTCCTTTACTCCGAGCCCCAGAACGAGCAAAAGCTCAGAAAGAAAGGAAACCACAAAATGACGGAAAAGAGATATTTCCAGAAAGAAATTGAAACAATGCCTCGCGAGGAAATGCGAGCGCTTCAATCAGAAAAACTCGTAAAGCAGGTCAAGCGCGTTTATGAGAACGTGAAATACTACCGCGACCTGATGGACGAAAAGGGTGTTACACCCGACGATATAAAGAGCATTGACGATCTTCACAAGCTCCCCTTCCTCACCAAATCCGATCTTCGCGACGCTTACCCCTACGGACTTCTCGGCACAGATCTGAAAAACTGCGTTCGTATACATTCCACCTCCGGCACAACCGGCAAGCGTGTTGTCGCTTACTATACTCAAAACGATATCAACCTTTGGGAGGATTGCTGTGCTCGCGCGCTGACTGCCGCAGGTGCAACAAACGAGGACGTTTGTCATGTCGCATACGGCTACGGACTCTTCACCGGTGGCTTTGGACTCAACGGCGGCTCGCAGAAGGTGGGCTGTCTGACACTTCCAATGTCATCGGGCAGCACCGACCGTCAGATCCAGTTTATGCAGGATCTCCACTCCACCATCCTCTGCTGTACCCCCTCTTATGCAGCATATATCGGCGAAACTCTCAAGGAGATGGGCATCTCCCCCGACGATCTTGACCTGAAGGCAGGCATCTTCGGCGCAGAGCCCTGGACAGAGGAAATGCGCCGCGACATTGAAAAGTCGCTCGGCATCAAGGCTTACGATATTTACGGTCTCACCGAGACCTCCGGCCCCGGCGTTGCATTCGAATGCGAGGCGCAGAAGGGTATGCACATCAATGAGGACCATTTCTTTGCCGAGATCATCGACCCCGAAACGGGCGAGGTTCTCCCCGAAGGCTCAAAGGGCGAGCTTGTGTTCACCAGCCTTGATAAGGAAGGCTTTCCGCTTCTCCGCTACCGCACCCGCGATATCTGCGTTCTCTCGCGCGAAAAATGCTCATGCGGCAGAACTCTCATCAAGATGTCAAAGCCGATGGGACGTAGCGACGATATGCTCATCATCCGCGGCGTAAACGTATTCCCCTCACAGATCGAAACCGTTCTAATCAAGGAAGGCTATTCCCCCAACTACCTCATCGAGGTCGACCGCGTCAAGAACAACGATACCCTTGACGTTTACGTTGAACGTAACCCCGAGCAGTTCTCGGATACCGTCCGCGATCTTGCAATTATGGAAAGATCCCTCGCCGAGGCGATCAAGACGATGCTCGGAATCAACCCGAAGGTTCATCTCGTCGCGCCCAAGTCGATTCAGAGAAGCGAGGGCAAGGCAGTCCGTGTTATCGACAAGAGAAAACTTCATGATTAACCAATTGTAAAACTACGTTTTACAATTGAAGACGCGCGCTTATCGCCGCCGCCAAAATCAAGGATTTTGACGCCTCCCCTCGGCGCGCGGGCTCGCACCGCTCGCCAAAAAGGTGTTTTTCCGTAGGCAAAGCCCCCGAAAAAACGAATTTTATTGAAAATTGCGTAATCATACAGGTCATAAACTTCACGATTAAAAGGAGATTTATTATGAGCGTAAAACAAATTTCCGTATTTATTGAAAACAAAAAAGGCGCGCTTGCGGCTTGCACGCGCTATATCGCCGACAACGGCATCAACATCCGCGCACTTTCCATCGCCGACACACAGGATTTCGGCATCCTTCGCATAATCTGCGATGATCCGAAGGAAACCGAAAGCGTCCTCAAAAAGGGTGGCTTCATCTCGACCGTAACCGACGTTCTCGCAACCGAGATCGCCGACAAGCCCGGAAGTATGGCAACGATCCTTGAGGTCCTCGCCGAGGCGCAGGTCGTTGTTGAATATACCTATGCCTTCCTCGCCCCCGACGGACACGCATATATGATTTTCCGCGTTGACGACAACGCCGTAGCCTCCGCCGCACTTGCAGGCGCGGGAATCAAGACCGCAAATCAGGAAGATCTGTTCTGATAATAATACCCATAACGCCGCCCGAAAATTTCGGGCGGCGTTTTTTCTTGACACGGACATCAAAATATGATATTATAATATCGAAAAAACTTTGAAAACGTTGTAACCTTTTCGCGCGCTTTACTACTAATTAGGTGAAAGGACATTGAAAGGAGGCAGATCTATGAACGACGAAAGAATCATCGAACTGTTCTTTGCTCGCGACGAGGACGCGATAAAAGAGACCGAAACGAAATACCGCAATCTCTGTCTTTACGTTGCCTCGAATTTTCTGAATGCACGAGAAGACCGCGAAGAAACATTAAATGATTCGCTCCTCGCGCTTTGGAATTCGATACCGCCCGAAAGGCCGGATAACTTCCCAGCCTATCTCACCGAGGTGGTAAGACGGCAGGCGATCAACAAATCGCGCGCCAACAACGCTTGGAAGCGCGGCAAAAACGTTCAGGTCGTGGGCGAGGAATTTCTCTCGCTCATCGAGGACGGCACCGACCTCGCCGCGCAGTTTGACGCGCGACGCGCGGGCGAGATCATAAACGGATTTTTGCGCGCATCGTCAAAATCGGACCGAAAGATATTCATCATGCGCTATTGGCTTGATATGAGCATCGCGCAGATCTCGTCGCAGACGGGCTGCGGCGAGAGCAAGATCAAGGTCACACTTCACCGCATGCGCAAAAAGCTTGCGGCAGAGCTCGGAAAGGAGGGCATCACGGTATGAGAGAAATACCCGTTTTCAAAGATACAAGATTGCTTGAAGCACTCGATTACATCGACCGCGACCTCATCGCGGAGGTCGTAAACGACATCAAAGCCCCCGACGCGGATGAGATCCCGGGGCAAAACAAAAAAGCCGTATGGCGTTCGGTGAAGTACGCACTCTTGTTTGCCGCTTGCCTCGTGCTCATTAGTGCATTTCTTCCAATAATAACGTATATCAGCCAGCACACAGATTTCTTCCCCGGTTCAAATCCCTCGGGATCAAATACTGATTCCAACATTGTCGAAGAAACCGCCGCAGCAGCCCTCGAGGGCAACGAAACCTATCCCCAATTTACTCCCGATCTCGAACCGATATCGGACAGAACAATATCACTGGTTAAGGGAGCTTTGTATGGTCTTATCTATAATTACGAGCAAGAAGCGCTTCGCACATTGATGGAAAACGATCCAAACTACGAGGGAAACCAAAACAGCATTTTAATAGTCGCACGCAACCAAGCTAATCAACTCGCCTATGAAATAAGTTCATATCTATTCAGCCCAAACAAGAAAGATCACTTTATCGGCAGATACTACGGCACGATCAACGACTGCGTCATTTTTGCGCTAAACACCCATCTTAAGGGTGAAAACAACACGATCGTTATCAACGGCATACCGATTAAAAATGACAATTCCTTCTATCTCTTCGCTTACCGCGACAGTAAAGTTGAAGAGCTTGCGACCGCTTACGACGAAGGATGGCTACGTGACGAAGATATCAAAAAGATCAAAGAGCGTCACGATCAATTCAACGCCTACGCTTACTGGGAGGATAGCTCAAGATATTATACCTATGCGAAATTCACCGACGATCTTGAAGAATTATCGGACGATATGATCGACGAAATACGCACTAACGTCTTTGCGCAAAGATACTCGGAGTCTTTTGCGGTCATTCTTGAAAAGAATCAGGTATACAAGAATGTCTACACCGGTCGCAGAATCAGAGAAATGTCCGCAAACTCGGCTTATTTGAATGCCGAAGATGACAGCCAAATGTTTATCAAAAAGGAAAAAGCCACTATCCGCACTTACGAAGATTATTTCAGATACTACGGAATCTTCGGAGACAATGTGATCTGGGCAAACGTCGGACTCTCTGTCGGAAACAATATGACCAAATATTATTTTTACGGTCACGAACTGTCTTTCGACGAAATCTCGAAAATCTACGTATACAACAACGGCAGAATCCTCGACCTTGCCGACGCAAATCTTGAAGGACTTCTCACAAAGGCTGACTTTGAGAAACTTTATGAAAGATACGTTGCATATAACGAATATCTTGATTCTCCTCGAGCTTCCGAGAATGAAGCCGGGTTCCCGATGATTTCCTTCCCCGACAATATGAGAGCGGCTGACTTGTTTACCGAGGTCATGAACGGGAATTGGCTTGTGCGTAATGGCAGTTCTGTAATTATGGGCGAAGGTTTGGACAAGGAATTTTACGAAAAAGCCACAAAGGGCGAACCCGCTTCTCTCAATATTGCAATATATAACGAGAACTCCCCGTCAGAAATTCATTTTGAAGCTATTGTATACAATGGCGAATACTACGAATTGTTGTATCAGTACAGACAAAACGGTAAGCCAATTGAAATATTCCGCGATAGATTCAAATATATTATCAAATATGAAGGAGAGGAAATCAATCAAGGTGTTTATCTCAACAGATTCATAGAATCATATCTTCTTGTCAATGATAATACACTCACTTACGAAAAGGTCATGAACCAAATGGATCTGTATGATTTCTATCACTTCTATATTAATATTACCCCTATTACAAACGAAACAACCAAATGAAAACCCAAGAATAACTACCCAGCCGCCCGAAAATTTCGGGCGGCTCAAACTGCTGACAAACGTATATTGAAAATTAACATATAGCAATATGCACAAATAATTAGTAAAAAGCTATGTTCGCACTCGCAATGCAGGGGTGAAGGGGGCGCAGCCCCCTTCAAAAGAAACGATGTCATCCTGAGGCGGCGCCCGCAGGCTGCCTTGCCGCCGAAGGATCTCGTGACGCGCAAATTGTTCTTTGCGCGTCGCGGTGCTGGCGAAGTGGTCTATACTGCACCAAAAACTAAATATATATGAAAACGTAAAATCACTGTGTAGTTTCAAAATTACACAGTGATTTCGTTTATGTTGACTTTAGAATGTGCGAAC
>JAGBRZ010000173.1 GCA_017632155.1 Clostridia bacterium
ACGAGAAACTCCTTGTCCTTGATTTCAAGATTGAAGTCCGAAACAGCGGTAACGCCGCCGGGGTACTTCTTATAGATGTGCTTAAGGGATACACTTGCCATTTATAAAATTCCTCCTTGAATTAACGAGCAAACCGAGCACGCGGTTTAATCTAATTTTTTCTTTATATATTGTACCAAATTTTCGCGAAAAATGGAAGATGTTTATTACCCAAAATTTCAAGGTCAAATTTGTGCAGTTTGCACAAATTGTGTCTAAATGTTGTGAAAATCGGGCAGTTTATGAATTTTGCGTGACTTTGCGAGGTAAATTAAAATTACTTTTTGAGAATTACTTCTCTTCCTTGAATCGCATGGTAAGCGCGATTCGGTTGCGCTTAGTGTCGACCTCGAGGACCTGAACGCGGACGATATCGCCAACGGAAAGCACCTCGGATGGATGCTTGATGAACTTATCGCAGATGCGCGAGATGTGAACAAGTCCGTCCTGATGAACGCCGATATCAACGAACGCACCGAAGTCGATTACGTTACGTACTGTACCAGTCATAACCATACCGGGCTTGAGCGAATTGATGTCGAGAACGTCATCTCGAAGGATTGGAGCATCGAAGCTGTCACGAACGTCGCGACCGGGCTTTTCAAGCTCTTCAATGATATCGTTGAGGGTGGGCTCGCCTATGCCGAGTTCTTCGCAAAGCTTCGCCTTGCCCTCCTTTGCAACCTTGCTTCCGAGAAGCTTTACGCCTCCCGTGCGGATCTCGGATTCATCGTAGCCGAACTTATTGAGAAGTCCGCGGGCAGCAGCATATGATTCGGGGTGAACGCCTGTGCAGTCAAGAACCTCGTTTGAGCCCGAAACGCGAAGGAAGCCCGCGCACTGCTCGAAAGCCTTGGCGCCGAGACGCGGAACCTTGAGAAGCTCTGCACGAGATTCAAACTCGCCGTTTTCCTCGCGGTACTTAACGATATTCTTTGCAACGGGAGTGCTGATTCCCGAAACGTAGGAAAGAAGCGAATAGGATGCTGTATTGAGGTCGATTCCGACAGAGTTTACGCAATCCTCAACAACGCCAGTAAGCGCACCGTCAAGACGAGCCTGCTTCATATCGTGCTGATACTGACCGACACCGACGGACTTGGGATCGATCTTCACAAGCTCTGCAAGGGGATCCTGCAGACGGCGGGCGATGGAAACGGCGGAACGCTGGGTTACGTCGAAATCGGGGAATTCTTCGGCTCCGAGCTTGGAGGCGGAGTAAACAGATGCACCGGCTTCGCTGACCATAATATACTTGCAATCAAGTCCGCTGTCGCGGAGAAGACCCGCGATGAAGATCTCGCTTTCCTTGGATGCAGTACCGTTACCGATCGCGATTACGTTTACACCGTACTTGCGGATAAGCTTGGTTACGATCTTAGTGCTCTCTTCTATTCTCTGCTGAGGCTTTGTCGGGAAGATAACAGCTGTGTCGATAACCTTACCGGTCCAATCGACAACGGCAAGCTTACAGCCGGTACGGTAACCGGGGTCAAATCCCATAACGGTCTTGCCGCGGAGAGGAGGCTGCATGAGAAGATGCTTGAGGTTGTCCGAGAAGACCTTGATCGCGCCTTCGGACGCGATATCGGTAAGATCATTTCTGATCTCACGCTCGACGGAGGGAGCAATAAGGCGCTCGTAGCTGTCCTCTACTGCCTCGGCAACGTAAGCCTTTGCGGGACTTTCGTTTTGCTTGATGAACTTGCGGTAGAGATAGGTCTTGACGATATCGTTGGTCAGTTCGAGAGTGACCTTGAGGAAATCCTCCTTCTCTCCTCTGTTGATGGCGAGGATACGGTGGGGGAGGATCTTCTTGACCTTCTCGTTGAAGTCGTAATACTGTGCGTAAACCGAATCCTCTTCCTTTGCGGCTTTGGAAACGATCGCGCCGTGCTCCATTGTGAGAGTTCTCACCGACTTACGGCAGGATGCGTTATCCGAAACGTTCTCGGCGATGATGTCCTTTGCTCCCGCAAGAGCGGCTGCGGCATCGGAAACACCCTTTTCTTCGTCAATATACTCTGCAGCGATCTCTTCGATAGGCTTTTCATAGCTTTCTCTCTGCTCAAAAAGAAGATCGGCAAGGGGCTCAAGTCCGCGCTCGCGAGCGACGGATGCGCGTGTTTTTCTGTGAGGACGGTAGGGGCGGTAAATATCGTCGATCTCGGTGATCGTCTGCGCCGCATCGATTGCGGCAACGAGCTCTTCGGTGAGCTTGCCCTGAGCGTCAATAAGGTTCTTTACCTCCTCGCGGCGCTTTGCGATTCCGCGAAGATAAGTGAGTCTGTCAAAAAGGTCACGAAGGATGGTATCGTCAAGCGAGCCGGTCACCTCTTTACGGTAACGCGCGATAAAGGGGATAGTGTTTCCCTCGTCGATGAGCTCGACGGTCTTGACTACCTGCTCTTCTTTCAGGTTAAATTCCTCTGCAAGGATCTGTTCGATTGTCATTTATGTTCTCCTAAAAATAATATACCTTTTACTTTGCGGCTTCTGCGAGAAGAGCGATCTCTTCCTCGGTCAGATAGCGCCATTCTCCACGTCCGAGGGATGGATCGAGAGGCAGCGGACCAAAGCTGATCCTTTCAAGATACGTGATCTTGTTGCCCACCGCGCCAAACATCTGCTTGATCTGGTGATACTTACCCTCGTGGATGGTTATCTCGCCCTCAAATTCGCCCTCTGCGTGGATTTCACAGGGTTTTGTGAGATAGCCTCCCTCGATATGTACGCCCTCGCAGAGGCGCTTTTCATCGTTCTCCGAAAGGGGCAATTCACAGCGGTATCTGTAAGATTTCGGAACGTGGCGGGCGGGTGCGAGGAGTCTGTGCGACATTTCTCCGTCGTCGGTCAGTATCATCATACCGAGCGTGTATTTATCAAGTCTTCCGCAAGGGTGGACACGCGCGCCGTCTGCGGGCAGAAGCAGGTCTGTGACGACGGGAGCGTTCTTATCCTCGGTCGCACTGACGTAACCCTCGGGCTTATTGAGCATAATGTAGATATGCTCGCGGTAATTAACACTTTTTCCGCAATACACTATGTTGTCCTTTTCGGGATCAACCTGAAGCGCGGGAGTTTTTGCGGGGGTGCCGTTGACGGTAACTCTGCCGCCGCGCACAGCCTTGGAAATTTCACTGCGGCTGGCAAGTCCCGCGTTTGCTATTAACTTGTCAAGCCTCATAAGATCCCTCCTTAAGGGTTGAATGCAATTATCACAGCGCAACCGAATATTAAAACGCCGAGTCCGAACGATATCCAGAAATCACGGCGAGCGTAATAGTCCTTCATAAAACCACCTCCGCGGTTATTATGGACAAGTTGCGCTAACTTTATTATTATACCACAAAATATGGGATTTGTAAAGAGTTTTTTGACGAAGAAAAGATGCCCGATTTTGAGCATCTTTTTGTTATTGGTTACTCGGCGTATTTTTCATAGTCCATGGGATACCACAGTGACTCGCCTGTTTCGGGGTTGAAGCGGTAGACTCCGAGAGGAGAGCTGCAATAGAATTCATCTTCATAAAGAACAATCGATGTAATTTGCACCATATACCTAAAAATTTCCTCCTCAACGACAGTTTCAACTGTTCCGTCATAATTCAATTTATATATTCCGCACTCGGTGACAAAATATATACATTCTTTTTCTTCGCAGTTGAGGTAAGCAGTGCATTCGCCTCCAAGCGATGCAATCTCGTTGAATTCAAGCTTATAATCATAACCGGAGCCGTCGCTGATACGTTCAAATTTACAAATAACCGTATCACAAGAATAATCGGACCTCATAGAAAACGTATCAAGAATTACAAATGCATAGTTGGCGTGCCTGTCGGGTCTGATAATAAAGTGGCAGTTTTTATCTGACAGTTGCGTCTCCGTTACAGTAGGAGTTCTGTCCTCGGGATATATCAGTTCTTCATGCAGACACCATCTGACCCATCCGCTGAACTCTCCAAAATCTGTTCCGAGAAGATAGCCGTCGGGGAACATCTCACTTTTTGTGTCCGTTATATCCGCTCTTGCGTTGCTGACAAAAAGCTTGCCGTTTTCAACGGATAGCCGACAACTGTAATTATGCCATTTATAGTTTGCCAAAATATAATACGAGCAAAGTTTTTCATCAAATTCGCCCGGTAACATTTTTGTGAGATTTGGGTAATCCATTGATGTGACCTCAATCGTATTCGGTGCGGAGCATGATGCGAGGGTGAGCAAGGAAACAATTAATAAAAAAGCAATTATTGATTTTTTCATTTCGAACTCCTTACTTAATTTGCATATTTTTCATAGTCCATAGGATACCACAGCGACTCGCCTGTTTCGGGATTGTAGCGGTAGATTCCGCGCGCGGAACCGCAGTAGAGTTCGCCTTCGAACTCAACTATGGAGTTAACGCCGATAGTATAAAAATAATCTACCCATACAAGTCTCTCCGCCTTACCGTCAAATGTCATTTTTACTATACTCATATCAGTTGCGAAATATATGCATTCGTCTTCCTCAGAAAGATAATACGCAGTCACAGCACCCGAGAATCTTGCGATTTCGGTGCAAGATATATCATATCCGGCATTGCTGTCATCTTTGTTCCATATCACATCAAAATCATATACTACGGTCTCGCCGGACGTTTCTCCGTCTTTAACGCCGAAAGTCGGAATTTCGCAAACGATAAAAGCATTGTCGTTGTCTTCTTTGATAATGAAACTGCAATTCTCTTTTGAAAGGAAAATTGATTCAGGGGATTCTCCTTCCGGATAATGAGAAGTATGATACGGAAACCATCTGACCCAACCGTCAAACTCGCCTATATTTACACCTACTAGATACCCGAAACTGAAGGTTTCCTCTTGAGTTGTACGAAAGTAATCAACGTTATTTTCGACACACAAGCTGTCATCTTCTACCGTCAGATAGCAGACGCGATAGACGAATTCATCATCCTCAAGCGCCGCCAATTCCCGCTCTATTTCTTTTTCTTTGTCAAATTCACTCGGCGACATTTTCGTCAGCTTGGGATAATCTTTCGATGTAACCTCGATCGAATTCGGCGCGGTGCATGAGGTTGTGGGGATCAGCAAGGATAGAACTAATAGAATTACTATTACTGATTTCTTCATTTTCAATCTCTCCTTTTTCAATGTTTATTCCGGGAGTCCAATTTCCGTCACCGCGATAGACAACATCTTTCTGCCAATTCTCCGCATTGATTATATAAATCGACGTAACACCGACATTTTCTTCATCAAAATCGTCGGTTACACACTCAAGAATAGCGATATGATACTTTCCCACAGTGGTTTCAACTGTAACAGAGTACTGGATTTCTTTGCGTATCTTACCGTATTCAAATTCTTCATACGAGGAAATGCCATTATCTGCCGGCTCGGAATACGTAATTATTTCTCCGCCTACAAACTCGATAAAATCCTTTGAAGTATCAAGCAAATCAGACTTTTCTGTAAGTACATTATATGAAAAAAGGTAAGCCAACGCCTCTGCATCGTTATCGTTAACTGCGTGTACGATCACCTCAAGCGTTACCACGGCTCTGCTCTCATCACTTAATGGGTAATCTATCACAGAGCAGGAAACAAAAACAAGCATAATAAAACTAATAGCAATAATCAATATGGTTATTCGCTTCATTGTCGTTGTCCTTTCAAGTAAAAAGCACAAGTATACGGCTGATCCGACATACTTGTGCGCTGATATTTCGAAAACTCGTCAGCGGTTCGGCTGTCGGGTGTGGGTGGTTTACAAGGTTATTTTATCATAAAGATGAGGTATTGTCAAGAGATTTTTCTCTTTACATCTTGACAATCCTCTAAAAATATGAGATAATAATATTAATTATAAAAAATAATCATTCAAGGAGATCACAACATGAGCTTTGAATACAAATTTCACAAGTCCCAAGAGGTTCTGCACTACGGATGTGAAAAGCCGCGTGCTTATTTCGTTCCTTACCACAGCGAAGCTTCCGCTTTGACCGACAACCGTGCGGCAAGTGCGCGTTTCTTCTCGCTTTGCGGCGATTGGGATTTCAAATTCTATCCCGTCCCCTCGATGATCGAGGATTTCACTGCCGAAGGCTTCTGCACCTGCGGATTTGACAAGATGACTGTTCCGCGCTCCTGGCAGACCGTACTCGGCAAGGGATACGACACGCCCAACTACACCAACGTAAACTACCCCTACCCCGTTGATCCTCCCCACGTTCCCGATGCAAATCCTTCCGCTCTTTATGCTCGCTCTTTTGAGCTCACCGAGGATTATCTTTCAGGCAAGGATATTTACATCAACTTCGAGGGCGTTGACTCCTGCTTCTATCTTTACGTCAACGACGAGTTCGTAGGATACAGCCAGGTCAGCCACATGACTAGCGAATTCAAGATCACGGATAAGCTCCACGCAGGCAAGAACACCATCAAGGTTCTCGTTTTCAAGTGGTGTGACGGCTCATATCTTGAGGATCAGGACAAGTTCCGCTACTCGGGCATCTTCCGCGAGGTATATCTCCTTGCGCGTGATACCGCTCACATTTCCGATCTTTACTGCCGCCAGAGCATCAACGCAAAGTATACTCAGGCTGTTCTCAAGGTTGAGGCAGAGCTTACCGGCAAGGCACAGATCGACTACAAGCTCCTTGACCCCAAGGGTCGCGAGGAGAGCGGCGGATCGATCACACTTGACGGAAGCGGTGCATTTGAAATGCTCGTCGGCAACCCCAGACTCTGGTGCGACGAGGATCCCGAACTTTATACTCTCGTTATCAAGTGTGGCGAGGAATACATCGTTCAGTACGTCGGCTTCCGCACAATTGAGATCAAGAACCGCATCGTATACATCAACGGTCAGAAGGTAAAGGTTCACGGCGCTAACCGCCACGACAGCCATCCCATCCTCGGCTCTGCTACTCCCACAGATCATATGCTTGAAGACCTTTACATCCTCAAGCGTTACAACTTCAATATGATCCGTACAAGCCACTACCCGAACGATCCCCGATTCTACACCCTTTGCGACAAGCTCGGCTTCTTCGTTTGCGACGAGACCGACTACGAAACTCACGGTATGCAGAGAATTGCTGACTGGGATTACTTCTCCCGCGAAGAGGATTGGACAGAGTCGCTTCTCGACCGCGTACAGCGTATGTTTGAGCGCGACAAGAACCATCCCTCGATCATTATGTGGTCGCTCGGAAACGAGTCGGGACTCGGCGAGAATCAGGAAAAGATGTCCGATTACATCAAGTCCCGTATGCCCGACGCGCTGATCCACTGTGAGGATGCTTCCCGCAGACTCAGATATGCTCAGCACAACGCCAAAGGCATTAAGGATCTCGGCAAATATGCTGATTACTATGAGCTTGATTGGTACGACTTTGAGAGCCGTATGTATCCGAGCTTCGATGAGATGAAGTATTATCTCACGGAAAAGAAATTTACAAAGCCATATTTCCTTTGCGAATACTGCCACGCAATGGGTCTCGGACCCGGTGACCTGAAGCAGTATTGGGATCTCATTTACGCGAACGATCACTTCTTTGGCGGATGCGTTTGGGAATTCATCGATCACTCGGTTGCTACCGGTGATGACATTTACCGTGATCCTCATTACGTTTACGGCGGCGATTTCGGCGACTTCCCGCACGACGGCAACTTCTGCGTTGACGGTCTTGTTTATCCCGACCGCCGTCCTCACACGGGTATCAAGGAGCACAAGGCAGTGCTGAAGCCCTTCGTTATCAGCGAGGTTTCGGCAGACGGTTCCTTCCGCATCAAGAGCCGCCGTTATTACACTATGCTCGACGATCTCTGCCTCTACTGGTCGGTTGAGTGCGACGGCAAGATAGTCCGCGACGGCGTGATCTCCGAGCTCCGTGTTGCTCCTCAGCGCTCGAGAAAGTACAAGCTCGATCTTGAAGGTCTCAAGCTTGAGGGAATCTGCACCATCAACTTCTCGATACGCCAGATCAAGTCCACTCCTTGGGCTGAGGCGGGATTTGAGGTCGGCTTCCATCAGGAAGAGCTCGCAGTTGCGCCCAGAGCGTGCGTTGACGCAGCCGCAAAGACCGCTCCCGTAAACGTTTGCGAAAACGATAAAGCTATCTTTGTCAAGGTCGGAGAGACCTCATATAAGATCTGCAAGACCTGCGGTCTTGTTGCTTCGATCAAGGACAACGGCAAGGAGATGCTCGCATCGCCCATGAAGCCCACAATCTTCCGCGCTCCCACCGACAACGACCGCCGCATCAAGAACGACTGGTTTAACCAGGGATTCGACAGAACTGACGTTAAGTGCTACTCCGTAGCCATTGAGAATGCTGATGCAAACGGCGTAACCGTTAAGGCATCCCTCTCGCTCGGTGCAAAGCTTCTTGCTCCCGCCGCAAAGATCGAAGCTACTTACAAGATCGATGCATCCGGCGAGCTTTCGGTAGCTATGGACGTTAAGGTCGGCGCAAACCTTCCTCCGCTTCCTCGCTTCGGCGTTCAGTTCAATATGCCCGAAGGCAGCGAAAAGCTTGAATACTTCGGCAGAGGCCCCGGAGAAAGCTACATCGACCTCCGCAACTCCACATACCTCGGCAAGTTCAGCGAAAGAGTTGTCGACCACTTCGAGCACTATGTCCGTCCTCAGGAAAATATGGCTCACGCAGATACCGAATGGGTTGCAGTTACAAACGAAAGCCGCCACGGTCTGCTCTGCCTCTCCGACGGCAAGGCAATCTCCTTCAACTGCTCGCACTTCACACCCCATATGCTTGCATCGACTCCTCACGACTATGAGCTTGTTCCGCTGAAGGAAACCGTAGTCAACATTGATTACAGACACACCGGCATCGGATCCAACTCCTGCGGTCCCGCTCTCCTTCCCGAATTCAGATTCGACGAGAAGGAATTCACCTTCAAGTTCCGTCTCACCCCCGCGATTATGGGTGACGTAGATCCCTTTGCAAAACTTTAATAAGGAGAAAAATGAATAAGAAAATTTTGGCTGTCATTTTAGTGGCGGCAATGATGCTCTGCGCTCTTGTATCATGTGCTGACATTGATTCCGGCAACGCCAATCTGCCCGATTCTTCAGACACAGTTGATATAACAGAAGCTCCCGCGACAGAGGCTGAAGCCACTACAGCCGAAACGACCGTCACGGAAAGTGCAATTCAAACCGAAGAGCAGACGCTCGCGGATGCAGGTCTTTTTGGCACTTATATTTATGAAGGCAA
>JAGBRZ010000174.1 GCA_017632155.1 Clostridia bacterium
GAGATTTACCACACGCAGGATATACCCGTCTCCGAACGTGCGTATCTGTGGCGGGAAGAGCTGAAGCCGACGGGCGAAGTGCCTGCGGCGAGCAGCAGCGCAGAGGAAGCGGCGAAGTATGCCGCACAAGCAGAAGCGGCGGCAAAGGTGGCGGCAGAGTATGCCAAGCTCCTCGGCAACGCCGTTGCAAGCGCGGCGAACATCAGCACGGTCACGCTGCTTGCTGATGCATGGACTGGCGACAACAACATCTACGGACAGGTGGTGTCCATTGAGGGCGTCACCGAACACAGTCAGGTAGACCTCACGCCGAGCATCGAGCAGCTCGCTGTGTTTTATGAAAAAGATGTCACATTTGTGACGGAAAACGAGGATGGCGTTGTTACGGTTTATGCCATCGGGCAGAAGCCGGAGAATGACTATGTCATCCAAGTGACAATCACGGAGGTGAGCAGATGAGCAAAATTATCGGCACAACGGTTAGCACACCGACATCTCCGAAGGTTGTCGGGGAAAAGCTGCAGCCGTTCTTGTCCGTCAATAAGGAACATCCCAACGTGGGAGGTGATGTTTTCCTTTACGGTAAAATCCCTGCTGGCACGGTGGTCGCGGAAGAAACGGCCGTGTTGAATACCGCAGGGCAGGGCTACGTTTCCGCACAGCTTTCCACGATGAACCACCACACGCTGGCAAAGGGCAAGTCTTATACCGTGGTTGTGAACGGCACAACCTATCCCTGCGCGGAAACAGGCTTGGAAGCTGACACGCCTATCGGTAGTTATCCGATTTACAGCATTCAGCGTGACGGAACCACCATCGGTATGTTTGGCTACGTCAACACGGGCGGCGCGATCCAGTTTTATAACAATTCGGGATTCAGCCTTGGTGACACGGTTTCGGTCAAGATCACGCTTGATACGCCGATTCTGAAGAAAATCCCTGCGGAGTATTTGGATGTTGAAGCAGGCACTGGCGGCGGCGGCGGCAACGCCAACAACGCGGAGTTTACGCTGACCAACAATTCGGGCTGGATCGCCAAGACGATTGCCGAGGGCGCGGATTGCAACGTGCTGCTGACGTGGGCATCGACCGAGAACGGATTGTCTACGGGCAACGGCATTCTGACACTGGCGGTCAGTGATACCGTCAAGACCTCCTACGAGGTGAAGCAGGGCGACCACACGATCAATATCGGCAAGTATCTCGCAGCCGGCACCAACAAGGTGGTTATCACCATCACCGATGGCTACGGCAACAGCAGATACCTGAACCTTTCCGTCACCTCCGTTGCGGTGGGCATTGCTTCGTACTTCGATGGTACGGTTGCCTACACAGGCGCGATCAGCTTCCCGTACACGCCGACGGGCGCGGTTGAAAAGACCGTGTATTTCCTCGTTGACGGAGAAGAGATCGGCACGGCTACGGTTACGGCAAGCGGCAGAGAGCAGACCTACACCATCCCGGCGCAGAGCCACGGCAGCCACACGCTGGAGGTTTACTTTGAAGCCGACATCGATGACAACACGGTGGAGAGCAACCACCTATACTACGATATCGTTACCTACGAATCGGGCAAGACCGCACCGATTATTGCAGTGCCGCAGAAATTCACAACGGTCAAGCAGTATTCCACGGTGGCGATTCCGTATATCGTGTACACACCGAATTCGCTGACCTCCACGGTCGAGCTGAAGGACGGTACGACAAGCATTCAGACGCTGACGGTTGACCGCAAGCAGCAGATTTGGAGCTACAAAGCAATCTACGATGGCGCGGCAGAGCTTTCGCTTGTATCGGGTGACACGGTTAAGCCCATCCGATTCACGGTTGAAACCAACACGCTGGGCGTACAGGCAGAGACCGCCAACCTTGAGCTGCACCTGACCAGTGCCGGTAGAAGCAACAACGAAGCCAATCCGCTGGAATGGAAGAGCGGCGAGATTGCGGCAGAGCTGACAGGCTTTAACCTCGTCTCTGACGGTTGGAAACAGGACGAACAGAACAACACTGTCCTGCGCGTTTCGGGCGATGCAAGAGTTACGATTCCGTTTAACCTCTTTGGCGCGGACTTCCGTACCACGGGCAAAACGATTGAGATCGAGTTTGCCACACGCGAGGTGCTGAATTACGATGCGACCATCCTCTCCTGTTGGAGCGGTGAGCGCGGCATCAAGATTACCGCACAGAAAGCCACGCTGAAATCCGAGCAGAGCGAGGTATTCACGCAGTACAAGGAAAACGAAACCGTCCGCATTGCGTTCACGGTGGAGAAACGTGCCGAGAACCGCTTGCTGGCGATCTACATCAACGGCATCATGAGCGGCGTTGTGCAGTACCCCGATGACGATGACTTTGCCCAGCAGAACCCTGTCGGCATTACCATCGGCGCGAGCGATTGCACCACGGACATCTACTGCATCCGCGTTTACGCGAACAACCTGACGAGATATCAGATTCTCGACAACTGGATCGCCGACACGCAGGACCTCGACACGCTGACCGAGCGTTACTCGCGCAACAACATTTTTGATGATTACGGCAACATCGTGACGAGCAAGATTCCGACCTATCTGCCGTACATGGTGCTGAACGTGAGCAACTACGCGAGCCTGCCGCAGAGCAAGGGCGACAAGAAGCCCATCAGCGGCAGCTACGTTGACCCTCTGCATCCTGAACGCAGCTTTACCTTTGACGGTGCGGAGATTGACGTGCAGGGTACATCCTCGCAGTATTACTCGCGCAAGAATTACAAAATCAAATTCAAGGGCGGCTTTACCGTGGGCGGCGATACCAAGACCAAGTATCAGCTCCGCGACACCTCTGTGCCGACCGATGAATTTACCTACAAGGCTGACGTTGCCTCTTCCGAGGGCGCGAACAACGTCGAGCTGGCAAGACTTTATGACGATACTTGCCCGGTGAAAACGCCGCCGCAGCTCGTTGACAGCCGCGTGAGACAGGGCATTGAGGGCTACCCGATGCTGATGTTCTACGGCATGGGCAATAACCTCACCTTCCTTGGAAAGTACAACTTCAACAACGATAAGGCGACCGAAGAGGTGTTTGGCTTCAAGAGCGGTGACGAATCGTGGGAAATCTTGCAGAACAACACCGAAATGGTCATTTGGAAGGATGACGACTTCAGCGGCGACAAGTGGAAAACCTCGTTTGAGGGCAGATACCCCGACAAGAACACCGACACCACCAAACTGGCGGCATTCTCGGCGTGGCTGAAATCCACCGACACCACGGCGGTTACGAGCGAGAGCGAGAAGGCGGCGCGGATTGCGAAATTCAAAGCGGAATTTGGCAACTGGTGCAATGTTGAGGCGATGCTCTTTAACTACATCTTCACCGAGACCTTCCTCATGGTCGATAACCGTGCGAAGAACGCCTTCCCGACACGCTACAGCGCGGACGGCAAATGGCTGATTCTGCCCTACGACTATGACACGGCGATTGGTATCAACAACGAAGGTGAGCTGAAATTCGGCTATGAGCTGGAGGACATCGACCTCATCAACGGCAACAACGTGTTCAACGGTCAGGATTCCGTCCTGTATGTGAATATGCGCCTTGCCTACCCCGATGAAATCATGGCGATGTATCAGACACTCCGTTCGGGCGATACCTTCTCCTATGAAGAGATCGAGCGCAGATTTGAAGAGCATCAATCCGTTTGGGGCGAGGCGGTGTTCAACGAAGACGCGAAATTCAAGTACATCGATCCGCTGGTCAACGAGGGCAACAAGACCTATCTGCCGATGCTGCAAGGCTCCAAGGCAGAACAGCGCAAGTGGTGGCTTTACAACCGCTTCCGCTACCTTGACAGCAAGTACAACGCCGGTGATGCACAGGAAGATTACATCATGCTCCGCTCCTACGCGGTATCCGATATCACGGTCACGCCGTATGCGGACATCTACGCTTCCGCGAAATTCGACTCGGCATTGGTGCAGAAACGCGCACTGCGCGGCGGCACTTACACGCTGGAGAACCCGTTGAGCGGCGGTCGAGATGCGGTTATCTCCATCTACTCCGCTTCGCAGCTTTCGGGCATCGGCGACTTGAGCGGCTTGAAGGTCGGTCTTGCCGACTTCTCCAAAGCGACCAAGCTCTCTGCGCTGAAGGTTGGCGATGCGGCAAGCGGCTACGATAACCCCAACCTCACCGACCTGACGATAGGTAACCTCACGCTGCTGCGTACACTGGACGTGCGGAATTGCTCTGCTTTGACACAGGCGGTTGACATCAGCGGCTGTACCAACATCGAACACGCTTACTTCGACGGCACGGCGACCACAGGCGTTACGCTCCCGAACGGCGGTATCCTCAAAACACTGCATCTGCCGGGCACGGTCACGAACCTTACTCTGCTCAATCAGAAGCAGCTTACGGACTTCTCCATGCCGAGCTACGCCAACGTATCTACGCTTCGCATCGAGAACACGCCTATCGTTGAACCGCTGTCGCTCATCAACGCGATTCAAGCCAACAGCCGTGTGCGCTTGGTTGGCATCGATTGGAGCTTTGACACGCCGAGCGAAATCCTCACGCTGATGAACAAGCTGGATGGCTTCCGTGGCTTGGACGAAAACGGCAACAATCTCGATAAAGCGGTTGTCAGCGGTGTGATTCATGTGCCGACCATCACAGGTGACGAGCTTGCCGAGATGAACGCGAGATATCCGACCATCACCATCGACTACGGTGCGCTGACGGTTTATGTCCGCTTCTACAACGGCGATGCGCTTGTCAGCGAGCAGATGCTCCCCGAAGGCGCGGCAATCACCAAGCCCTCGAACCCGACCAAGGCAAGCACCGCGCAGTACAACTACACCTTCAAAGGTTGGAGTACGGACGGCGAAACGGTTGCCGAAATCGGCACGGTTGGCGGCGAAAACCTCACCTACTACGCCCTGTTTGATGCGGTGCTTCGTTCTTACACGATTCGCTTCCTGAACGGTAGCACTGTGCTGCAGAGTACGCTTGTGCCGTATGGCTCGATGCCGGTCTACACAGGAGCAGAACCGACCCCCGAAGAAGACTACGCCTTCGTTGGTTGGACACCTGATATCGTTGCGGTCACGGGTAACGCGGACTATGTGGCGAAGTTTAAGTCTACGGCATCAGTTACCCGTGCAATTTTGAGCCGTAAAATAAAAGACTATTCAAACGAAACAGTAACAATTGTCGGTGATCGCGCGTTTTCTTATGCTTCGCAACTTCATAGTGTGAGTGTGCCAAATGCGCAATCTATCGGCAGTAGCGCATTCCAACACTGTAATGCGTTGGAAAACGTTAGCGTTCCGCTTGTGACAAGAGTAGGCTCCTATGCGTTTACCCAAGATAGAAAACTAACAAGTATTGATTTGCCGAGCGCGACACAGCTTGACTACCAAGCGTTTGGCAACTGTATGTACTTGGTTAGTGTTAATGTGCCAAAAGTGAGTGTTATAGACGGTTCATTCCTTGGGTGTTCTCGTCTGCCAAGCATTGATCTTCCGAGCATTACAAAAATCAATGGTTATGGCTCGTTCATGTCGTGTCAGGCATTAAAAAGCGTTCGTTTGCCAGCGACACCTCCCACGCTTTCCGACTCAAATGCGTTTAGTAATATTCATAGTCAGTGTGTGTTTTATATTCCGACAGGCTCGCTTGCGGCGTATCAATCTGCAACAAACTGGAGCGCACTGACGAGCCAGTATACATTTACGGAGGAGGATAGATAATGGCTGACTTTGTTAACACAGTAGACCTCCTTGGTGACGAGGTTGTTGCAAACCAAATTGTCGAAAAAACAATCACGGAATACAACGACAACGAAATTACGGAGATTGGTGAAAGCGCGTTTTACAGTTGCAAACTATTGACAAGTGTAGATTTGCCGAATGTGACTATCTTGAATACCGATGTGTTTTATTACTGTTCAAAATTGGTTAACGTGAATTTACCGCGTGTTGATGGGTTAGTAGGTGAAACATTTTATTATTGTTCGGCGTTGGAAGTCATAGACTTACCAAAAGTAACCAGTATTGGAAGCAGTGTGTTTGCCGTATGCTCCAAACTGACCACCGTGATTTTGCGAAGTGAGACCGTGTGTAGTTTGGGCAGTGTGCATAATTTTATGCAGACACCTTTTGCATCGGGCGGTACAGGCGGCACGGTATATGTCCCACAAGCACTCATAAGCGAATACCAAAACGCCACAAACTGGTCAACGCTTTACGCGCAAGGCACTTGCAATTTCGTAGCAATCGAAGGGAGCGAATACGAATGATTATCACTGAAAATTTAACCATCAACGGCAGAGCATTCACCAAGAATTACTCGGATGCAGGCTATATGATCGAGCGTGACGGTGTGCGCTACGCAGAGGCAATCGACCCTGCGGAATTCGGCAGAACGTACATCGAGACGGACGAGAAGATTCCCGAACCCGAAGAATAACCACCGCGCCCTCTCCTGCGAGAGTGGGAGAGGGCTACCACAATAAAGAAAGGAGAACCCTATGTCACATTATGCAAGAGACGTCGTGCTGCGCTCGCAGGATAAGGAAGGCAACACCTACACGGACTACCCGATCACGCGAGCGGATAACGTGATCTTAAACGGCGGCGAAACGGTAGAGAACGCGCTGGCGAATGCCGGCATCGGTGGAACGCCGACTGCGGAGGACGTTGGTGCTGTTCCGATCACAGGCGGCAAGATGACAGGCAATCTGGAGATCAGCAAAGGCATTCCGACGGTGAGCCTGACTGTTCCGGGCGGCGCGTCCTACGCGGAGATCAAGAAGAACGCCGGGGCTGACGTTGATATGGGCACCAACATCAACGACTTTGCTTCTGCCGGCAACTACACGCAGCTCAACCTTTGCCACGCGGACAAGGCGCTGCGGCTGCGCGTGACCGAGAACGGCGTTGCCACGGGCGCGTATGACATCTACCACGAAGGCAACAAGCCCACGGCGGCGGATGTCGGCGCGGTTGCCAAGGGCGGCGACACCATGACGGGCGATCTTCGACTGAACCCTGCGAATAACGGTTACTCCGTTGTGAAGAAGAACGCCACCTCGGAAGGGGATTGGGGCTTGCAGCTCCAAGACAACGGCGCGGACGGCTCGTTCATGGGGATAACCATCAGCGCGACGCAGCAGAAGCTGGAGTTTAAGAAAAAGGCAGCAGGATCGAGCGAGTACACCTACCCCAAGATTTACGCAAGTGACGATCCGCCGCAGCCTGACGAGGTCGGCGCTGTGCCCATTTGGGGCGGCACGATGACAGGAGCGCTCACGCTGTCGGGCTTTCCGTACCAACCGAAGCATGCCGCATGCAAGGAGTATGTGGACGGCAGGATCACCTATGGCACAGAGCCGATCACGGCAGGCAGCGCAAGCGAAGAGCCGGAGGGCACACTGCACTTTGTGATCGAATAGGAGGGAGCACATGGGTAACGGATTTGTAACCGTAGGCGGTGTGCACCGCAAGGGGACAGAAGCGTTTATCACTGTGGGCGGCGTATACCGCAAGTGCAAGAAGGGCTTCCGCACGGTCAACGGTGTGTATGAGCAGGTGTGGAGCAGCGGCATCCCGTGGAACAAGTACGCGTGTACGCGAACGCAGACAGGGTACGAGATAGACGCGGAGCTTAACCCCGGCACTCAATCCTTCTTCCCGACGCCCGGCAACACGTATACGGTAGACACGGGGTACGAGTTTTCAAAGAGCAAGGGGTATTATTCCACAGGCACCAAAACCGTTGCCGCAGCCGATCTGCTGAATCAGCTATGGGTCGGCTCTAACGGTCGGTATGTGTTGAAGTGTACCTCTTTGAGTCCGACTGAGTACAACGCAGACGGCAGCATTGCGAAATACATCTGCCGCAGAAACTACGTAGCGAATGCTTCTTACACATACTCGTACTCCAAAGGAAGTCTTATCGGCACCGTTGAAGCGGACGAGGGCGCCTACCCCGAAGATTTCGACTATGTCACAGGCGCTGTTGACGGCGACTACATCATCCTGCAAGACGGCAACAACTTTTACTACTACACGAAAGCATAAGGAGGACAGTATGCCGGACTGGTTACTTGCGCTGATATCCGCGATTACTCCAAGTATTATCTGCGGTGTCTTTATGGTGCACTACAATCGAAAGCAAAACAAAAAGGATGCGGCTGTGGAAAAACGTGCGGCGGAACGAAAAAAGGAGAGTCTGCTCGCACTGGAGATGAACATGGCAAACGCCAAGCTCTCATACGCGGTCGCTATGGCTGTGAAACGCGGCAAACCCAACGGCGAAGTCGAAGAAGGAATCGCTGCCTACGAAGCGGCGCGGAAGAAGTACCTGCAATTCCTCGACAACATCGCTTTTGACCATCTGTTATAGGAGGATAAGACAATGGATATTAACTTTCTCGAATACATCAAACCTGAGCTTTTGGTTCTGATCCCGTTTCTCTTCGTGTTTGGTCTGATGCTGAAACAGGCGGCTTTCGTCAAGGACAACGCGATTCCGCTGATCCTCGGCGGCGCCGGCATTCTGGTTGCGCTCTGCTACGTTGCAGGCGATTCCGAAGTGTTTGGTGCGACAGGCATCTTCACCGCGCTTACGCAGGGCATCATGTGTGCCGGTGCTGCGGTGTACAGCCACCAGATTATCAAACAGCTCAAAAAGAAGGACGGGGATGACGATGTCGAATGAGCTTTACGGCATTGACGTAAGCAAATGGCAGGGAGACATCGAGTGGGATACGCTCGCGCAGAATAAGGACTTGTCCTTTGTCATCATGCGAGCTGCATCCGGCACCAGCATGGACAGCCGCTTCGCGGAATACGTCGCGGAGTGCAAGCGCGTAGGAATCCCCTTCGGGCTGTATTTCGCATCCACGGCGAAAAACGTGAACGCGGCGAAGAAAGAAGCGGAGCTTGCCATCGAAGTGGCGAAGAAGCACAAGCCTGACTACCCGATCTGGTATGACGTGGAGCTGGACAGCCAGCGCAAGCTCGGCAAAAAAGCCGTCACGGAGATCGTGCTGACATGGCTCGACGCGGTCTCTGCCGCTGGCATCCGCTGCGGTTTCTACTCGAACCGCGACTGGCTGAACAACGCTTTCGACTACGCCAAGCTGAAGGGATATCCGCTCTGGTACGCGGCGTATCCGTCTATGGCGGAGAAAAAGCTGACGGAAGCCACGAAAAACAACAGAAGCAAGCTGTCCTATCCCGAAGCGGTGATCTGGCAGTGGAGCAGCAGCGGCAAGGTGCCCGGCATTGTCGCCCCGGTCGATCTGAACGTCTGTTATGAGGACTTGCTGGACAAAGGCAAGGCTGATAGCAGCGAGATAGAAGTGGCGGCGGCGAAGGAGATCATCGCAAAGAAAGCCGGACTGAGCGAGGCGACGATCACTTACTTGGATTCGTACAAGTACGGCGACGCGCTGCTGAAGAAGCTGGCAAAAGCAATGCTTTGAAAGGAGTGTGAAACGTGACCGCCAACAAGTGTATTGAAATTGCGGACGGGTACAAGCCGAACGCATATGCCGAAGAGGACAAATTCAAATGGATTAACGATCTCGACGGCATGATTCAGCGAACCGTGTTCATGAAGCCGGTCGCTGACAACCTCGTGTACCCCGACGACATGGATAAAGAGCTGTCGGTTGGGCATCCGTTCGACGAAATCTACCCCCTGTGGGTGAGTGCACACATCGACTACCACAACAAGGAGTACGACGTGTACAACAACGCCATGCTCATGTTCACCGAGAAGCTCGACGCTTTCAAGAAGGCATACATCCGCGAGAACATGCCCAAGCAGCATGGCGGCTTTAAGTGGTGAGGTGATCGAATGCTACCTTACCTGAACCCGATTAAAACGGCGACCAAGAAATACGTGGTAGCGTTTCGCGGTTTGAATCTCGGCGAGGGCTGGCAGGATGGCGAATTATTGGAGAGCGTGAACCTCTCTTCCGAGAAATTCCCCTGCATCAGCCAGTGCGCTGCGCGTGAAGTTGTGGGAGCGTATACCGCTCCCACGACAATCCACGCCAAGGACGGCATCCTTGTGATCGACGGCACAAGCGTTTACTACAACGGCACGGTGGTCGGTACGGTTACGGAGGGTCGGAAGCAGACCGCGACCATCGGCAATTACGTGGTGATCTTCCCCGACAAGAAGTATTACAACGTGGCGACAGCCGTATTCGGCAGCATGGAGGAAACCTATACGGCAGCTTCGCTTGTGTTCACGGATTCCGCGATCACCACCACGGGCGAAGACTGGAAATTCCGCGAAGGCGACGCTGTGGAAATCTCCGGCTGTACCGTGAACCCCGGCAACAACAAGACGCTGATCATTCGCGGTGTGTCGGGCAAGGCGCTGACATTCTACGAGAACAGCTTTACCGCAGGGACGGAGACGGCGAGTGTGACCGTTAAGCGGTCTGTGCCCGACCTCGACTTCATCTGCGAATCAAACTACCGCCTGTGGGGTACGAAGGGGAACACGATCTACTCCAGCAAATTCTCCGATCCGCTGAATTTCAACGTATTCGACGGGCTTTCCTCCGACAGCTACTACATTGACGTAGGCAGCGACGGCAACTTCACGGGCTGCATTCAGTATTCCTCGCACATCTGCTTCTTCAAGGAGAACGTGCTGCACAAGCTGTACGGCTCGAAGCCGAGCAACTTCCAGATCGTCACAGCCAACGTCTACGGCGTGCAGCAGGGCTGCGAGCGCAGTATGTGCATCGTCAACGAACAGCTCTTGTACAAGGGCGTTGACGGCGTGTACGCGTACTCTGGCGGTGTTCCCGATCTGGTGAGCGATTCGTTCGGTACGGTGCGATTCTCCGAGGCGGCTGCGGCTTGCGACGGTGAGCGGTACTACATCTCCATGCGCCGAGGGGCAGAGTGGCACATGTTCGTTTACGACGTGCTGCGGAACCTGTGGCTGCGAGAGGACGATACCCACGCGCTGGACATGGCTTTCTACATGGGTCATGTGTATGTGTTGGATGACACCGGGCGGCTGCTGAAGATCGACCGCATGGCTGACAGGAGCGCAGTGGAATGGAGCGCGACATTCTGTCCGTTCAACGAAACCATGAACGAGCGGAAGGGCTACAGCAAATTCCACCTGCGGCTCGATCTCGCGGTTGGCGCGTGGCTTTCGGTGGACGTTAAGACCGACCAAGACCAGCAATGGACACAGGTATACACCACGCACAACGAAGCGGCAAAGACCATCAGCGTACCCATTATCCCCACACGATGCGACAGCGTTTCGATTCGCTTGCGAGGGAAGGGCGAATGCACAGTAAAAACCTTTATCCGTGAATTTACCACGGGTAGCGACGTGTAAGGAGCGTGACAAATGGCTTACGACAAAGACAAAAACTATCAGGCGATCATTGACGATGCGGTTGCCAAGGGCGACTATAAGGCTGCTGCACAGGCTGAGCAGGCGCGTAACGCGAAGATCGCCGACCTCAACGCCACCGGCACCAACCAGTGGAACGCCACGGCGACGAACAAATATCAGGGCTGGCTGGACAACACCGATTACAGCCTGATCGGTCGTCAGCAGATGGACAGCGGCGCGTCGGCGGAGGACGTGCTTGACACCTACAACGCACGTTTGGCGAAAGCCAGCGGCACGGTGGGCATGGAGA
>JAGBRZ010000003.1 GCA_017632155.1 Clostridia bacterium
GGTTTTAGTTTGGCTCGAAGGCGCACCACTACCCCCATTTGCGTTATAACTTACAGTATAGGTTGTAGGAGCATCCTTTTGCCAAACAGCATAGAGCGTTGCAGAAGAATTCGAGGTATACTTTCCTCCGGGCTGATAAGATGCAGTTGTGGAACTACTCGATGTCCCCCAACCTTTGAAGGTATATCCGCTTCTTGTAGGTGTAGTCGATGACAGTGTCAGATCAAGCCCATAGGTTTTCGTCTGGCTTGAAGGCGCTCCGCTACCACCGTTCGCATTATAAGAAATGGTATACTTGCTTTTCGCCCAAACCGCATACAATGTCGTGTTTGCATTTGTGGTAAACGAACCACCTGCACTGTAACTTGCACTTGTTGCAGAGCTCGAAGTAGACCATCCCTTGAAATCATAACCGGTTCTTGTAGGTTTGGTAGAACTCAACGTTAGTGTCTTTGTGTGGCTTTTGGTTTGGCTTGAAGGAGCACCTGAACCGCCATTTGCGTTAAAACTTACCGTGTAGGTCTTTTCGTAATAATAAACTGTCTGCGAAGCACTACCGTATTTGCCACTAACACTTGTTTTGCTCGGTGTATAGCCTGTAATTGTAGGAGAAGTTACAGAGAACGTGTTGTTAGGGTTGCCGGTCATTGTCTTCGAGGTAGCTGCCGTAGTACCATCAGAATACTTGTAATAAATAGTGGTACTCTTGTTTTTTACATAGTAAACCGTATACGTTGCAGAACCATTACGAACATAGTTCGACGCCGGGAAGCTCTTGCTCATCATTGAATAGGTGACGTAAGAATCACCACTATTTTTGAGCGAATATCCCGATACAGAGGGTGAATAGTGCTTTGTTTGCTGTGCCGTTGTGTCAGCTGCATCCATAGACCAAGATTTTGTAGTTGCTACTTGGTTTCCGCTTTCGTCCTTGTAATAAATCGTACAGGACATCGGATAAGCTGCGGCAACGGGAATTGCCAATGCTGTTACCAACGTAATGAGAACCAAGGAAATACAGATGATTTTAGTCAGATGCTTTTTCATTCTTCATCCCCCTTAACGCCGGGGATAATGACTACCTCCCCTTTGATAGCAGGATCGTCCTTGCTATTCTCGGTTTCTTCACCCTGATTTACATCTACGGTGATATCGCCGGGCGTTTCCTGTTTGTGATCTTCGCTTCCAGATTCATCGGGTTCGATATCGGGAATCGAGGGAGTTGTGTTGTCCGTATCACTTTCGTTGGGATTGGTGGTGTCCTCAACAGGCGGAAGGGTTTCTACAGGATCATCTCCCGAATCTCCATTCGATACGGCAAGGAAGATTCCGAGTCCAATCGCAAGGACAAGAATCGGAATCACGACAAGAGTAATAATTTTCATTGTGTTTGTCATGCATTTGTTCCTTTCTTATTTGAATTTATAATAACTTGTTACGGTGATTGGAATTTCGAGGTCTGCAAACGTTCTTCCACCCCAGACAATGGGAAACGACACCGTATAGGTTGCTGTCAGACCAAATCCGTTGCCAGACAACGTTCTGATTACAGGTCTACTCATCGTGCAATTTCCGTTATCATAGGTGATGCTCGTATCATATACTCCAAATCCAAGGTGGCTATATGCATTTTCTTTCAGCTTTTCAAGGTCAAGCATAAATTCATAGTTGTCGCCTTGTTTTATTGAGTCAAATGCCTCGGTCGCAAATTCCGCAACACAGCTATCGAGTTTCATCTCCACATCTCGTTTCTGAATCTGTACTTGAGCCATAAGCCCCATATACATAATGACAACCGAGACGAGAGCAGATATAAAAAGGACGAGTACGCACACATAGATATACGACTCGCCCTTTTTTGAAGAGGTGGCTTGCTTTATTCTTTTCAGCATTCTCGCTCACCTCATTTCCAATAAACCTGTGAAATGCCACTTGAGGAAGCGTTGATAGTAATTGGGAAGACCGTTTCTCCGAAGCCAAGTATGCTGACTCGGTAAGTGAGTTTGCACTCTATAATGTCACCGAGCTGCACTTTCTGTCCGCTGAAATAGGTCGTTCCCGAAAAGGAATAAGAGAAATCAATGCCTGTTTTGGCTTTACGGTCATTGATATAATCGCCGATATCCGTTGTGCCATTTACGGTGGCGTAATCGACGATTTGATCTGCCATTGTCTTTACGTTCTGATTGAGTGCCACAAGTGACACCATATTAACCGAAAATACAAGGACAAAGGCGACAATCATTACCGTAATGGCAACATCTATATAGGTTTCGCCTTTCTTGTTAAACAGCTTTTTCATCATCCGAACATACCCCCGAGCGAAGTGATAAGAACCTGACCGATAACTACCACGTATACAAGCATGAAGCAGAACAAGAGTGCCATCGAAAGTTTTCTAACCTTCTTGGGTGCTTTGTTTGCCTCATTCTTGAGGAGGGTTCTCTGATAATCGGAGAATTTTAGGACAAGGTTGCCCCAATATACATCGGTTTTATCTCCGTGAATAACGCTAATAAGTCCTCGAGTTACATCACTCATCATGGAGGATCCGACTCGAGATTCAAGTCGTGTGAGAGCTACCTCGTAGTTGCCGGAACGCATATCCGCTACCGTGATATCAAGCTCTCTACGGAGTTCTTCGCCAGCGTGTTCACGGTAAGAATCAAGAATTCCGAGAACGTCACGGCTGTGGGTGAGGGTTTTATCAATGTTAGAAACCAAACGAGGAAGCTCGTATTCGATCTTCTGTCGTTTGTCCTTGATAACATTGCCGACCTTCTTGTATTCGCTGAAATAGGTTACAACGGCAATTACAATTACGAGAGCTGATATGATGGGGGCGAAGAACAGAAAAGGAATAGCAAATACCCCGATAAACAATGCCTTTACAATTGCATTCGCCACATACTGTTCAGGCGATACAGTCATATCGGCACTGTCAAGATCAGCCTTGAGCTGAAGTCGCTTGTATTCGTTGAGCTTCATTCGGCTTGCAATAAAGTTTGCAAGGTCACCAAGCCAAATATCAAGCGGATTAGTTTTCTTTTTCTGCCTTTTTCCAAGGATGGTCATTGCCTTGGACACAGGGTACTTGGGGATTTTGAATACATCAGAAAGGATGAACCCCAAGCCTACGGCGGCTATAGTTGCTATAAGAATTTGCAATACGATTTCCATGGGCTACCTCACTTTCTGTATTCTACTTGCTTTGTAAACTTAAACATAAGGATAGCGGTGACAATGATGGTAAGACCACAAAGCGCGAGAACGATTTTACCAAGCGTTGTGAACCTAAGGGCTGCATACCAATCTTTATTGAGGAAATAAAGGAGTGGAATGTTACCCACTACCATTGCCGCCATCATCCAGTATTCAGTTCGGGCAGCGACAAGCATGCCTTTAATCTCGTTGTTAACGATACGCACGTCTGTGAGTTTCGCTACGATAGGCATCAGTGTATCCTTGAGAGTTCTGTCATCCTGACAGGAAATCAAGGTATCACACCATTCGTCAAAAATGCTGTTGCTGATCTTTTCTTTGAGATGACGAATAGACTGTTTGATATCTGCGGAAACCATCATATTTTCCGCAACAAAGCCGGCGAAGATATCCTTGACGGGCGGTTTGAGATACTGAAAATTTTCCTTAACTGCCGTTACGATATCGTCTGTTCTTACATATGAGCTCGTGATGATAGAAAGCGCCGTTTCGAGATCTTCCTTGATGTGGTTGTCGTAATAACTGATCGTTCGCTTTGCATAGGCAAACGGAATGATTGCGAATGCTATGGCAAATACGGGAATCAAAAATGCATTGTCAATCATTATTGCAACCACACAGCCAATTACCATCAAGACGATAGAGGCTGCACAGGAGATGGCAAACTGACCACCCTTGCCTGTCTGTTCGAGGGCATCTTTTATTCGGTTAAGCTCTACCGTGAGCTTTCGGGATTTCTTTCTGCCTTTTGCCGTAAGCACTTTATCTCGAAGCGTTTGCTTTGGAGAAACAAAACGCATAAGGTCATTTGAAATCTTTTCGGGTGTTAGCCCCAAAAGAACAACCGCGCCTATGGTAATAAGCAAAAAGCAAATAAGGTATACAAAAGTCATTCAGTCATCTCCTTTCTTGTGAATTTAGCGAGTTCATCTTGCGGTACACCCGAACGTGTCAAGAGTGTTCGCAAATACTTGGAGGGAGTGTTGACCTTTTCAAACTCACCTTTGATGGTGAACTTGCTACCATCATAGATATTTTCTATGATGTTGTATCGGTACAGACAACGATAGAACGTCTTTCCGTCGGGAGTTACTTCGCACTCTGTGATGTCCATTACCTTTCTGCTGTTATCTTCGCATTTGTGTGCGAAAACAACGACAGGAAATGCCTGACGAGACTGTGAGAGCGACACCTCCATGCCGAGCTGAAATCTTCTCTGACAAAGCAGAGAGATTCTGCCGTGTGCGGATTCTGCAGGACCGGAGTGTACCGTGGTTACGACCGTGTGTCCCGTCAGAGAGGCTTCCACGGTAGAGTTTGCTTCGGCGTCTCGGATCTCGCCGACAACGACAACGTCGGGGTCGAAACGGAGAGCGGCAACAACGAGATTTTCCTGTGTGATGTTGTACGCTTCGTTTTCGGAAGGACGGGACAGCGTGTGTACCACGTTATTGATGGTTTCACCGAAGCGGTTTTTCTTGACGAGAAACAGCTCTCGCGCACCGGACTCGATGGTATAGATACGTTTATCGTCGGGAATGCTCGAAAGAAGTGCGTTCATCAGCGTCGTTTTACCCGAACTCGTTCGGCCTGCAACGACGATAGAAACGCCGTATCGAATACACATCTCAAGAAAAGCGATCATTTCTTCGGTCGCCATACCGCTTTCGATGAGGTGGGCACGGTCAACTCTCTGGGGATGGAGCAGACGGATGGAAACCGAAATGCCTGCTTCCTCATCCACGACGGGAGATTTGATCGCCGTGATTCGGGTGTTGTTCGGCAGATGTCCCTGCGCGATGGGCGTTGCGTTGTCGATGATCATACCGCTGTGGTGCAGAAGTCTTTTGACGATGTCGACGGAATGCTGGGGGTTTTTGAAATGCTCTTCGAGCTTCAGCATTCTGCCGTCCGAATAGGTCAGCGTAATATCGTCCCATGCGTTGATATTGATTTCGTCAATATCGGGAGAGCCGAGGAACGGCGTGAGGATGGAGTATTCGACCATCTCGGAATAAATACGGTCGATTACCTGTTCCTCTGTGAAGCCGTGAACAAGGAATCCGCCGTCAAGGATATATTTCTCAATATAAGACTTGAGCTGGTCGTGCTTTTGCTCGTCGGTCAGTGCGGTTGCGTAATATTTGGCGATATATTCCTGTGTTTTCGCCAGAAGATCGTATAATTCAATCCGTACCATAAGCCACCACCTTACTTGCAATGTCCTTCATTCGTGTTTCGAAGCGTTTGTCGGATGTCTTGGTATAAAGCTTACCTTGCTGCATCTGTTCCTTGACAGACGCGGAAAAAGGAATCGTGAAGGAAAGCTCGCCGAGTTGTGTTTTTGCTTCCTCAATCGGCATAAACACGTCAACGTTCGGCGTATTCAGCCCTTGGATGTGATCGTCCAGACGGAATTTACTGTCCGTATAGACCGGAAGCTGTGAGAGATAAAAGCTGATGGATTTCAGATCGGGAGAAGAAATACGGAGGATCTGATCCGCTTTTTCGATTGCCGTCTGCGCAATGGGGTTGCCGTCCAGATTGCTCGTGCAGTCTACAACAACGTAGTCTGCAATTCTGCAAAGCTCCGTCAGCAGATCCTCGGCTTTCGCTTTTCCGAATTTGGGGTACGTGTACTTGTTTTCGCCCGTTTTATATCCGAGGAAGCCGAAGTTCTGCATTTCCTTCACGGTGATCATGCTTGCGATGACGTCGCCTTGTTCCACTTCGGTTTTGGAAAGCGGATAGCCGACAGAAGCGAGTTCCTCGTTTTTGTGAAAAGGAAAAAGAATGGGGAGTACGGGCGTTTCCAGATCGGTATACAAAACGATGACCGTGGTTTCAAAGGATTCATAAATAGCTGTTGCAAGCTTGGTTGCAAAGGTTGTTTTACCGCTGTTGGGAGATCCCCATACGGCAATGATCTTTCCGTTCATGCTTATTCACCTCCGAATACTTTGTTTTGAATGTCGAGATATTTTTGTGCGGTTTCGGCGTCGCCTCGGTATTCAAGGACGATGTGCATATCGCCGTGCTGTTCGTAATACGCGAGGATCTCTGCCTGCTTTGTGTTGACAAGCAGCGTTACGGTAACGGGCTGGCTGTCATCCTCAATCTCAGCCTTATCCACACCGTTTGCATTCGTGGTCGTGATAAC
>JAGBRZ010000175.1 GCA_017632155.1 Clostridia bacterium
AGACATCACGAAAATATCCTGCGTTCCCGTTAATTTGCCGTTCTTGGCGGAAACCCAGATTCCTTCATCAAGTCCGACGATCACACCGGGTTTGCCCTTCACCACAACAAGGGTGATTTCATCCCGCGCGCGTTCGGGCTTGACAAGTATGCTTTTGACGATCGACGGCGTACATGGCCCGCCCATCATATAATATTGCTCCCAATACACCGTGTTGTCTGCTTTGCAGTAAATACGTGGTGCTTTGGTGGCCGCTTTTTTGCTCAGATAAACAGCATATTTTTGACCGTTCAGCTCAAATGTCACCTTGCTGAAGGTTTCATTTTCTTCGGAAATCCTGCCCAAAGTCCGAAATGCGTTATATAGGGATAATTTTGTCTCGTTCAAGCACTCCATCACATCCCCAACGCTGCACGAAAGGGCCGAACAGATTCTGGCGATCGTATCGGTGGTGACCGTCTCGTTTTTGGCCAGCTTTGCGATAATGCGCGAGCTGAGCCCCGTGAGCTGCATCAAATCAGACTTGGAAAGACCTTTTTCTGCCAACAGCTTCCATAGATTTGAGTAATCAATATACATCATGACACCTTCCTTTCTCCTACTATTATAACATCAACCTTGCACTTTGTCAAGATATATTTACGATAGTAAACGATTTTATTCAAAAAACGATGGAAGAGAGCATAAAGTAGACCCCTGCAACCGCAAAAATCCCCAAACGGTACACCATGCATACCGTTTGGGGATTTTTGTATTGTTTAAGCTTCTTTTGTGAAGAGCACTTTGTCGACCAGCTCTGCGATCTTATCGGTCACATAATTGAGCGCGGCAAACTTATCCTCGGTTGCCATATCGGACTCGTTGATCTTAGCCATATTGCTGTCAAACGCCGACTTCACCAAATTGACCCGTCGGTTCTCTTCACTCATCAGATCATCGTACATTCTCTCCTACATTTCGAGCATTCTTCGAATATTCAATTCCCTTGTTCTGAACACATCGCACACATCGGTAATATGCTCGAAGCGTGTTTCACTTTCATCCTCGCCTTCGAAGGCGGAGAGCGCATCGGTCAGACGGTGCAACGAGGTATACGAACTCTCAGTGAGCTCCTTTTGCAGAAGGGTGATCTGTTCAAAGATGTCGCTTACGGTCAATTTATTGTTTTCCATTTTTTCTTCCTCCAAAATTGTATCCGGAGGACACGCAAGGCATATTTTGTTTTCTCCTACGAAGCGTGCCCTGCCGTTTTTCACAAGACCCTTTGCCCGCTTGGGGTAGGTCGCTTCATATTCATTTCCTTGCTCATCCACTACAATCACGTTTTTTTCGATGGGTGTCGCCCCCTTTGTATGGAATTGCGATTGCGAATGTCGTTTTTTGTGATGGGTACCGTCCCCGATCCGCATGACCATGATAGCACAGGGCAAAGGAATTGTCAAGGGGGCGTCAGCGAAAAAGAAGCTTCCTGTTGACAAAAATCAGCAATTCCGTCAGAACCCCGTTTTGTTCACACCGGAAATGTCATTCCGACAGCATCCTTGGGAAGAATTTCATTCTTTGCACAGTATGCGGCACAACTACCGGCAACCTCTCCCGTTCTGAATGCAGGGCCGCCGACTCGATAGCTCGCGTGTGCGGCAAAATCTCCGCTGATACAGCGTCCCGCCATCATCAAATTATCGAAATCCGCGCTGATCAGAGAGCGAAGCGGGATTTGATACGGCGGATGATTCTTTCCGTATTTACTTTCAAAAGCCTTGTCCTTTTCGGGACGGAGCGCGTGTATATCGGTGTTGAAGGTAACGGTACAAATACCGTCTTCAAATGTTCTTCCTGCAATCACATCGTCTGCGGTTATTTGATAAATGCCTTTGATTCTGCGTCCTTCTCTCACACCGATCATATCTGCTGTTGCGGTAACGCGCAGATCTTGCCACATGCCCCCATGACTCCTTAATCCGTCCACGATGGCATGGATCTCTTCGCGCGCATGGATCGTGCCTTCCGTGATATCCTTCGCGATTAAGCCGCAACCGTATTCATGATTCACCATAAAACCGAGCGTGTTATATTTCTCTGACAAAACTGCGATCAGAGGGGAGCGATATGACGGAACCACGCCCGAATTTGCCATATCCTCGAGGATACGCGCTTTGGCCTCTTTGTTCGGGGTATATCTGCTGTCGTAAGGAGTCCCGTTGATCGTCACACCGTCAACATGCGCCACAAGTGACATCGGCTGTGTCGCACCGTCTTCATTACCGATCTCGTACGATGCTCCGCAATGATACCCCAGATCACCATCACCGGTAGCATCGATAAAAACGGATGCCTCAAAGTAAATGTGACCGCTTTTGGATTCTGAGAGGATGGATTTGATCTTTCTTTGTTCGGTCACGGCACCCGAAACGAAGGTATGATACAAAATATCAACGCCCGATTCTCGGCATAACCGCTCAAACTCCAACTTTGTTTTTTCCGAATCGGCTGTAAATCTCGAAATATTAGGGAATTTTTTCCCATCGGCGTTTTGCTCAAGGCGTTCCATCACCTCGTCCAAAAGCGCCCCCTTATCAAAGGTATCAATCACCCATGTCAGCAGCCCTCGCGTCCAAAAGCCTCCGAGACAGCCGCCCTGCTCCACCAAAAGGGTTTTGGCGCCTTTTCTCGCACTTGAGATGGCAGCCGCGACCCCCGAAGGCCCGCCGCCACAAACAACGACGTCATATTTGCCACCCAAATGATATTCTGTTGTGATCTTCATTGGAAGTACCTCCGTTACTGTTTGGAATCCATGATCGCGTTAAAAACTGCCTATCAAACAGAATCAGATATTGCTTCGCGATACTTTTTGATCACATGGACACCAAGTGTCGGGAGATCTCCTTTGGCGTTGTACCTTTCGCATATCGTTTCATCATCCGCATCGGGGTTCTCATCCATCAGCCTTTGAATCAGCTCGAAAGGGGCAAGGCAAGCATCCAGCGCCGCTTCGATTTCCGTTTGGCCGAAATACATTCTGCCGCAGGGATGATAGTCGTGAGCAGTCAGAATCGCATCAAGATCCATTTCGCGAAGTTTTTGGATCTTCTCCGCATATTCCGATGAAAACGAAATATTAGCACCCCATTTGCCGGAGCCGAAAATGCCGTAAAGCTGCAGCGAATCTCCGCTGATCAGCGTTTTCGTTCTGCTATCGTATAGGGCTATGCTGTCTTTGGTATGTCCCGGCACAAACACAACGCTCAGATCATCGAGCAGTATCTCACCTTCTCGGGGGAGCAAAACCGTGTATGAAGCGAATTTGTCCCTGAGTGCTTCACTTCTCGAAACAACACACACCTTTGGATAGGATGCGAGCAGTCTGCGGAGCCCGCCCGCATGATCGGTATGATTGTGGGAAATGAATACGTATTTCAGATCGTTTTCACCAATGCCCAATTGACAAAGTGCGGGGATCACCGCATCTTCAATGTCACAATCATACGTTGCCGTGTCAAAAAGAAGTGCTCCTTGCGCCGTCTTGACAAAATATACTGTCGTAAAAATATCCTTATACGGTATGCAAAGTGCATAGATATGATCATTGATCTTTTCTAAAGAATTGGCCTTCATATCTCCACCGCCTTTCTGCTTTTATCATAGCATATTTGCGAACAGTTTGCAATAGTTTCACCAATTTCCTGGAATTTCGCGCGCCTGCGGCACGCGAAGCCCGGGGCGATGGGAATACTTCTCCAAAGCAAAAACGGTACGCGATGCGTACCGATTTTGCTTTGGAGTATCTTGACGGAAATGATTCCGTTTATTTCAACGCTTTCTGACACGTGTGATCCACGCCTCGCCATAGAGCCTTCATGGTCCATTCTGCATCCGGATCGCTCCAAAACGGATCGCTTTCAGGCAAACCAAGGGGCAGAAAGACAGCCGTACACAAATAAAGGCTGCCGGTCGAAATATATCCTTCTCCCAGGCCGGGCTGATGACCACACACGCCAACCCGAAGCCATCCATTCTCGTCCGTCATATCATCGAACGCCAAAATGCGCTTGATTACAGCAGTTAATCCGCAACGCACTTGTGCAGGCGTGATACTGACCTCAAGGTTATGATTCCATGCGGCAGCGGCAAGGGCGTGGAAGGCACCAAAGCGATAGGACAGCGAGCGTCCGATCAACGGATATGTACCTTCCGGAGAGATAAGATGTTCCAGATGCGTTGCATATCGTGCCAATCGTTCCTGCGCTTCGGGAATCAACTTTTCCCACTCAGGGTATTCGTGTTTTACCTCGTTCAGCACGTCCCATTGCATCGGTTGAATGACAAAACTGTTATAATAATCCCAGTGAAATGCTTCGCCGTCACCGTACCAACCATCGCCCTTATACCATTCAGCGTGTTTCATCAAGGCGTAATCAATTCGCATGGGATCCCAATCCGGTGCATTGGCATGGTGCAAGAAAGCTTCGATCATGGCGGAAAACAACAGCCAGTTCGACCGAGAAGGCTTGCGGGTCCTTGTTTCTCTCATTGCGTCTAAAAGTCTCGTCTTGGTTATTTCACTTACCTTCTGCCACAGTTCTTCCGGTGCGCGTATGATTCCTTCTGCTAAAAAAGCAGCATCCACAATTGGCTGTTTACCGTAAGAAAAGTTCATTCTATCCTTCGCCGCAGGATCTACGCATACGTCTAAGCACTTGCGTACCAATGCGGCATATTCTTGCCGCAATATTTCCTCTTCTTCGTCAAGTTTTTTGGTAGCAAGCCAAGGGGCTATACCTACCAACACACGTCCGAATCCCTCCAAATAAGTGTAATTTTTCCGTTCGTCTATCGGAGAAACACTTTCAACGGGCATTTCTTCCTTTAAACGATCTTCTGAAAGTGCTTTCAGTAACGGTGTAACAATATTCAACATGGTATCTAACCAATATTTTCTTGTTTCAGTCATGTGTTTCCTCCTGATCAGGTCGATTGCCGCCCTGTTTGACTTGATTATAGCATAAAATCGGCGGGGTGTCAATCGTGTGCATGTAGGGCGGGGGCTTGCTCCCGCCGCGAACCTGAAATTTCGCATGCTCCACACCCGACCGTAGGGATCAATATCCTCGGTGACCCGTGTTTGAAATATCCCGCGCTTCGCGCGCACACAAGTGGCGCCACCCGGAATCGTGACCTAATACGCTCGCCGCACGCGGCGAGGTGTTCCGTTCCTCGCAACAGGTAACCTCTCCAAAACGAAAAAGCACCCTATTGGGTGCTTTTCGTTTTGGAGGCGCCACCCGGAATCGGACCGGGGATAGAGGTGTTGC
>JAGBRZ010000176.1 GCA_017632155.1 Clostridia bacterium
CCGTTTCCTTATCCCCGAGAGGCACAAGCCTCCCGACAATGGAGTAAAATCACCCCAATGAACCGTGTTTATTCTTTTGTTTGACCCTATTATAGCATACAATTTCAAAAAAATCAAGAAAAACTCTAAAAAATCTCAAAAAAATTCGAAAAAGGTATTGATTTTTTCTTTCGATTGTGATATAATATACGGGTCAGCGCGAGCTGCCATGGAGAGATGGCTGAGCTGGTCTAAGGCGCACGACTGGAAATCGTGTTTGGGCTAATACCCCAACGAGGGTTCGAATCCCTCTCTCTCCGCCATAAAGAAAACCTCACGGTTCTACGAACCGTGAGGTTTTCTTTATACCGGATCGATCAGGATTCAGAACCCCTTATGTTTCGCTTTGCGAAACATAATAGAGTTCGCGCTACCACCGCATAATATTATTGTACACAATTGCGCGCGAACTTCGGGTTCAGAATCCCGATTGCAGGATAATTCGAACCCTCATCGTGTTGCGAAGCAGCAAACTAAAACAGAAGTACAAATTCACCCGCAACACGATAAGGTTCGCACCACCGCCGAATATAATTATCGCACAGCATTATGCGCGAACCGTGGGTTCAGAATCCCTCTCACTTCAAAATCCCCACCAAATTCCCCGCATACTCCTCAAATCCATCCTTATTCGGATGAAGGTCATCGGCAAAGTAACGTCTTTCGTGCGGTACAAGATCAAGTCCTCTTATATGCTCCACGCCGCACTTTTCAATCTCGTCTGCAATAAGCTCATAGCATTCCCAAAGATTGCCCATACGCTTCTCTTCACTTCCGCCCGAAACCCATATCGGCGAGATCGCATATATCTTGCTGTGCTTGTATGTTTCCTTAACAAGTCCGAGATATGCTCGTAACTGACAAAGCATTTCGTCCTTTGTCGCAAAATGCCATACGTCATTCGTGCCATACGCAATGATTACCACATCGGGATCAAATCCGCTGTCGGCAAATGTCGATGCGTGATAATACGCACCGCCAACACCTTGAATTACGCTGTCGTAATTCAGCGCGAACGATGTGCGGTAGGCGTAGGACAATGTATCAATGCCCGAATTCCAGCCCTGCGTGATGCTGTCACCGATGAAGAGGACCTTTTTATCAAACTTATGGCGAACTGCACTTGCACCGTCCGAGAGCTCCACGTTATCGATCACCCCAACTTCGTGCGAGGGGAAAACGAGCGTCACGCGGCAAGGCGCGGCAAGATCGATCTTGGCGCATCCGTCCGTTATCTGCACGGTGCCTTGATAAACTCCATCGATAAGGTACTCGAATTTTCCGCCGCTCTTGACCTCGAAAGCAAGGAACTTGCTGTCGGTTTCAAAATCGAGTCTGATACCGGTCGTCGTCTTCGCGCGGAATCCGAGAATTTCGGAGAGCGCATAGAACGCCTCGATCTGGCATTTTTTCATTTTATAAAAGTATATACCGTCCGCCGTCTGCTCGATCTCAACCGCGCCGACGGTCAGATTTTTGATCTGTTCAAGATTCAATACCATATCGCACCTCATTTACCTGTCGCGGGACGCACCCAAGGACAGGTTTTTTCGTTTACAAAATATATTTCATCAATCTCGCGCATCGCGCTCTGACAGAGCTCCGAACGAATGGAATAGCCGTCGTTTCGGACGATCTCGGAATCTATCAACGAGCGCAGATAGAAGAGCCTGAAGTTTCGGGATGACGTTATATTTTCGGGCAAAATTCCGTTATACTTTTCAAAAACCGCGCGGATATGTTCAACCTCGCTCGGGTCGGTCAGCGCGACCTTGATATTCTCAAGGTGTGAACGCTTGCGCGCGAGCGTCTGCTCGGTCAGCGCAAAAGCCTCATAAAGCTCCTCGTCATCCGTGCAGAACTCAAACCGCATATAATCACGCAAAGCATCGAAGGTGCTATCGTGCTCGCCCGAATAAAGCGCGAGCTCGATGAACTTGTTGGCATCCTCAAAAATACCCTCGGAATAGGGATACGCGCCGCTGTAAATGCTCTTTCCCGTGCCGTGATTGCGTTCGAGAAATCCCGCCAAGTGGCTCGCGCCATAGCCGCCCCAAGGCGAACAGCTCCACATGCTGATCTCGGGGAATTCAATAAACTTGACCCCCTCGGGCATTCCCTTCTCTTGCAGGACGGGCGGCAGCTCGCCATTCGCAAAGAATGAAAGAATATAAGGCACGTCCGCGAACATCTCGTCGCCAAGCCTATCCGTGAAGCCCTCCCATTCACCGCTTGTGAAACGGTCAAAATACCACGCCGAAACGATGACCTCCGTTTGCGGCATCATTTCTTTGATAAGAGCCTTGAAATGCGGCAAAAGCTTCAAGAAACCATTCGATCCCCAGGGGGCGCAGTCCTTGCAGGTGCATCCGCCCTGATCGTATGGCCAATAAACAACGTAATCGATCTTTAGATCGGCAAAATATTCAAGCATTGCACGGCGCGCGCGCAGGATCTCCTCGATTCCGCCCTCCTTTGAGGGGCAAATTTCGACGTGGTAATGCGAATCCGGCTCTGCGTGGTAGCCGTTTTGCACCTGCCACTCGGCGCGCAGATGCTTGGGCGACGAGGAAAATCCCTCGTTCGATATCATCGTCAGCGAACCGCCGATGCCTATCTTGTTTGCATACCCGAGTATCGCGCGGAGGCGCTTGACAAGTGCCTGTGCGCCCGCATCCTCCATCGACTCAAAATGATGCATATCGAACCAAACCAGCAGACTGTTGCACCCGCGAAGGGCAAGATCCTCGACAACCTCGCAAACCTTCTCAATCGGCGCGGAATGATAGAAATTATCAAAATGTGTGGCAAAATACATACCGCGCAGTTTTTTTGCGGGGGTGAAATCAAGCTTGCCTTCAAACGGAATAAATCCACCCTTTCCGTCAAAACGGGAAAGTCGCAAAAATCTTCCGAATGCGGCAAAGAGGGCAAGTCCATCCGCCGCACGGAGCTCGCATCCATCGTTTTTTGATTCTATTACGTAACGCTCGTTCGAAAGCGCGGGATCGATCTCAAGCGAAACGGAGAATCCCTCTCCCATAGGCACCGCCCGAACTGACAACAGCCTTGATGCCGCTTTTTCAAGTATCAAGAAAGCCTCTGTGGGCATATTTTTATTTATCAGAATCATATTTATCACCTTTTGCGAAAAACCGCAGTCCGTGGACTGCGGTTTTCAATTTCAAAAATTTAAGGAATCAGATCAATGTCAGCAAGGTTTGCCTTGTGGTCGGAAAGAACATCAAGTCCGTTTTCAAGCAGCTTGCGATAGCCCTTGAACACACCGTCTTCCTTCGTGATCATAACGAAGTCGATCGACGAGGTACCCTTTGCATTGTAATAATACTCGGAGTTTGTAAGGGCATTGGTCATACCGTTGATTTCCATAAAATACTTGTAAGAGCTCGACGTGTTGTTGCAGTTGAAGTCGCCCGTGATGATGACGGGGCAGTTATGTTCAGCCTTGAGCGCCTTGATCTTTGCGGACATCTCCTCTGCCTGAACCTTACGCATCTTCTGCTTATTATCCTCATCTCCGAAATCCCAGTGGGTCGAGATAAACGCGAACTTTACACCCGTCTTGGGATCCATAAAGACCGCCCAAGACATGTTTCTGCACTCTGCGCTTGCATGGTAGGAATAAGTTTCACAACCCTGAGCAAGAACCTCATACTTAGCCGCATTGTAAACAATTGCGGAATAGCTGAAGCCCTTATCCTCACGTACAGTGCCGATAAGCTTGTAATCACCGAGGTGATCGGGGAGGTATTTTCTCCATTTTTCGCAAAGCTCCTGAACGCCGACAACGTCGGGCTTATAAACGTCAAGGAATGCTCCGAAAACCTCGGAACGTGCAGAGGTTTCGGTTCCGCCCCACTTTTCGGTGAGGACGTTATAAGTAACGATACGAAGATCGCTTCCCGCAGTCATCGGGAAATCGGTTTCATCAAGAAGAGTGCCCGAGCAAAGCTCGCCCGAGGTAAGCTCGATATTGGCACCGGACGACATCTTCGATGCGTAAAGCTTTCTTGCAGCCGCCTCTGCGGTGCGCAGGCTTCGGCAGTCAAAAACAAGCTTGCCGGATTGGAGAGATACGTTATAGGAAAGATTTGCAACGACATCAGAGCCGGCACTTGCGGCACGGTTTGTTTTGCCGACAAGTATCTCAAATTCGGTTTCCGCTTCCTTATCGTCCGACATAGGCAGATAAATACCCGTTGCGGTGGCAAGAACCTCAACAACCTTCTGTGCTGCAGCCTCGCCCGCGGGCGTGCCCTTACCGTATACTACCTTGTAGTTCTGAAGGGGATTGCCGTCAAGGGTAACCGAATCAACGTTATACTTGCCGCGATAGATCTCGTCGGTAAATTCCGCGATGGCATAATTGCCGTCCTCGCCCTTGGCGATAAGGGGAATGATATTGTTGCGGAAATAGGTAACCGCTTTTTTAAGGCTTGCATCGGTATACGCGGTAATGATGATCTTATGTCCGCGGACAACAACGGCGTAGTCAAAGTATTTGAGGTCCTTCAGAACCTCTGCGGTTTCATCGTAATTGGTGAAGCCGAGAAGGATCTCGTATGCCTCGGGATCGCGAACAGTATTCCAACCGATGAAATCGGTGGTATTCTTAAAATCGACACCGGTAGCCGATTTGAGATCTTCGACAAGCTTTTTGGTGAGATCGAATACGGCATCGGATTCGTCGGGACGAACGATGGTATAAAGAGGCTTGTTTCCATCGGTGAGCTTGATGGGCTCGGGCTTGGGGGCTTCGGTTTCTTCAACAACAGCCTCGGTTGTTTCCGGGATAGTTTCCTCTGCTTCTTCACCGTCGCAAGAGATCATTGTGGGGATCATCATAACGAGGGCAAGCAGCAGGGTAATGAATAGTATAATTTTTTTCATAGCTAAAATCCTTTCATTAAACGTCAACGTCTTTCATATATTCTCCCGCGTGTTCCGCGATAAAGGTCTTTCGTCCCGCAAGGTTGTTGCCGAGAAGCACGTCAAAGATCTCCTCGGTCGCCGCCGCATCTGCGGGCTTGACGGCGATAAGTCTGCGCGTTGCGGGCTTCATGGTGGTGCGCGACATCATATCTGCCTCGTTTTCACCAAGACCCTTTGAACGCTGAAGGGTGTATTTCTTGTCACCGATCTGCTTGAGTATCTCGGTCTTTTCCTTTTCGTCATATGCGAAATAGGTATCGTCCTTGGTTGTGATCTCGTAAAGAGGGGTTTCGGCGATGAATATCTTTCCCTCCTCGATAAGGGTGGGCAGCAGACGGTAGAACATTGTCAGAAGCAGGGTTCTGATCTGGAAGCCGTCCTCATCGGCATCGGTACAGATTATGATCTTCGACCACTTGAGTGCAGAGAGATCGAATTCGCTCATATCACTATGCTTCTTTGCCTTTGAATCAAGCTCGACTCCGCAACCAATGACGCGCAGTAGATCGACGATGATCTCGCTTGCAAAGATCTGCTTGTAGTCGCTCTTCATACAGTTGAGCGTCTTACCGCGGACGGGGATGATCGCCTGGAATTCAGCCTCGCGGGCGAGCTTACAGGATGTCAGTGCGGAATCTCCCTCAACGATATAAAGCTCGCGGATCGAGGGATCCTTTGAGCGGCAACCGACGAATTTTTCAACGCGGTAGGAAACGTCCATCGTTGCCGTCAGCTTCTTCTTTATATCAATTCTGCTCTTCTCCGCGCTTTCGCGGCTTCGCTTATTGAGAAGTACCTGTGCCGCAATCTTTTCAGCTTCCTGCGGCTTTTCGACGAAATAGGTCGCAAGCTTTTCCTTCAGCACCTCGGTCATCGACTCCTGAATGAAGGAGTTTGTGATCGCCTTCTTGGTCTGGTTTTCGTAGGACGCAACCGTTGAATGGCTCGAGATAACGAGCACAAGACTGTCGGCAATATCGGAAAAATTGACCTTTGTTTCGTTCTTGTTGTACTTGCCCGAGTCGCGCAGGTATTTGTCGATCGCGCTTACAAAAGCCGCACGCACCGCCTTGTCGGGCGAACCGCCGTGCTCAAGGTAGCTCGAGTTGTGGTAATATTCCTGAACGCCGATCGCCTGCGTGAAGCAGAAAACGTAATCGGCTTCAAGCGGATATTCCTGTCTGTCGCCGCGGTCTTTTCCGCGTGTCTTTGACTGCCAGAAGACGGGTTCGGTGAGGAATTTGTTTTCGGCAAGCTCGCAAAGATACTCGCGAAGACCGTCCTCAGCGGAATAAAAATATTCGAAATTTTCAAATTTTCCCTCGTCGTTTTCAATCTCGAGGAGGAACCTTACGCCGTAGTTGATCGCCGCCTGACGGTGAAGAACTTCCTTGAAATATTCGGAAGGAATATTGATGTCAGTGAAGACCTCAAGGTCGGGACGCCAATGAATGACGGTACCCGTTCTTCTGTCCGAAGGCGCAAGCTCGAAGCGTTCAAGCTCGGTCACGGGCTCACCCTTTTCGAATCTGATTGAGCTGACAAACTTTCCGTCAAAGGAATCAACTGTCATAAATGAAGATGCATACTGCGTCGCGCAGGCACCGAGACCGTTGGTTCCAAGGGAGGATTTATAAACCGCATCGTCGGTATTATTGTCCATTTTACCGCCCGCAAAAAGCTCGCAGAAAACGAGCTCCCAGTTATATCTGCCCTCTTTTTCATTGTATCCGAGAGGCACGCCGCGACCGAAATCCTCGACCTTCATCGAGTGATCGTTATATGCGGAAACTCTGATCTCGCGACCGTAGCCCGCATTCGATTCGTCAATGGCGTTGGCAAGTATCTCGAAGAAGCAATGCTTACATCCCTCGATATTGTCGGATCCGAAAATGACGCTGGGGCGTTTTCTTACTCTGTCAGCACCCTTGAGAAGGGTGATACTGTCGTTGTTGTAAGACGCGGGATCATCCGAAAGGGGGACTTTCTTCACCTCTGTTGTAGCTTTTTTAGCAACCGCTTTTGCCTTTTTTTCAGGTTCTGCGGAGGGGCTTTTTTTAGTTTTAGTTTCAGTCTTTTTTACTGCCATATTATTATCCTTGTAATATTATTCCTATATATATTATTATACTACATTTTGAAGCATTTTGCAATACCCAAATTTGGCTTTTTGATTTCATTATATTCTAATAATTTATATTAGATTTTTATTTGAGTTCGATATTCTTCTAATAATTTTATCATATATATATCTACCATTTTGCAAGTTCCCAAAATTGTAATTTTAATTTACCCAAAATATATCTATATTTTAGCTCGAATTAATAAAATTCATATTGACTTTTTGCACCCGAAATGGTAAAATAATATCAGTAAATCAACCAAACGGAGGTAATATAATGGAAACCATCACAACAGTAAAAATTCGCCTTGTAACTATCGCTGATCTTTACAACTTTGTATCAGTTGCAGGCAAGTATGACTTTGACATCGAACTCAAGTCCGGCAGATACACCGTGGACGGCAAGTCAATCATGGGTATGTTCTGCCTTGACCTCAGAGAAGAGCTTGAGCTTACCGCTCACACAAACCAGGACAATCCCTTCTTCACCGAGATCGAAAGCTGCATCGTAAAGTAATAATAACACAGAACAGCACAGCCGGCATTGAGTCGGCTGTGCTGTTTTATTAACCTTATAAATAAAAGCACCCTTGCGGTCTGAATGACCGCAAGGGTGCTTTTCATATTAAACCGCTAATTGAGAAGCGGTATTGTGGCTTGATTAGTTTTCTCTTCTCTTTGCAACAGCTGCTACGCCGCCGAGGGAGATGATTGCGAGTACGATGAAGATGATGGAAGCATCGCCGGTGGGAACGGGATCAGCGGGCTTAGTCTCTTCGGGAGCGGGCTCGGTAACTACGGGTTCAGTAACTACGGGCTCGGTAACCTCGGGCTCGGGCTCTGCAAGTCCCTTTGCGGGGTTGAAGCCTGCGATCTGAAGCTCAGAGGGCTTCATCATTCCTTCAACGCTGAGGTTCGCAAGAATGAGAGCAGCGGAATCTGCATTAGCAGTACAAGTCAAGAGAGCTGTATCGGGGTTTACGGGCTTGAAGCAGCTGGATGCCATCTCACCAACGGTGATGCACTGGTCGAACTTGTATTCAGCTTCCTTTGCATAAACGGTTCCTACAAGACCGCTCATACGCTGCTCCTTACCGCCAACACTCAGAGCAACACCTGCGTTTGCGCAGTTAATGAATTCAAATTCAGTGTTGCCGTTGCCGGGGTATCCTGCAAGACCGCCTGCGTGAGGATATGCGCTGTCGCCGGTGCTTTCAGCGGTTACGTCACCATTGTTTACACAGTAGATCATCTTGACTCTGCAGTCCTTGCCGGGCCAAGTGGTAGCGTTTACATAGAAGTCAGCTGCGATTCCTGCTGACATAACGGTCGAGCCGCTCTTAGCAAAAATCTTACCGTTTGTAATAATGTTTTCAAATACTGTATACTGAGCGTCTGCCTCGTCGCCTGCCATACCGCCACGGGTTACAACGCCGCAGAAGCCTGCTGCTCTTGCGGTAACCTTGGCATTCTCAAGGTCGGAGGTTACGTTGCCGTTGGTAACACAGTTAAGATACTGTGTACGGTTACTCTGACCGACGAATCCGCCGATTCTGGAGGTGGTGGTTCCGGATACGCTTACATCTCCGTTTGCAACACAGTTTTGAACTGTGCCGTTGAAGATATAACCTGCAGCAGAACCCATTCTGGGCTCGCCGTAGCAAACGGTAATGTTGATATCAACGTCGGAAACACAGTTGAGAAGGTAAACCTTGTTGGGGAAATCAGCAGAATCCTTACCGAGAGAACCAACGATACCGCCAACACCGAAGCTCTTAGCAAGAACGCCTTCGATAATGATACCGCCCTCAACGGTGAGGTTTGCGATACCTGCCTCGGTTGCGCCGGACATTACGTATCCGAAGAGGCCGAGGTGGTTTGTGGTTTCCTCTGTGATGCTAAGGCCTGTTACCTTGTGGCCGAGACCGCTGTAAACGCCCGAGAAGGGAGCTGCTGCCTTGCCGTCGGTCTTTGCATCGTTAATGTCCTGGAATCCGATGGGAGTCCATTCCTTACCGCCGAGGTCGATATCGGCAGTCTGGATGATGTACTTGCCCTCGTAGGAATTGCCTTCGTTTACCGACTTAGCGAGGAACGCAAGGTCCTCTGCAGTTTCTACGAGATAGGGGGAAGCCTGTGTTCCCTCTCCCTTAAGAGAAGAGGAAGCGGAAGTTCCGTCCCATGCCGCGCTTGTCGGGAATGCGAAAAGCGAGATGATCATGGTTGCGAAAAGGATGAGCGATAGTGCTTTTTTCATTTTGTTTGTTTTCCTTTCGTGAAATAAGTTAGCATAAGCCACTACCATAATTGTACTATATTTCCGTGCTTTTGTCAATGCTTTTTTGATAAATATGATATATTTTTTTAACATTTTCCGACAAAACAATAATGCTACTTGAATTATTCAAAGGAATATGATATTATATTATCATAAATCATATTACATTAAGGCAGAAAAGGAGGGAAAGAATATGCTGTTTACATCCCCTGTTTTTCTGCTGCTTTTTTTACCCATTATGTTGGGCATATATACGCTTATTCCCACGCGGCTGAAACCAAGCGCCATATGTATTTTCAGCCTTACATTTTACGGAATAGCCAATTTCGGTAATCCCGCGGCGTTGCTCTTTTTGTTGCTCTGCGCGATATTCACCTATTGTGCCACCTTTGCGGTATTCAGCGTCAGAAAGAAATACGTTATGGTGTTCGTTGTTTGCGTGCTTGTTGGCGTTCTTGCCGTTCTTCGATACCTTGGAGTTTGGGCAGACGTTTCCGCTGCGGCAAGATACATTCCGATCGGAGCTTCATTTTATTTGCTTGCGTGCTTCTCCTGCATTATGGACGTTCGACGCGGCGACGCTCATATGCCGCGAAACTTCGCCGACGTGCTTATATACGTGACGTACTTCCCCGTTATGATCGCGGGACCTGTCATAAAATACAAAAACTTTGAAACTCTCATCAAGTCCGAAAACATCCGCTTCACAGCCGCGGGAGTTGCCTCGGGAATTATCCTCTTCGCGCGCGGATTTATAAAAAGGATAGCAATCGCCGCGCTTCTTGAGGAATCGTATGACTCAATCGTCGATAGACTTCTTCATTACACAGAAGAACCCCTCAGCATCGGCGTTGCCGTGATCCTTGCCGCAATTTTACTTGTGTCGGTCTATTACGCATTTTCGGGATATTCGGATATGGGTCGCGGAATTTCCGCGATGCTCGGCATCCCGCTTGCCCCCGATTTCGGCGCTTGCATTCTTTCGTTTACCCCCGCAGATTACGCAAACAACTTCCTCTCGAGTCTCACATTGTGGATCGATGACTACATCCGCCGTCCCCTTTCCTCGCTCTGTGCGATCGAGGAAAAGAGCGGCAAGTCAAAAAAGATATGGAACACAGTAATATCTCTGTTCTGCTCGCTTGTTTTGCTTTTGTGGTTCAAAATAGGCATACGCGTTCTCCCCGCTATCGCACTTCTTCTTGTGCCCACTCTGCTTGACTGTTTGTTAGATGTCAACCGTGCCTTGCGCAAAAGAAAGGGTCTGAAGCCTCTTGGTTGGATATACACGTTTTCATTCGTAACTCTATTTTGGATGCTTATCAAGACCCGCGACCTTTCGAGCCTTGAGATCATATTCGGAAATATGACTCTTTTCAAGCCGATGCAGTCTTTCCTGTTGAACAGCACGCTTTTGAATCTCGAAATACTGATCGTACTTGCAATAATGGCTGTCGTCCAGCTTCCCGTCATATTCGGAATCTGGTCACGCAGACATCAATCCCCCTTTGTCAGAAACAGCGCGTTCCTTTGGGTATGGTCGCTGTTGATCCTTGTTATATTCGTTCTTTGCATATACTACTATCTGCCCCAATATCCCGCGCTCTCAACAATGCCCTTCCGCGACATAATTTTTTAAACCAAAGAAAGGAGGTTCCCATGGACACGCATAATTATGAATCTGTCGAATCCCCAAACAGCACAGAGCTGAACACGGGATCTGATTGCCATATCGAAGCCGTTTTGCTTGCAAACAAGCATTCAAGAGCACTCGGAGTAATTATAATCGTTCTGTTTGTCGGAATTCTTCTTTCATTCCTGCTCAATTTCGGAATCTCGGCATATCTTGGAACCGGCGACACCGTTGAAGGTTATTTTGACGGCGAGGAACACAATAATATAGTCCTCACAAAATTCGCCGATACCTTCTATCTTTCAAGCACCGTCAGAAAAACTATCACCTACGTCGATTATTATCTTTTAGGCATAATTCCCACAAACGAAGTCATTCTCGGCGATGATGAATTTCTCTTCCCCACTTACGATGAAGCGAACAAATATAATTACGTTGCCGATTATTACGGCGAGCTTGAGCCCGAAACTGCAAAGCTTGCGCTTTATTATCAGGGTATTCGAAACATCACAGAGGCTTATGCAGAGCTTGGCGTTGACTGCTATATTGCCGTTATTCCCAACGCACAAACCGTTTATTCCGAAAGAATGCCCGAATTTATGGGAGAGCCGAGTGAGCACACAAGGCTGAGATCGGTTGGCGATTATTTTGCAAAGCGCGGTGTCGGCAATTTTCTTGATCTGTCAAGCTATCTTATCAATTCAAAAGTTCACGGCGAACTTTATAACAACACGGAGGACTCGCTTAACAGCCGCGGCGCATACTATGCATATCGCGCAGTTATCGAGATGCTTCCCGCAGATGTGAAAAAAGTCATAACTCCCGTTACACTGAAGGATGACGATCTTGTTCAGCATTCGGGAGCCGGCAAGTCGCTTGCCCGCGCTGCGTCGCTTGAAAACGTCATCAAAAACAAAACCGTTTCGCTTTCAACCGACTTTGTGCAGAAATATCAGATCCTTTTCAGCTACGACAATTACGATATGGCTTTCGCAAAAATGCAATACAGAAAAGAGCTCCCCTCACTTCCGCGAATTGAATTTTCGTTTTCAAGTGATTGGGACCGAATAATTATGATCGATTATCTGTCAAATACCTTCGGAACAGCCATCTATCGCTCGTCGCCGGAATTTGATGCGGGCGTGATCAAAGAAGCAGACCCCTCCATCCATATCATATTCCTTAACGAAAAGAATATTTATAAACTTGCCGACGGAAGCTTGCTTCCGTGACAGTAGAGCTACGAAAGTCAAAAGGAAAGTTATAAATAGTTGAAAGCCTCGGTAAGTAATGATCTTGCCGAGGCTGTTCTATATATCAAATAATAGAAAAATTCCCGTAATGGGCGAGTATGGTTCTAATTATGCGTTATTGTATTTGTTTTGGTTATATGATAAAATATATACACAGCAGAGCTCGCTGAATATTTGTTTAGGAGATTGTTATGGGACTTTACATTTCGGAAAATATTAAGAAAAACAGACGTGAAAGCAATCTTTCACAAGAAGCATTCGCGGAGCGACTCGGCGTAAGTTTCCAAACCATAAGCAAATGGGAACGAGGAGAATGTTATCCGGATATTGAAATGCTGCCCCAAATTGCAAATTTTTTCGGCATTACAATAGATGCTTTAATGGGAGCCGATCAGTATCAAGAAAAAGAATATGTCGATACTCTGCAAGAAGAACTGCGCAAATGTGATGTAATGCGCGATGAAGCTACTTTGGTAAGAAAAGCCGAGGAAGGGTTACGAAAATATCCGAATAACCATTTGCTTATGGCATGGATAGTATACGGAGCACAGAATATTAACCCCAAGCGAAGTATCGAGCTCGGTGAGTATCTTATGTCAAATTGCCGCAACCCGCACATTTTGAATTGGGCAAGAACGGAACTTTGTTATGCCTATTATAAAACCGGTCGGCAGAACGACGGAATCGAGTCGGCAAGCCGTTTGCCTACAATGGCACAAACGCGCCAAGCAGTTTTATCCGATCTTCTGACGGGCGAGGAACAACTATCACACATTTTAGAAACAGATATGGCAAAGGTTTGCTATCGTTTCAAAACATCAATATTGAAACTACTCTACCACTATACTCCACAAGAACAGATAGAACTTTTGAAAAAAAGTAATGCGTTTTATGATGTTGTATATGAATGTGAAGATAACTTATCCGCTCTGAAAGAAAAAGCAGACACATATATAAAAATTGCAGAAATTTGTATGAACATCGGAAATGCGGACGAAGCAAGTCTTTATGTCGAAAAAGCTTTGTTATGTGCGGAAAAGCACGATACAATTCCTTACAGTACACAGTGCGAATCTATTTTGTGTGGTTGCAAAAAGTATGGATATAGTGTTGCACAGTCAGGAAAATTAGCACATCCATACGGAAAACTTAAAGAAGCAATCATTACTTCATTAAAGGCAAATCCGATTTTCGAAGATATAGTATCAAAGATCGAATCATAAAGCATCAGCCTCCGGCAAGCAAACATTTGTCGGAGGCTGATAGTTTCTGTACTTGACAAATCCTATTTATTATGTTATAATATAGAACAGATGTTCTTTATGGGAGAAATTAATGAAAAAAGATATTATGACAGAAAGTGCGGCGCGGGCTTTTCGGAATTATGCAAGGCTGGGGCTTGTGGGGTCGTGGTCGGCTATTGACACAGTCTGCAGAATACGCGGCATCTGCAGCGACTCCGCCGCGCTTGATATGCTTGCAGTTTTTGACACCCTGCGTTTGCTCGAATTTCTCGGCGATATGATCGCCATTCGCGCCGTGCGCGATATATATTTTGCAACCGCGGGATCAAAACTGCATTCTAATGAAATAACGCTTCGCATCCGTAGGCTTGCCGACGAGATGCATTGCGACGACCGAACTATCTATCGCCGCCTCAAAAAGGCACGCGATATGTGGGAATATATTCGCGCGCGAGAAAAAAAGCAGACCGCGGGGAAACGCAGTCTGCTTACTAAACTTATTACTTGATCTTCTCCGTCATTCTTTCAATATCGTGGTCATCGCCGACAACGGAAACTATCTCGCCCGCGTTGAACTCGCGTGTGGGAGAAGGCGAAACGTCAAGTCTGCCATCGCAATATCTGACGGCTATCACGTTCACGCCAAATGCTTTACGGAGATTGAGAGTGATAAGATCCTTGCCGACCCAGGATTCGGGAACTGCCATCTCAACGACCTTGTAGCCCTTGAACTGCACGAAATCCGTGATTGTGGAATGCGAGAGCTTGAAAGCAAGGCGTTCGCCCATATCGTGCTCGGGATAGGTAATTTCATCCGCGCCAACGTGCTCGAGTACCTTTCTGTGACCGTCATTGACCGCACGGGAGATAACGTACTTCACGCCGAGCTCCTTGAGTTGGATGGTTATAAGGATGATGTCGCTGATATTCTCAGTCATACAAACGACCGCGCAATCGTAATCTGCAACGCCCGATGCTTTGAGGAGATTCAAATTGGTCGCGTCGCCTATAACGGCATTCGTGACGTGATCGGCAATAAGAGTGACCTTTTCGGAATCGGTATCGATAACCATTACCTGTTTGCCCGCATCCACAAGCGCAGTTGCAAGCGATGTGCCGAACTTTCCGAGTCCTATAATACAAAAGCTATTCATTGTGAACTTCCTATCCTATCAAAATATTGGCGTCGGGATAACTGATCAAGGATTTATTTCCTCCCGCCTTTCCAAGAAGCGAGAAGGTCACCGTCAGAATTCCCACACGTCCGAAATACATCATAAACATCAAAACCACCAATGCGGCGGGAGGGAGGATCGGTGTCAATCCGGCGGTCAAACCAACAGTCGCACCGGCAGACACAACTTCATATAAAATGTCAATACCTTCAACGTCCATAGCACCGCAAGTAACCGTGCATATCAAAGTTGCCACAACAGTGAGCAGAATCTGAATGACCACAAGCGCAAGCGCACGCATCATTGCCTCAAGAGGAATACGTCTGCGCATAAAATTGATCTCGCTTCTGCCAATGGCAACCGAATACGCGGCAAGCATAATAACGCCGATTGTTGCAATCTTTACGCCGCCCGCAGTCGATGCCGAGGCGCCGCCCGAAAACATCCAGAACAAACCGAAAAGCTTCGTTCCTTCATTAAGTGCGGCATTATCCACAGCAGTAAATCCCGCAGTGCGCCAAGTCACAGATTGGAAAAAGGAATTGAGTATCTTCGCTCCAAACCCCATCTCACCGATGGTTTCAGGATTATTCCATTCAAGTAAAGCAACAACAACAGCTCCGAGGGCAACGTAAACTCCGCTGAGTATGAGCACAAATTTCGTATAGGCACTGAATTTTTGATTTTTCTTGTGCCCGATAAATTCATTCCACACGGGGAATCCGATTCCGCCAAGAAGTATCAGAAGCATCAGCGTAATGCTTACCAGAGGGTCTTTCGCGTAAGCGCCCATAGAATCGCCGTTTCCGAGAATATCAAATCCCGCATTACAAAAAGCGGAAATTGAATGAAAAACGCTATACCACATTCCCTTCGGGAAACCGAATTCGGGCATAAAACGCAAAGAAAGCAGAATCGCTCCCGCACCTTCAATGCACAGAGTTCCAAGCAGAATTCGCTTGACGAGCACGTTGATACCGCCAAAATCAGTGATACCGTAGGATGCGGCAACAAGAACGCGGTCACGCGGCGAAAGGCTGCGGCGGATGATGACGGAAAGCAGAACAGCCATGGTCATAAATCCGAGTCCGCCGATCTGGATCAGAACGATTATGACTATCTTGCCAAAAAGACTCCAATAAAGTCCGCTTTCAACCACTACAAGTCCCGTCACGCAAGTCGCGCTGACGGCGGTGAACATAGCAGTCAGCGGTGGCGTGAACTCACCCGATGCGCTCGAAATCGGGAGCATCAAAAGTACCGCTCCGATCGTGATTATCGCAAGAAATCCGAGAGCCATAACCGTCGCCGTGCCCATTGGACGGCGGCGCTTTTTATTTTTAATTAAATCAGTAGTCATTATCCGTTGATCTTGAGCCAATCGATGCAGCGAGTGATCTCTGCAGGTCCGTCAGGCTCCTGACCCTCGCTTTCAACGATCATATAAAGACCGAGCTTCTTGGCAGTTGCGACTACCTCCGCAAGCGGAGCCGCGCCGAGACCGAGCGACTTGCCCTTACCCTCGGGAGTTCCGTCCTTGAGGTGGATAAGCGACATTCTGTGCGAGTATTTTTCAAGAACCTTTGCGGGATCCTCGTTCGCAACGAACGCCCAATAGGTATCAATTTCGAATTTTACATTAGTTTCTTCCGCAAGAACATCGTGGGTTCGAACTCCGAAATCATTGACGATAAACTCGCGCGAGTGGTTGTGATATGCAAGCTCAATGCCCTCAGCAGCAAGCTTGGGGGTCATATAATTAAGGAATTCAACGAAATCCTTGAGCTTTTCGGGAGTGGAAAGATCTGCTCCGGGGATGGTGTAATGCTTATTACCGATCTCCTTGTGGAAACGGAGAGTGTTTTCATAATCATTTGCAAGCTCGCCCCATCCGCTATGAGTGCCGCAGATGCGAATGCTCGCATCCTCCATTGCTTTGTTTACCTGTGCGGAGGTTCTGCCGAAGAATCCCGCAAATTCTATCGATGCGTAGCCGATTCGAGCGGCTGCCGCAACCGCCTCTTCAAAATTTTCCTTTGCAAGATCGCGAATGCTGTAAAGCTGAATGCCGTAATCCATAAATATTACCTCCAAAGAGAGTTATTATTTAAATTATAGCACTAATATAATCAAAAGTCAATGATTTTCGGCTTCATCATTGACAAAATGTATGCTTTGTGATAAAATAAAAACATCAAAAACAAGGAGTTTTCAAAATGAAAAACAAGCTCTCGGGACGCTTCTGGCTCGCTCTCGTCCTTTTCGGACTGATGGGACAGATCGCGTGGGTCGTTGAGAATATGTATCTCAACGTTTTTATCTACAAAATGTTCAATGCCTCCGCCGAGGATATTTCCCTTATGGTCGCGGCAAGTGCGATCGCGGCAACGCTGACGACGGTTTTCATCGGCGCGCTCTCCGATAAAATAGGCAAGCGCAAGGTCTTTATCTGCGGCGGATACATCCTTTGGGGTATCTCGATATTCGCCTTCGCGCTCCTGAGGCTCGATATAATTGAGGCTCTCTTCCCCGCGGCTGCAAGCGCATCCGCCATCTGCGTCACGCTGACCATCGCCCTTGACTGCATAATGACCTTCTTCGGCTCTTCCGCAAACGATGCGGCATACAACGCGTGGCTGACCGATTCGACCGACTCAACCAACCGCGGCTCTGCCGAGGGTATCAACTCGATGATGCCTCTTGTTGCCATCCTTGCCGTTTTTGGCGGCTTTATGGCATTCGACCTCAACCTTGCGCAAAGCTGGGTAATGATCTTTGCCATCATCGGCGTCGCTACACTTCTGATCGGTATTCTCGGAATCTTCACCATCGAGGACAAATGCCCCGCGCAGTCCGAAACAGGGTACATAAAGAACGTCTTCTACGGCTTTATGCCTTCGACTATCAAATCAAATCCCGCGTTCTACTTCTACCTTGCGGCGTTTGTCATCTTCAATACCTCGATCCAGATATTTATGCCCTACCTTATTATATATTATGAGGTATCGCTCGGCATGGCGGATTACGTTCTCGTAATGGCTCCCGCAATCATTCTCGCATCGGTCGCAACGGCATTCTGGGGCAAGGTTTATGACAAGAAGGGTTTTGGATTTTCATCATCCTTCTCGCTTGCGTGGCTCGCGGTCGGATATGTTATCCTCTTCATATTCAAGCCGAAGCTCCCCGTTTTCATCGGCTCGCTCCTTATGATGTGCGGCTACCTTTCTGGAATGGCAGTCTTCGGCGCGAAGATCCGCGACCTCACGCCCGAAGATAAGGCGGGCAGACTTCAGGGCGTGCGCATCTTCTCACAGGTGCTCCTCCCCGGCATAATCGGTCCCTTTATCGGCAAAACCGTCCTTGCAAACGCAGAAAAGATCGTCAACAACGACGGCACGGAATCCTTCGTTCCAAATGAAAACATCTTCCTCGCCGCGCTCGTTCCAATTGCGATCCTTGTAATCCTTCTCCTTGTCGCATCCAAATACTTCAACAAGCCGAGACTCTGCAAAGATCTGAAAACTCCTTTCGAGAATGACACCTCGAGCGATTGGACAGAGTATCCCCGCCCGCAGATGAAGCGCGATTCCTATATGTCGCTCTGCGGAGAGTGGGAGCTTTCGGTTATCAGCGGCGAGGAGCTCGACCTCGGCAAGATCAATGTCCCCTTCCCGCCCGAATCAAGAATCTCGGGTATCGAACGAGAGAAAAAGAATTACGAAGTCTACAAATACACAAAAAAATTCACTCTGCCCGAAGAGATGAAGGGCAAGCGCATCATCCTCCACTTCGGCGCGGTCGATCAGATATTTATGCTCAAAATAGGCGAGCACAATCTCGACATCCTCGCGGGCGGCTATCTTCCCGTTGAATTTGACATTACCGAATATCTTACCGAAGGCGAGAACACGATCCAAGTTGACGTGATCGACGATCTCGACACCGATCTTGCTTACGGCAAGCAATGCAAAAAGCGCGGAGGAATGTGGTACACTCCTATCAGCGGCATCTGGCAGGCTGTATGGATTGAAGCTGTCCCCGAAAATTATATCAAGCATATCAAGATGACGCCTTCTCTTGACTCCGTAAAGTTCAAGATCAAGGGCGGCGCGGACGAGAAGATAATCACCCTCAAAGACGGCAAGCAATACCGTTTCGAGGGAAATGAATTTGAATTAAAGGTTGATGATCCGCATCTTTGGACTCCAGAAGATCCCTACCTCTACGAATTCACTCTTGAATCGGGTAATGATAAGGTCGAATCCTACTTCGCGCTCCGCACTGTCGGCACGGCAAAGATCGGCGGAAAGTCCTATATAACCCTCAACGAAAAGCCCTATTTCTTCCACGGTCTGCTCGATCAGGGATATTACAGCGACGGAATCTACACCCCTGCAACTCCCGAGGGTTACAAATACGACATTCTCAAAATGAAGGAGCTCGGCTTCAATATGCTCCGCAAGCACATCAAGATCGAGCCCGAGCTTTTCTACTACTACTGCGACAAATACGGTATGATCGTCTTTCAGGATATGGTCAACAGCGGTAAATACAGTTTCCTTATCGACACCGTACTCCCCACAGCGGGTCTGAGAAAGGGCATCAGCCACAAGGCGAGCGACATCCGCCGTACCACCTTTGAAACCGACAGTGCAATGACCGTCGCGCTTCTCTACAACCACCCCTCGGTCGTCTATTACACGATCTTCAATGAGGGTTGGGGACAGTTTGATGCCGACGAAAACTACCGCCGACTCAAATCTCTCGACCCCACCCGCATCTGGGACGCAACCTCGGGTTGGTTCGCCGAAAAAGAAAGCGACGTCCAAAGCGAGCATATCTATTTTAAGGAACTCAATCTAAAGAATAATCCCGACCGTCCCCTCATCCTTTCGGAATTCGGCGGCTACTCCTGCAAGATCGAGGGGCATTCCTTCAACCTTGACAAGACCTATGGATATAGCTTTTATACAGACACCGAATCCTTCGGCAAGGCGCTTAAAGACCTCTATATGAACGAGGTCATTCCGATGATAGACCGCGGGCTTTGCGCAACCGTCTACACCCAGGTCAGCGACGTCGAGGACGAAACGAACGGTCTTGTCACCTATGACAGACAGGTCGTTAAGGTCAAAAAGGACGATATGCTTGAAATTGCAAAGGCGATCGAGGACAAATTCTATTCTCGGTTTTAATTAACATATTGACAACTTTAAGGGAGATTGCTTAATGATGAAAAATCCGCTCACCATTCGCAAATATCCTCTGCTCTTTCGTAATACAGTCCTTGGGAGGACTGTAAGATTAGGCTGTTTATTGATCATTTTCCTTTGTCTAACGCTTCTTTGCAGTTGCTTTTCGCACACCGGAAGCTTTGCCGATGACGATTCCGATACCTATGAACAGAGCTTTGCAGTCGAAGACAGCAATACGCTGAATGACGAATTGATCGATTCTTTGGTTGATTATTTGCAAAGCTTACATTTGCAATATGAAATCCCCGACACATCACTTTCGATTAAAATTGATAAAATAAAAGAAGGACATCAGCCGTTGCTCGTTGACTTTGATCCAACAGATTTCTATTTCGTGTGTGGATATTACAACGTGATCACGGAGGACGAACTGTTCAAATATCGTAACGCCGATGACTTTACTTGGGTAAGATTTGAAAACGCGAATGAGATCAAAGAGATCCACGATGATAAAAATATTGTTGTGGCTTTTCAGATCAACAAAGCCTTATTTGTAAGGGATATAGCTTCGCAAAAAGCGATCATTCCGAGGGTCGAACATTTTCAAATGTATGAGCCGATTTTTGAAGAAGGCGTCAACACTGGCACTCACATTGTCTTTGAAGAAGAATTCATTTACTTAAATCCATCGAATACGGAAAGAGTATATCACTCTACTTCGGCATATTTCAACGAGGTGGTTACCATTCCTTGCATCAATTATGAAGATGTATACTATATATCTCATTTGATATATGTAGTCCATATCAATGGAGAGAAATCAGATGTAAATCTCTTTGGTCAATTTGGAAAGTATTATGATGCTTTGATGAGTGTAATGGAATCTGCCAAACACAGCACAATAAATACAACAGGCGGAACCAATTACTACGGTTTGATTACAATTGATGACTTTGTTAATCACATATTGCGTCAATAATGAATTCTTGCAAAACATCCGAAATTAGATTTTGATGCTAAAAAACTTGTTGAAGATATAAAACAGATTTGTGTTGTTTAGTACACTTATCGTTTATGCGGTACAAACTCCGCCACCCCTCATCCGTCGCTACGCGACACCTTCTCCCAAGGTCCGGGAGAAGGCTGATTGATAATATCGCTCAATATTTCTAAACATCGTTAAATGGTTCACCCCCAAAGTCCAATAAAAATCCAACCATAGTTCCACTATAAAATCAAACAAATTCTAACATTTTCGATATATTTTTCATTCGCATTATATGCATCACTGTAGCTGATGTTCGCAGTTGCTAAAGCAGCCTTCCCCAGCGGGGAAGGGGGACCACGCAGTGGTGGATGAGGAGAGCAGAGTCTGTACTACATATCATCAAGAAACAACAAACAAAAAATCAAGGGCAGTTCGCAATGAACTGCCCTTTTGATATTAATATTAGAGAAAACTTGCTACAAGCAACCAACTCTTGCGGTCGAGGTTGTTAAGATTCTCGATCTCGTAACGGTTATCGTTCGAGTCGCGGATGATAACGCGGTCGCCGTGGTAGGTCTTCATATCGCTGTGACGGTTGCGGATACGGAAGGTCGCGGGACCGTGGTCGGTCTCGACGGTCATCTTCAGCATTCCCGTCTTATCGTCGCACTCGGTGATCTTGGTGATCTTCGGGATGCGGTAGTAGTCATAGAAGCAAGCCTTGATCGCCGCCGCGCTCTCGGGAGTGATATCGTCGAGCGATTTGATCATTGCGATCTCGTGCTCGTCCTTATCGAGAAGCGAGATATAGTTGAACTTATCCGAGATTGGGAAAAGACGGCGGAGCTCAACGTTCTCGTAAACAGTGCCGTCGCCGAGAGTGAGCTGAACGTAGTAAACGTCGGTCATCTCGATCTTTGCGGTCTTATCAAGATATTTAAGTGCCATAGTCTTTATCCCTCCTTATTCAAAGTTATCAGCCTTCTTGGCTTCCTTGACCTTGTCGGACATCGACTGGATCTCAACGAGGCGGTAATACTTACCCTTGAGCGCAAGAAGCTCCTCAGGAGAACCGAACTCGATGATCTCGCCCTTGTCTACAACGACGATCTTGTTAGCCTTCGACAGAGTAGACAGTCTGTGTGCGATCATAAGGGTCGTTCTGCCCGCTATCATTTTTTCGATAGCTTCCTGGATCAGATGCTCGGTCTCGGAGTCAACCGAAGCGGTCGCCTCGTCGAATACGAGGATAGAGGGATTCTTGAGCATTGCACGCGCGATCGAAACTCTCTGGCGCTCACCGCCCGAAAGACCTACACCGCGCTCACCGAGCACAGCATCGTAACCGTCGGGCTGACGAACGATGAACTCGTGTGCATTAGCGATGTCAGCAGCCTCGAGAACCTTCTCAACGGGGCAGTCGGGACAGCCGTATGCAATGTTGTTGAAGATTGTATCGTGGAACATAAGAGGTTCCTGCTGAACAAAGCCGATCTGCGAACGGAAGTGGGACATATCTATATCGCGAATATCAATGTCGTCAACAAGAATCTGTCCGTCATAGTGATCGTAATATCTCAGGAAGAGGTTGATAAGCGTCGACTTGCCCGAACCGGTGGTACCAACGATACCGACGATGTCGCCGGGCTCGATAACGAGATTGATATTCTTAAGCGTCTTCTTGGTACGGTCGAAGGAGAAGTTTACGTTCTTGAACTCGATCTTACCCTTGAACTCAACCATATTCTTGCCTTCACCGAAGTTGTGCTCGGGCTCGGCATCAAGAATATCAAGTATTCTTTCTGCGGATGCAAGGAAGTGCTGGAAGGAGTCGTTGAGGTTTGCGAAGAAGTTTACGGGCTCGTAGAACATCGAGGCGTAGTTGATGAAGAGAACGAGAAGACCAACGGTGAGTCCGTTCTCAACGCCCGAGATCTGATGCTCGATAACCATACTGCCGCCGAACGCCCAGATAACGACCGAGCCAAGACCAATGAAGGTACCAACGATCGCGGGGAAGGCGTGGAGTATCTTTGCGGCGGATGTGTCGGTTCTGTACCACTCTTCGTTCTTCTCTTTGAAGCGCTCGGTGGTGTTCTTTTCGTTAGTAAAGGACTTTACGACACGGATGCCGGGGATGGTGTCTGGAAGTATAGAGGAAACGGCAGTCCATCTTCTCCAGATTCGGAGATAGAAGGGACGGATCTTCTTACCGAAGATACGCGAGCCGATAACAACAAGCGGAACGGGAATGAGGGAAAGGAGCGTCAGCTTGGGGTTCATTACCATCATAACGATAACGATACCAACCATCTTGAAGAACTGAACAACAACCTCCTGCGTGATACGCAGCATAAAGGACTGAATGGTCGAGCTGTCGCCCGAGATACGGTTGATAACCGCACCCGTTGAGGTCTTATCATAGAATCGCATCGGGAGGTACTGCGCTTTTTCGTAAACATCGTTACGAAGATTGGATACGATCCTGTCGCCGACAAGACGCAGCACGTATCCACGCGTACCGCTTATGACGTGACTTATGATCTGCAAAGCAATAAGTGTTACAACGACCTGCATAAGCATTGCGATGTCGTTGTTCGGCAAAATCTCATCGATCAAGGACTTTGTAAGCATCGACGGAATGAGAGCCAATGCAGTTGCAATGATCGAAAGGATCACCGAAATTACAAGCTTCGGCCACTCGGGAATTATGTACTTACCGAGCTTGGTGATGAGCTTGCTCTTGCTTGCGCAGTTTAAGCATTCCGCACCGGGAGAAGCGAGAGTACGTCCACACTTGGGGCAGACGGAGAGCTGCTTCTCGTAAATCGCCTGCATACATTCGGTGGCTTCCTTGATATCATCGCCCTTAACGACAGAGTTGATAAATGTGGAAGCACCCTCGCAAAGCGTGTTTACGCTGAAGGTGTAGCGGAATATTTTTTCTTCAAGACCGTTTTTAAGTTCAAGGCAGAGCATAGCGTTTCCATACATACGGCGGGTATGAGTCTTCTCGATATCCGCAATACGGATGGTTTTTCCTGCGTGATGAGTATTGAACTCATGCGTGGTGACTTCAATGTCGCTTACAAGCAACACACTTCGGCAATAATTCGAAAGAATAGAAATATCGCCAACAATTGCAAATATCCAGGGATGTCCCGGGGTCTCTCTTCCTTTCAGTTCGGCGAGTTCTTCCTCGCTTAAAAGAGAGTTGACAAGGAGTTTGTCCATCATAAATTTTACGGCGGAATGTGTGGCACTAACATTCTCGGCCGGCGGGAGGCCGCTTGCGCACAAGGATGAAAAACTTAAAATGAATTGCGGGCGGCGGGTTGACAGAAAGTTGACAAAGAACGGTTTTTGAAGTTGCTTTATTTTACCACCCATTTGCCGATTTGTCAACCCATTTTCGAATATTTTTGACAAAATTATTAACTTTTTTCCGAAAGCTAAAAAAGGCCGTTGCAATTTGCAATAGCCTTCATTATTTATTAAGTTCGAGGGCATCAATGCCCTCTTTGATCATCTTTTGAGATTCAACGTAAAGAGGCCCACGGATATCCGAACGAACATGATCCATTTTGTGTGCGCGATTGATCATCATCTTTTCTTTCTCCTTGCCTATGAAAATAATTAAATATTATTTTATCATTTTTCTGGCGGTTGTCAAGGTTTTTGAAGTAATTTATGTGTTTATATACCCGGTTTATCAATTATCCTATTTTTTTTGAAAATCCTATTGACAATATAATCCACCTGTGGTATAATTATATCGTCACGCGATATATCGTTTCGTGATATATCGTGAAACTGTATAATCGGGAGAAAATCATGGGAATAACAAACACCTCGGCACTTACCGAAACCGCATATTATATTTTACTTTCGCTTCAAAAGCAATCGCACGGTTACGCCATAATGCAAAACATCACCGCAATAACAAACGGCAGAATAAAAATGGGAGCAGGCACTTTATACGGTGCATTAAGCGCATTAAACGCTAAAAAGCTCATAAAAGAGTGCGAATGTGAAGATCCCGCACGCAGAGAATATGTCATTACCGATGAGGGCAAAAAAGTGCTCAAAAAGGAAATCGAACGTCTTGAAGAACTGCTAAATAACGCAAAAACATATTACACGGAGGAATGATATGAAAAAGCTTACACGAATCAGATGCTTTGTCGACAAGAAAAAAGAAGAAGAATATCTGAACGAGATGAATAAAAAAGGGTGGAAACTCGAATATTTACAGTTTGGATGTATATTAAACTTTACCGAAAGCGAACCGAATGAATATTTCACCTCTATCTATGCAACCGACAAACCCAAAGTCCTGCAAATGACATCAGCGGCAGTATTAAGCGGATATGATAATATTCCTCATACATATGACGGCAGAAGCAATTTTCTGTATCTTACCGGCAAAAAAGGAAAAGTTGATAAGAATTTTATAAGTGATAACGAGAACCTCAGAAGCCATTTCAAGCATTTGTCTATTTTTTACAAAAAATGCGCACTTGCTGCCCTTCTAACCGCAATCATAGCAATAATATGTATGATACTCTGCACACCAACAATATACAAAGCCATATACTGCATCAACAATAATATCCTCGTCGAGCATCACAGCTTGTTTATTTCTTTATTTGTAGTAGGCGGAATTACAACAATTGCGATTCTCGTATTGATCACATACTGTGTGCTGTATTCTCGCCTATACTTCAATTGTAAAAAGCAATGTGATACTCTTAATTCGGATATGAAGCTCTATGAATAATCGCTATATAAAAAAGTTTTACGGTATTGTGGCTTACGTTGAGGCTCCGCTTATTATAATTTGCGCATCGCAGTTTTTATACATCATAGCAGATTTTTCAAATAAAGCCTTGAGTTCCTACCGAGATGTCGATTATTCCGTAATCAACTCTTGGATATGTCTTGTTACAGTTTGTCTGATTTCGCATTCGATATTGCATGTTATAACCAAGCATAACAACGATCTGCGTGAAAAATATCGGTCACGCGGAAGCAAGCTTGATCTGAAAGAGCGATTGACCTTTGCTTTTCGTGAATCCGGAATGATCCTCAAATCGCTCATAGCCGGTTTAATTTATATCATTATGCCAATAAGATGGACAAATCCGGCATTGGCGGTGATATTCAATACAGACGTTTTTTCGGTCAACAAATTCATCGCTCTATCGGTATTTCTTCCGATACTGTTTATAATTGCGCTTCTGTCACATCTATCGGCTTACGGGTATTGGTGGCGATGCAGTAACCAAATGTTTTACGGCAAAAAGGTTATCATCAAGAATGCGCTGACAATCGCTCTTACCTATACGTTCGGAGAATTTTTTATCATTAACGCTCTCGCCTTCTTCGACTCAAACAAGCATATCATAAAACAATTATTAACTTATAAAACGCTTATTGCATTGCTGATTCCGATCATTTTGATAACAGCTTATATCTATCTTCGCGCTCTCTTCAAACGAAATAAATGCATCAAGCAATTAAGAAAGATTTGCTGTGAGAAAGGCTACGCTCTGACCAATATTCAATACCCTTACCGTTCCGTTTTCAAAGTCTGCGAGGGAGAAAGTTTCAAAGTCGGCATTGGAAATAAAACGTACTCATGCAAATTTATCGGAACGCTCGACTCATTGACTCCGCTTGCGTTGTATCCAAACGGAACAATGGTTTTCTTGGATAAAAATCCGTTTAAAGTCACAACGATATATAAGTTTGCTTACAAATCGGACTGTCCGCAAATACTGGTACTCAATCCTACTCCGCGACATGTTTATGCGCATCAAGAGGGAAACCGGCTTGCTAAAGTTGACAACGGCGACCGTGTAGGCAACTACAAACTTTATACCGCGACCGCATTTCTACGTGCACTTGAACTTGATGTGTTAGACAGAAACATCAATTCAAGTCATAGATAAATAAGGTGACTAAGACATAAATTCCCTTCCTGGTTCACGGGAATGGGGCGGGGGATGGGTCCCTATTTAAAATATGCAAAATTACATGGATATCTGCAAAATCTCTATCCGAAAACAATATTTGAGCTGAAACGAGGTTCCCCTCCTCGGTTTACGAGGAGGGGGCAGGGGAGGTGTCCCTCTTAAAGGGCGCGGAATTTTCAGCTTAATAAAAAATGAAGGAGCAAAAATCGCCCGCAAGGGGCGATTTTACTCCTTCCAAACCGCCTGCGGGACGCAGTCGGTTCGGAGTGCAAGGGAATATTTCGACCTCTGCGGAGGTCGACAAGGGCTCTGCCCTTGACCCGCAAACTTTTGAAAAAGTTTGATCAAAACTTCGTCACTTTATAAAAATCGGAAATTTTCGAGCAACGCGAGAAAATTCACCTTCACTAGCCACTAGTCACTAGCCACTAAAAAACTGCAAGTCCGATCGGACTTGCAGTTTTTTATCTTACTTCTTCGCTGCAATAGCTGCCTTAGCCTTTGCAACGATATTTTCGGTTGTGAGACCGTAAGCCTCGAGAAGTGCGGGTACCTTGCCCGACTTACCGAACTTATCCTCAACGCCTACGCGGAGAACGGGAACGGGGCAATTCTCGCAAACGACCTCTGCAACAGCCGCGCCGAGACCGCCGAGGATATTGTGCTCCTCTGCAGTAACGATGCATCCGGTGGTCTTTGCCGCCTCGATGATGTCTTCCTTATCAATAGGCTTGATGGTGTGAACGTTGGTAACTCTCGCAGAAATGCCTTCCTCTGCGAGCTTCTCAGCCGCCTCGATCGCCATATAGAGCATAGTACCGGTTGCCATAATGGTAACGTCTGTACCCTCGCGGACGGTGAGGTTCTTGCCGAACTCGAACTTATAATCAGCCTCGTCGAATACTACCGGAACAGCAAGTCTGCCGAAGCGGATGTAAACAGGGCCAACGTAGTTAAGCGCCCACTCAACAGCCGCGCGAGCCTCTACGTCGTCAGCGGGGTTAAGAACAACCATTCCGGGAATGGTTCTCATAACGCCGAGGTCCTCGAGGCACTGGTGGGTCGCGCCGTCCTCACCAACGGTGATACCCGCGTGAGTTGCGCCGATCTTAACGTTGAGGTGGGGATATGCGATAGAGTTACGAACCTGCTCGAACGCACGTCCTGCCGCGAACATTGCGAAGGTGGAAGCGAAAACGGGCTTGCCGGTGGTCGCAATACCTGCCGCAACGGTCATCATATTGCCCTCTGCGATACCGCAGTCGAAAAATCTTTCGGGGAACTTCTTCTTGAAAATACCAGTCTTGGTTGCAGCCGCAAGGTCAGCGTCGAGAACGACGAAATCGTACTTCTCGCCAAGAGCCGCAAGCGCGTTACCGTAGGATTCTCTTGTTGCTATTTTCTGTGCCATAATTACTACCTCCTAATCAAAGGCTTGCCTTGATCTCGGCAACTGCCTGCGCGTACTGCTCGTCGTTGGGAGCAGAGCCGTGCCAGCTTGCCTGATCTTCCATAAAGGAAACGCCCTTGCCCTTTACGGAATTTGCGATGATGACGGAAGGCTTGCCCTTGCAAGCGCGAGCGTTTGCAAATGCCGCCTCGATGGACTCGAAATCGTGAGCATCGGCAATAATTACGTTGAAGCCGAAGCCTTCAAACTTCTTGTCGTGGGGCATGGGGTTCATAACCTCGGTGATCTTACCGTCGATCTGAAGACCGTTGAGGTCGAGGATGAAGCAGAGGTTGTCAAGCTTGTAGTGAGCGGCAAACATAGCTGCCTCCCAAACCTGACCTTCCTGGGACTCGCCGTCGCCGAGGATAGCGTATGTACGGTAATCCTTGCCGTCGATCTTAGCCGCGAGAGCCATTCCGCAAGCTGCGGAAACGCCGAGACCGAGCGAACCGGTGGTCATATCAACGCCGGGAGTGCCCTTCATATCGGGGTGACCCTGAAGGAAGGAACCAACCTGGCGGAGGTTCTTAAGCTCGTCCTTCGAGAAGAAGCCCTTTTCTGCGAGAGCTGCGTAAAGAGCGGGAGCGGTGTGACCCTTCGAAAGCACGAGTCTATCGCGATCGGGGTTCTTGGGATCAGCGGGATTTACGTTCATCTCCGAAAAATAGAGATAGGTCATAATGTCAGCGATCGAGAGCGATCCTCCGGGATGGCCCGATGCTGCTGCGTGTACGCCCTCAAGAATGCCAAGACGGATCTCTCTGGCGGTTTCTTTGAGCATCTGAAGCTTTGCGTTATCCATTTTTTCCTCCGTTAGAGTAAATTTTTATACAATTATATTATATAATAAAAATCCCCGTTTGTCAATGGGGGGATTTTATTTTTGTCGGGTTGAACAAAACTTCAAAGCTTTGAGGATTCAATCTTGACTTTTTCTCTCACTCGTGCTATACTTAATATAGGAAATCATTGATTAAAATATATTCGGAGGCAAACATTGAAAGATTTAGCTTATTACAACGGCAAAATATCGTCGATTGAAGATATGAGAGTACCTATGCTCGACCGCGGTTGCTATTTTGGTGACGGCGTATATGACGCGACTTTCGCGCGCAACCATATCGTCTGGCAGCTTGAGGAGCACGTCGCACGCCTTTACAGAAGCGCAGACGCACTCGGCATCGGCATCCCCCACACGCCCGAGGAGTTTTGCGCCCTCATCCGCAGACTCGTCACGCAGGTCGACACAGGCGAGCAGTGGGTGTATTTTCAGGTAACTCGCGGCACCGCTCCCCGCAATCACGCCTGGGGCGAAATGTGCCACGGAAACGTCTGGGTAATGCTTCGCCCGACGGAGATGGTGGACGTATACAAAAAGATCAAGCTCATCACCGTGCCCGACACACGTTTTCTGCATTGCGACATAAAGACGATCAACCTCATCCCCTCCGTTATGGCATCGCAGAAGGCTGAAATGGCGGGCGCGCAGGAGGCTGTCCTGCACCGTGACGGCAGAGTCACCGAGGGCTCGCATTCGAACATACATATCATCAAGGACGGCGTTTTCCGCACCGCACCGACCGATAATCTCATTCTGCCCGGCATCGCCCGTGCAAATCTGATCCGCTATTGCGGGATCCTCGGCATTCCCGTGCGCGAGGAAGCATTCACGCTCGATGAAATGATGGAAGCCGACGAGATCATATCTTCCGCGGTAAGCCGCTACTGCCTCGCCGCAGAAGAGATCGACGGCAAACCCGTCGGCGGCAAAGCCCCCGAACTTCTCCGCGCACTTCAGGATATGGCACGCAAGGAAGTTTTTGAGGCGACCGATAATTGATCTCCCTTTACAAAATAATTATTCATTATTCATCAGCGAAGCGGCTTCATTATTCATTATTCATTAATAACCTTTAGTGGGTCAAATGAATAATGAATGATGAATAATGAAAAATGAATAATCAGGCTGAATCATTTGATATTAAACGATTCAGCCTGATTTCTTTATCTTCCATTAAGTTTTTCAGCATCCACCCATATTGCGGGACGGAGACCGTAGATTTCATGAGCTTTCATTGTCCCTTCGGCTCCGCCGCATGCTTTCCAGTTTTTATTGTTTTCAAACAAACGGAGAGTCCAACCATAGCATGTATAAGTTACACCGTTCCATCCTCTTTCCCCAACCGCGCCGGTATTCTCGCAACCCATCAGCTTGGCGTACTCTGTGCCAAATCCGAATTCATCGGGACCGTAAAGGAGATCCTTTTCCTTCCTTGACAGCAAGAACACCTTATCTGTCGTTCCGAGTTTTTCATCGTAGTAACCGCAGAGCATTGCCTTCTCTTCCTCGCTGAACACCTTATCGATGAACTCCCCGTTCAGCCACTCGCGGAGATCGCAATCAGCCCAGCTTTTATACTTTCGTTCCGAATCAAGAGGTTTTGCGTCGATAACGTATTTAGTCACCATAAGGTACTTGCCGTCCTTTTTATCAATCGAAACCCACTCAATCGGCTCCTTTTCCCAGCCAATCAGCTTTCCGTTTTCATAAATGGGAAGATTCTGCTCATATTCGCCGAGGAAATAGGTCTGCCCGGGTCTGAACTTGCTCCAACGGGCATATAGCTTAAACTCATCATCGGGATAAGTCCATACTCCATCGTTAAGGAAGAACCCGTCAAATATCTCCCAACCCACGAAATAGTAACCTTTTCGTTCGGCTTTTGGCAGAGTAAACTCCGAGCCATAGGGCACCGTCATACTCTCAACCTCGCATTCGCCATATCCTTGTGGAAGTACAAATATAAATTCCGTCTCAAACGGTTTCCAATGCGCGGTCAAGTCAAGGTCCCTTGTCACGGGCTCGGTTTCGAAATCGAAAAGTATTTCGTTGCCTTGCTTGTCGAGATAATACCAGCCGTCGAAAGTGTAGCCGTACCGACCCGTCGAAGGCGGTTCTTTGACAAATCCCTTTTTGACGATATTCGTTTCGATCTTTCCGTCAAAGCCGTAATTATAAACAACGATAAATTCCGCCTTCGTCCAACCTATCGAGGCAACGGCGAAGAAGATGACAGCCATAAAGGCAACTCCTATCAAAAGTCTGATTCTTTCTTTTTTCGTCATAATCCATGCCCTCCTTTTTCCTTTCATCCATACAACGAATTTTTTGTCAATTATTTTCACTTTGCAACCGATTTTCAACATTTATTTACATTTTAACGAAAAGTAAATAATTCAAGCGCCCTATTGACTTTCAGCACATCGTGTGCTATAATATCGGCACAATGTGTGCCGAAAGAGGTGATACTATGCCCGAGGCTGCAGTTAGCCTTATTCACGACGAAATGTCGCAAAAAATAATCAATGCAGTTGAAGAGATCGCCATGGAGGGCGGCGCCGCTACACTCACTGTGCGTCAGATACTCCGAAAGCTTGATATTTCAAACCGCGTTTTCTATAACCGTTTTCCAAACATCGAATCGGTGCTTGACATCGTTTACCGCAACACGATAGTCAAGATACGCACGGCTTTCGAATCCCCAATCAATATTAAGGATGACTTTTTCGAATACGCAAAAGACGTTGTCAGCCGTTCGCTCCTCGTTTCCTACGAGGTCAAGATGAAATTCAATCAGTACATCTTCGAGGAAGACTCGCTCGGCGAGCTCAACCGCTCCTGGTGGACCGATGAGATAAAAAAATTAATAGTCTTCGCAAAAGAGCATAAGCTTATAAAGGACGTTGACGAGGAGACTCTCGCCTACTCTATTTGGTGCTTCTGCCGCGGCTACAATGCCGATGCCGTCGCTCGCGGTCTGCCGAAAGAAAAGGCGGTCGAGGACTTCAAATACAGCTTCTCCTTCCTCCTTGAAGGACTTAAAATTTAATTTCACTATCTCCGAAAGGGTATTTTTAATATGAATAAGTATCAGATCCACGAAAAACTCAACTTCACCAATATGCGCGAGCTCATTGAATGGGCAGGCGAGACTTATGCCGACAAATATGCATATTCTTTCCGCCGTACCGCTAAATCCGAGATCACAAAGATCAAGTTTTCAAGCCTCCGCGAGGACGTTCGCTCCCTTGCTTGCGAGCTTTCCGATATGGGATGCGCGGGCAAGCACTGTGCCATCATCGGCAAGCTCAGCTACGACTGGGTGCTGACCTATTTTGCAGTTCTCTCGATCGGCGGCGTTCTTGTTCCCCTTGATCCCGAATGGCAGCAGGAAGACCTTGCTGACACTGTTTCCAAGGCTCACGCTTCCTTCCTCTTCTGTGACGAGGACATCAAGGCAAAGGGCGAATATATTGCAGAACAGCTCTCTCTCGAGGCAGAGCCCGTTTATCTCGCTGCAAAGGACACCGAGCGCAACCTCCGCGCGGCAATGCGTGCGGGCAAACCGAAGTTCGACGAAAACCCCGATCCCTACTATCTTGCAGAAATCGATCCCGAAGCACTCGCGCTTCTCGTTTTCACCTCCGGAACCACCGGCAAGGGCAAGGGCGTTATGCTCTCGCAGAAGGCGGTGCTTGAGGATATGACAAATATCATTCCTTACATCGATTTCGGAAGCAAGACAGTTGGCGTGCTTCCTCCTCACCACACCTACGGTTCTTCCGTTATGCTTGTAGGTCACGCAATCATTGGTTGTGAGGTTTTCATTTCGGGCGGTCTGCGTTACATCACCAAGGAGCTTGCGGAGCAGAAACCCGAGCATCTCGTTCTTGTTCCCCTCTATCTTGAAACATTCTACCGCAAGATCTGGGCTAACATCAAGAATCAGGGTAAGGAAAAGCTTATCAAGAATATGATCAAGCTCAGCAACGGTATGTGTAAAGTAGGTATCGACCTCCGCAAAAAGATCTTTTCGCAGGTTCGCGCGGCATTTGGCGGCGAGGTAAAGATGATCATTTCGGGCGGTGCTCCCATCAATCCCGAGATTCTTGATTTCTTTAGAGCAATGGGTATCACCACTCTCAACGGCTACGGCATCACCGAGTGCGCTCCCATCGTTGCGGCAAACGTATCTCGTAATGTTGTTGCGGGCAGCATCGGAAATCCCATTGACTGCGATGAGATCAAGATCTTTGAGCCCAACGAGGACGGCGAGGGCGAGATCTGTGTCAAGGGTCCCAACGTAATGCTTGGATACTATCAGGATCCCGAGGCTACTGCCGAGGCATTCACCGAGGACGGCTTCTTCCGCACCGGCGACTACGGCAAACAGCGCGAGGACGGAACCCTCTTTATCACCGGACGTAAGAAGAACCTCATCATTCTCTCCAACGGCAAGAACGTTTATCCCGAGGAGATCGAAAAGGATCTTATCGCCACTCCCGGTATTCTCGACATTGTTGTTTACGAAGGTCAGAGCAAGCGTGGTCTTGCACACAACGCAATCGTTGCAGAGATCTTCCCCGACGAGGATTACGTCAAGGCAAACGGCATCGAAGACATCAAAGCACACCTCAAGCCCTATATCGACGAATACAACAAGACCGCAGTATCTTACAAGAAGATCGGTGTTCTCAAGATCAGAACCACTCCCTTCCCCAAGAACACTCTTCGCAAAATCACAAGATTCAAACTTGATATGACTATTGATTAATTAGAATATTTATGATATAATAGATACGGGCACATTGCCCGTATCTATTGTTTTTGGAGGAAAAGCAATGAAAAAACTTACATCACTTTTATTGGCACTCACTATGTTGCTCGCAGCACTCGCTTTAAGCATCCCCGTCGGCGCGGAAGATGTTTACTATCCCGAGCTTGAAGGCATAACCATGTACGCAATGGGCGACAGCTATTTTGGCGGAAGCTCGCTTGGCAAGGATGTAACCTGGGTAAATAAGCTCGGCAACAAGTATAAAATGGATTACGTAAACTACGGCATCGGCGGAAGCACAATGTCGGATTTCGTCCTCGACAAAAGCCCGATGGTTGGCCGCATTTCAAGAATGAAGAAAACCGATGCCAACATCATACTGCTTGAAGGCGGAAGAAACGACCGCAGCCAGCTTGTCCCCCTTGGTGACCGCGACTCGCGTGATACCAAAACATTCTACGGCGCGGTCAACTATATGATTGATTATTGCCTTGAAAAGTATCCGAGCGCGCTGATAATCCTTGTCACCGCCTGGAAGCATTCGAACAATACCAGCAGCGGATACAGTAACGTCACTTACGCCAACGTAATGAAGGATATTGCAGAATACAGAAATGATCCCCGTGTCGTCTGCCTGTACGCGGCTGATCCCGAGCTCACGGGAGTTGATATGGATAATCCCAAGTTCCGTATCCAATATTGCATCAAACCCGATGATGTCAGCCACCTCAACGACGAGGGAATGAATCTTGTCCTTCCGAAGATGGAAAAATTCATCGCAGATGCTTACATCAATTACCTCAACTACCTCAATCCTCCCGCAACCACCGAGG